>JAZLLJ010000001.1:0-7941 GCA_045598065.1 Acutalibacteraceae bacterium
ATCCTCGTAACACCTCATCAGTCGCCGTTCGGCTACCGCTTCCCCTTGAGGGGAAGCCTCTCCCAAACATAGCGCACAACCCCCGTTGCCGAGGCGCACCCACACCCCGCGCGAACGCGGGCAACGCCCACCCGTTTTCGCAAAAACGGAAAACCGCCCCGCGGTTTTGTTCGCGCGGGTGTGCGGGTGCGACTCGGCGCGTGGCGGGTACGCAACGACCACAAACGAAAAGCCCCGCTCGGATGAGCGAGGCTGTGTTGTTATTCTTCTTTGTCTGCTTTTTCCGGGCCGGATTGGTTTAAGTAGACATATTCGGTCCACTTTCCCAAATCACCGTCCGAATAATATTTCTTTTCCGTCAACATATTCCCGTTTGCATCATAAGTGTATTCGTTTCTAATCGAAATATTACCTTCCTCGTCATATTCTTCTTCCATCAACATATTCCCTTTTTCATCATAGGCGTATTCGTTCCAATACCAAAAAACTTCATTGGAAAATCTATGCTTTTCACTTAACACATTCCCGTTCGCATCATAGGTGTATTCTTCCGACACGTACGGACTGCTACCCTCACTATTACACCTTGTTGTCAGCAAGTTTCCGTTCGCATCGTAAGTGTTCTCAAACGTACTCACCACCGGCACCGGATTTCCGGTTCCATCATCTTGATAAGTCGTCTTGGTCAACATATTTCCATTTTCATCGTAGGTGGCATCCCAAGCACGATCGCTAAACCAACTCACACTGCCATCGGCGCGAATAAAGCGTTCGCTTGTTTCGTTTCCGTTCGCATCGTAGGTATATGTACACGTATAACCGCCGTTGGGATACTCGTCATATTCTGTTTCATAACCCTTTTCAATCAGCAAATTTCCGTTTGCATCGTAAGTGTATTCTTCCGCCACGTACGAACTGCCGTCTTCGTGGAAATAAAATCGGCTTGTGATGTTCCCGTTTTCATCATACGTTGCATCCCAAGTATCCGTAGTATCCCAGTGTACCTCATCACCGACGTCATGATTGTACCAACGTGAGCCTATCTGGTTTCCGTTTTCATCGTAAATATATTTATATTCTTCTTCCGCAACATCATCTTCATCATAGTGCGTTTCGCTCAGCATATTTCCTTTTTCATCGTAGGTGTATTCAATCGATTCAAACACGCCGCCATCATCGTGTTTTATCACTTTCGACAACAACGCATTTTTCGGATAACCATCCGTTTTTTTGCCCGAAGCTTTGGTCGAATCCTTGGCAGACGTATCGCCGTTCTCCGATTCTTCTTTACTGCAACCGACAAACGAACACAGCGCGATGACCATCGCAAGAGTCAACAGGATAGACAATAGTTTTTTCATAAGTTTTCCTCCTAAAAATAAAAAAGTGCGCAGCCGAAGCTACGCACCGAAAAATGCACAACTCCGATTGCTGCGACACAAACCTAACGCTTACACAAGTATGCGAAAGTAGAGCATGCATTTTTACCAAAAGATAAAAACACACACTTGTGTTAAGCGTTCTATTCAGTTTGTGTCGCACGTTTAGTATACCGCACCCTCTCACAAATTGCAACAAAAAAGACCTGCCGCGGCAGGTCTTTTCCCATTCGTTTATATCTCCTCAATAAGGCACACGGCGTGGGCGGCGATGCCCTCACCCGTGCCGGTGAAGCCGAGCCCCTCCTCGGTGGTGGCTTTCACACTCATCTGCGACAGGTCCACCGCGCAGGCGGCGGCGAGGTTTTGACGCATTTCGTCGATATGCGGAGCGAGTTTCGGCCGCTGACACAGCACCGTCGCATCCACGTTGCAAACGCGATACCCCGCCGCGTTCAGCCGCGCCGTTACCTCGGCGAGCAGTTTAAGACTGTCCGCCCCGGCAAAGCGTTCGTCGGTATCGGGGAACAGATGCCCGATATCCCCCATCGCCGCGGCACCGAGCAGCGCATCCGCGACCGCGTGGGCAAGCACGTCGGCATCCGAATGGCCGAGCAGGCCTTTTTCAAACGGGACGTCCACGCCGCCCAAGATGAGTTTGCGCCCATCGACGAGGCGATGCACGTCGTAACCGTGACCGATTCGCATACGTTCGCCCTCTTTCATTCGTCTTTCATTGCGGCAGCGGCTTTGGCCGCGGCTTTCCGTTGGCGGCTCGGGAGCGATGCCCACAAAACAATGGCAATCTGCGCCGGAATACCGATAAGGAAAATCACCCAGTTATACCTGGCCGTGAAAAAATCTGTTACAAATATGGACAAAAGCAACCCCCACATCACACAAGAAAGGAAGAAAAAGGTGGTATGGCGCGAAAACCATTTGGCGCTGAACACCATCAGCACAGCGCAGGAAATCGGGAACGCGTAGATGAACACCGTCCACATAGCGGAAATCATCTCGCTCGTTTTCATCTGGTCGTTGACGAACACCGCCGTGGCAATCAGCCAAATGACCACCGCCACCAGCGCCGCGATAATCTGACGGCTTTGCCTCTTTTGGCGGTCTACCTGTTTGGCAGCGGCTTCCTCGGCGGAATGGTCTTCTTTCAAGAGATAGTCCACCGTCACACCGAACAAGTCGGCAACGTCTTTTAATACCGATACGTCGGGAGTGGAGTCGCCGCGCTCCCATTTGGAAACCGCTTTGTCGGAATAATTCAATTTTTCGGCAAGGTCCAACTGTGTCATGCCCGCTTGTTTACGAAGAAAGACGATATTTTGGGCGATGATTTGCTTCAACATCCCACATTCTCCTTTTATCACCGTTACGTTTTTTATATTATTTCAGCCGAAAACCCGTTCTTTTTTTGTAAAGGGCTTTTCCTTTTCAATAAAAAATTTCGAAAATCAAAAAAAATCACAAAAAAGAAAATCTTAATTTTTTCGACCGCTCTCGTCAAGCGCAGATTTATTTTACCATAAAAATCCCGAAAAATCAAGGTTTTTTTAAAAATTCTACTGGTAGGAGAGTTGAATTTTTGCAACTCTACCGACAAAAAACAACAAAGAGAGAAAAAAGTGGTTGTTGTAGGGTGACTTTTTTCGAGACGGGTGTATAATAAACACGAAAAGGAAAGGCGCCATCCGAGTGAAAAGGCGGATGGCGACCGAAAGGGAAAAAACAAAAAAGAGCGCTTCGAGACGGAGCGCTCTTTTTTGTTGCCGTTTTTGCGGCGCGTGCGGCGCGAGCGGGCGCGTGCGTGGTGCGTGGGCGTGGCGGGCGCGGCGCGTGCGTGATGTGGTTCGCGGGCGTGTCACTTCGTGGAAATATTGTAACGGCTTCGGCAACACACAAACGTGGTGTAGGGACCGGCGTCCCCGACGGTCCATTTTGCGATTCCGCACTGACCAACGGCGGCGTTGTAGGGGACGTTGCCCACAACGTCCCTTTGTGGGATTCCGCACCCATTCGTGGCGGTTTTGTAGGGCAAGGCCTTGGTCTTGCCGTTTTAGAATTCCGCACCAACCCACAACGGCAGGAGCAAGCCCCTGCCCTACGGTCACGCCGGAAGTTTCATCAACATCCCACGATGGACCGCCGAGGACGCCAGCCCCTACACGTGGTTGGGCAAGCAGCCGGAAATTATCAATCGATTTGGTGGCGGCAGACAACGGTGACGGAGTGATCAATATGAAAGACGTGTTGATGCTTCGCCGCTATTTGGCAAGGCTCGATTAAAGTATAGTAACCAAATAAAAAAGCAGCCCCGATATCATCGGGGCTGCTTTTTTGTGTTGTGTTAATTTATTGCACGTTCTCCGGTGTAGATTGGTCAAGGTAGGTATATTCGTACCAATAGCTTACCTCCCCACTGCTGGTATAGTGTGTTTCTGTCAACATATTACCGTTTGCATCGTAAGTGTAATCCCATCCGCCGTATATCTCGGTTCCTCTCACACTGATACGGTTTCCGCTTTCATCGTAGGTGTACTCTTCAATTTCATCAGCACCTTCGTAACCGTGACGGCGTCTCTCAATTAAAAAGCCGTTTTCGTCATAAGAATAGCTTTCCGACTGAATCCATTCATCCCCTTCTTCCGAATTACAATAATAGGAGGCTTTTCCCTCCAGTAATCCGTTCTCGTCATAGCGATAATCAAAATAACGGTTAAGATATCGGCCGGACTCATCTTCCTTATAATAATTTTCACGCAACAAGTTTCCGGCATCGTCGTAAGAATATTCTGCGTACTCTTCAATGGTGTCGGTATCGTACGTATCGATTCTCACCACTTTTTTGTTTTCATCAAAATAATATTTTTCCTTAGAGTTTACACTTCCCTCGCGACCATAACAGATTTTTGTTTCGTCCCCGTTTTCTTCAATAACGTATTCCTCGAACAACGTTCCATTTTTAAAAGTCTTCGTTAAATTCCCCTTCTCGTCAAATTCGTAGGTATATTCCCAGACTGTCGACTCGGAATCATTATCATAACTAACGCTCTTTGCCAACAACGCATTAGGGGGATACTCAATACTTTCCGCATCAGAATCGCTATCGGAAACAATGCGTGAATCATCGGAAGAAACAGGATTGACCACTGTGTTTTCCTCGTCGCCGCAACCGGCAAAGGAACACAGCGCCACGGCAAGCGCAAGAGTCAGCAAAACGGATAACAGTTTTTTCATACGGTTTCCCTCCAAAAACACAGTATACAGTGCATACAGTATACCACACCGCGCAAAATTTGTAAAGAGACCTCTCCTCTTGACAATCTCTTTTGCATTTCGTATGATAATAAGGTATTATATTCCATTCTATAAAGGAGACCGACTATGAAACGGATATTTTCTCTCTTGCTCGCGGTCGCGGTAGCGGCAACGCTGTTTGCGATTCCCACGGCGGCGGAGTCGGCTATCGAGGGCGACTTTACCTATTATAACAACGTCACCGAGGCGGACGCGACCTATACGTTTGCGTTTGACGAGGCGGATTTCTTCGCCGGAACGTGCTATAACCACGCGCTCGCACGGATGTCGTTACGGCTTGCGATGGCGGCATTTGCGCCCGAAAGCGTCACGGCGCTGTTTGACACGCTCGATTTTGCCTATACCGACGAGTCCGTCTCCTACCCCACACCTGCGTTCGATTACGACGCCGGCACGACCACGATCGGCTACGCCATCGGCGCGCGCAGTTGCACAGACGACGAGGGCGACTATACGCTTGTGGCGGTGGCGGTGCGCGGTCACGGCTACGGTGACGAATGGGGCAGTAATTTCGAGATGGGCGAAGGCGCGCGCCATGCCGGTTTTGAGCGGTCTGCAAAACAAGTGACCGATGGTGTGTTTGCGTATATGGAATCTGCAAATCTTTCCGGCAAACGGGTGAAATTCTGGCTCACCGGTTTCAGCCGCGCCGCCGCGGTCGCCAACGTGACAGCGCACAACCTCAACACCGCGATTTATGACGGATCTCTTTCGATTTCGCCGGATGACGTGTTTGCCTATACCTTTGAATCGCCCCGCACCGTCACCACCGATGAGCCGGGTTTTGACAGCGACAAAAATATCTTTAATATCGTAAACCCCACCGACATCGTTACCCAAATCCCACCGGCGGAATGGGGTTACGTCCGCTATGGCATCGACTGTCCCCTGCCGGACACGATTGCCGAGGGCTACGACAAGATGAAAACGCGCGAGGTGGCGGAACTTAAAAAAATCCTCGAAACCGCCGGTATCAGCGAAGCGGCGACGGTTGCCGCCGCGTATTCCTCCACAGTTGACGACCAAACGAACAAAAACGTGCAGTTCATAAGCGACCTTGCCGCCACGTTCGTTGACCACCAAAACTATGCCGAAAACTGCGAGCGCGATTTGTGTAACCTCATCGTATCCGCGCTCGGCGAAAACGGCAATCTGCTCGCACTGCTCCTCAACAACCCGTTTCCCGACTCGCTCGAAGTGATTTTGGGGTATATGAGCAACATCGAAACGGTGCTGTATGCCCACTATCCCGAATTGGAACTCGCGTGGGTGGATGCGCTGACCGAAGCGGAACTGTCCCCCACGCCGACCGTCATTCCGACCGTCCTTTTGGGTGATGCGAACAAAGACGGCGCGGTCAACCTTAAAGACGTGCTCGTTATGCGTAAATATCTGTCGGGCGCAGACGTGGATATCGACCTTGTGGCCGGTGATATGAACGAGGACGCCGCCGTGAATATGAAAGACGTGCTGGCGCTCCGCAAAGAATTGGCGAAATAAACCGCACTTTAATTTTCGTAGGGACGTTGCCCACACCGTCCCTGCCTTCCCCTTGAGGGGAAGGTGCCGAGCGTATGCGAGGCGGATAAGGTGTTCCAAAAATTCCGCAAACACCTCATCAGTCGCCGTTCGGCGACAGCTTCTCCTCAAGGAGAAGCCGAACAAATTTATGCGTCGCCATAGGTTTCATCAAAATCCCACACGGGCCATTGAGACCGCCTCCCTACACCGCATTTTGCGGTGCCGATAAAAAACACTTGCCCCCCCGAAAAATGTGCTATACTAACCTTGCGGAAAAATTTTCCCAATACACTTATCTTTTCAAACGTTATGGTAATGAAAGCAAAATTTAAGGAGGTTATTTTATGAAAAAACTGTTTTGTGTATTAAGCGTTGTGTGCTTGCTTGCAACGCTTGTCTGTGTCAGCGCGATGGCAGGTAAAGAGGACGAGCAAATCCTCGTTGCCACCGAGCCGACGGCAACGAATGCCGACCAAACCGGTAAAGTTACGGTGTGGTCCGGCGACATCGGCCGCGATTTCACTACCGACAACACCGTGGCGGTCATTGACGTGGACAAGTTGACCGAGGCGATTCGCAACGACCTTGCCGCCAACGGTATTCCGACGAAATACGAGATTGAAGCCGTCGCCACCTACGTCAGCGGCCCGTCCGGTAATGCTTCTTGGGGCTTTTTCCGTGAGGATGCGCCGGTGTATATGTCACTGTGGGCGGACAAAGGCTCTGATTTGACAAAAGCGACCTTTAGCGACGAAAAAATGCTGCAAGAGTACTTGTCGGCTTCCGACACCGTTCTGTGCGTATACAGCGACAACTCCGGCGACGCGGTCAACGTGCAACGTCTTACCCTCTACGCCTATCGTGAAACCGGGCCGACCGCGACGAACGCCGAACCGGTGCTTGTCGGCGATGCGAACGGCGACGGTGTGATCAACCTCAAAGACGTGCTGGTGCTTCGCAAATATCTCGCCGAAATGCCGGTGGAAATCGATTTGGTCGGCGCGGATATGACCCGCGATAATGCGGTCAATATGAAAGACGTTCTCGCCTTACGCCTGCGCATCGCTTACGAGAAAGATGCCGGCGAGGACGAAGTGGAGTTTACGATGCTCGAAGACGCGAACCTCGGCGACCTCGGTTTCTCTCCCGAGGTTTTCGATATGATAATGAAACAACCCTTCATCATTCGCAATACCGTTGATCTTGAGTTGGTCAATTCCTACAACGCCTTAGATACTATGGATGAGACCAAGTACAACGATGCATTTTTCGCCGACAACGCGTTGCTCGTCATCCCCCACATCACCGACACGAAAATCGAAACGTTGGCGGCACTCGAACGGCTGTCGGACGATTCCGTCTATCTGCGCTATGATTTGTCCGGACTCGCGCCGCCGTGGAACAACGTGAGTTTGCAACTGGTGAAAATCTCCGCGCAAGACGGCGCCGCTTTCAAAACGATCGTCACTCCCCGCGGCGACCAAACCGTTTCTTTCAAAGCATTCCCGTTCCAAATCATTGCCGAGCCGGAAGTTTTCTGGTCTGATTTTTGCGCCTAATAGGAAATAACAAACAAGCCCCCGACCAAGGCCGGGAGTTCTTAAGGAATGTATTCCTTAAGAACACGAGATTTTGGCGCAGAACATTGTCAAACCGCCCCGCTATACGCCAGTATAGTCGGGGCGGGTTTTCGCGTTCTTCATCCAAAATT
>JAZLLJ010000002.1:0-14734 GCA_045598065.1 Acutalibacteraceae bacterium
TGGGCGCCGGTCTCGATGTATTTCTTCGCGTTATCCCAAGCACCGCCGGCGTTGGCCATGAAGATAGCCATAATGAAACCGGACACAGTGCAGCCGCACAGCATACCGAGCACGCCGAAGCCGCCGAGGGTGCAACCCACAACGATCGGAGCGGCGATACCGACAACGGCCGGGAGAATCATCTCTTTCAAAGAAGCTTTGGAGCACATATCCACGCAAGTCGCGTAGTCCGGCTCGGCTTCGCCTTCCATAATGCCTTTGATCTCTTTGAACTGACGGCGAACTTCCACCACGATGCTCTGGGCAGCGCGAGAAACAGAGTTCATGGTCAGGGCGGAGAACAGGAACGGCAAGCAGGCGCCGATGAACAGACCGACGAGCACTTTCGGATCGAGCAGGTCGATGGCGGCGTCGAATTTATCGGCATTCGCCTCGATGAGTTTCTCTTTGAAGTTGGCGATGAGCGCCAGGGCGGTCATACCGGCAGAGCCGATAGCAAAGCCTTTACCGGTAGCGGCGGTGGTGTTACCCAGGGAGTCGAGAGCGTCGGTACGCTCGCGGACTTCCGGCTCGAGGCCGGACATCTCGGCGATACCGCCGGCGTTATCCGCAACCGGGCCGTAAGCGTCGGTCGCGAGGGTGATACCCAAAGTGGACAGCATGCCGACAGCGGCAAGGGAGATGCCGTACAGACCGAGGTTCGGATCGCTGGAACCGTTGGCGCAGAAGAACGCAACGAGAATGGCGATGCCGACAATCAGAATCGGGAGAACCGTGGACATCATACCGGTGCCCAGACCGCTGATGATGAGGGTGGCGGTACCGGTTTCAGAAGTGGCCGCGATTTTCTGGGTGGGTTTGTAAGTATCCGACGTAAAGTACTCGGTGCAAAGACCGATGAGCACGCCGGAAGCAAGACCGGCGACAATCGCCCAGTAGAGGCCGAACGGCATTTTCATCGTAAGGATGAGCACCAAGGCCACGACAGCGGAAGCGATGGCGGCAAAGTTGGTGCCGCGACGCAGAGCGGACAGAAGGTTTTTCTGGGAAGCGCCCTCTTTGGTTTGGACAAAGAAGGTGCCGACGAGGGAGCAGATAACGCCGATAGCCGCCATCAACAGGGGCAGGGCCACGGAGTTGACATCGTCAAAGGACGAAGTCGCACCGGCCGCCACCACGCCGAGGGCGCAGGTGGAAACCAAGGAACCGACGTAGCTTTCGTACAGGTCGGCACCCATACCGGCAACGTCGCCCACGTTGTCGCCGACGTTGTCAGCGATCGCGGCAGGGTTACGCGGGTCGTCTTCCGGGATACCGGCTTCGACTTTACCCACGAGGTCGGCGCCCACGTCAGCGGCTTTGGTGAAGATACCGCCGCCCACACGGGCAAACAACGCCATGGAAGAAGCGCCCATACCGAAGGTTACCATCGCAGCGGTGATTTCCGGCAGTTCGCAATGGAAGCAGAGTTTCATGATGGCGTACCACAGGGAGATGTCCAAAAGGCCGAGGCCGACAACGGTGAAGCCCATGACGGAACCGGCGGAGAACGCCACGCGCAGACCGCGGTTAAGGCCGGAACGGCAAGCGTTCGCAGTACGGTCGTTCGCACGGGTGGCGATGGTCATGCCGATGAAGCCGGACAGACCGGAGAAGAAACCACCGGTCAGGAAGGCGAACGGCACGTACGGGCTAACCAAACCGGAGTACGCCGGGTTGGAGCCTTTCAGCACATATGCCATCACGCACAGCACGGCAAACAGGCAAACAAAGAAGATGGACACGGTGCGGTACTGACGGCTCAAGAAAGCCGAAGCACCTTTGCGGACAGCCTGAGAAATCTGTTTCATCTTGTCGGTGCCTTCGTCCGCACCAAGCACGATTTTGGCTTGGATGAACGCAAACACCAAAGCAACGATGGAAGCAGCAAGGCTGACCAAATACAGGTTTTCAAACATTTGGGATTGCCTCCTCTATAAAATTTGGGTTTTTGCATACATATTAAATATAAGGCGATTGGTATTTTTAGTCAAGGGACAAATGGTCGGTTTTTTTACACAAAATTAACATTTTCTGTCGGGCACGCGCTCTATCATTGACAGAAACGAGGGGTTATGCTACACTATAAAGGAGATTAAAAGGAAATGAAGGAACTGTCCGATGAAACCTACGTTTTACGCGACGTTGTCGCGCATGAAATACATCCCTCGCTGGACGATGATGTACAACGTTCGCACAGAAAGCTTATACGAGCATACCGCGGAAGTGGCCATTTTGGCGCACGCGCTGGCGGCTATCGAAAATACCCGTTTCGGCGGCCACGTGGATGCGGGAACGTGTGTATTGTTGGCGCTGTATCACGATACGGCGGAAATCCTCACCGGCGACTTGCCTACTCCCGTGAAATACCACGATGAAAAGCTACGGGATGCCTATAAACAGGTTGAACGGGAAGCCAGTGAACGGCTTTTGCACAAGTTGCCGGAGAATCTGCGCGGTGAGTATGCACCGCTGTTGCTTACCGAAGACAGTGTGGAGGCGAAATTTGTGAAAGCCGCCGACAAATTGTCTGCTCTCGTCAAATGCGTGGAGGAACTGAAAATGGGTAACCGCGAATTCGCTTCCGCCCGTAAATCCACCGAAAAAGCGCTCAAAGCGATGGATATCGCGGCGGTGGACTGTTTTATCAAAGAATTTTTGCCTGCTTACGAGTTGTCGCTCGACGAGCAGGAAGCCCAAGGAATATAAGGAGGAGTTCATATGTTGTGGAGATGCCCTGCGTGCAACCGTCAGACGGAAGAACCTATCTGTTCTCGTTGCCAAACGCCGATGGAATCGGGCGAGCCGTCGGATGCGACCGCTCTTATTAAAGAAACCTGCGGTTCGGTACTGTTTTTGGCCGCGGTGATTTGTTTTACGGCGGCGATTGTCATTTCGGTGGTGTTTTCGCTGCTTCCCACAAAGCCGATGGAGCCGGTTAACGTTGAAGAAATTCCCGATTTTCTTACGGAGTTTGAGGAAGACGTCGGGATAACCATCAACGCGGATTTGAAGGATGCGATTGTGGCTGCATCGGAGGATATCAGCGAAAACGGTGTAATTGACGTTGAGGCGGCGAACGAGAAAACGTTTTCTTTGCCGCTTTTGTCCATTTTGGCTTGCGTCGGGTTATGGCTTTTGTTGGTACAAGGGTATAACGACCGTGTGAGTTTGCAAAAGGGCGGACCGATTTGCTTAAAAATCGTGACCATTATCGGGGAAGTCGTATCCATTATTTTGGCGGTTTCCTTCGCGATTTTGTGCGTTGGACTGTGGATAAAACGCCCCGAATTGGTAGCGGTTTTTAACGAGCAAGGGGAAGACGTTTGGGCTAAATTGTTTGCCGCGCTGCTTTCGAACGATGTGGTTATGTGGGTACTCCTCATTCTCTGCGGCGTGATTGCCGTTGCGAGCGTTGTGGCCGTTTTGTTCTTTATCTTTGCCACCAAAACGGTCAACAGTTTGCTGTATACCGCTAAGACCGGCAATTTCGGCAAAAAGGCCAGTCTCTTTGTCGGTGTTATCTTGTGTGTGCTGGCGGTGATGTTTTTGGCAGACGGTTGCAGTCTCTTGGAGATGGGGAACTGGAACGGTATTGCCGTGCTGTTGAATGCGGTGGCGTATCTGCTGTTTGCGATTACGCTGTTTATCTATCGCAGCCGCGCCCATACGCTTATGTGGGAGCAACCGGCGTTTACCGGTGAGACGGCGGCAGGAATGCCCAGTATTCCTGCCGGTATCCGCGCATCGGATCTTATGAACGAGCGCCCGGCGGCGCCGACACCGGTTGTGCCGGTGACACCGGTTAAGACCAATCCGCAACAGCCGCGCCGTACGCTCAACGAGCCGTTTACGGAAGAATCGTTGGAGCCGAAACCCATGACCGCCAACGGCTGCTGCCCGAAATGCGGCACGCCGATTCCGGACAACACGTTCTTCTGCTTGCATTGCGGACAGAAATTAAATCGGTAAAGCAACACAAAACATAAAGAAAAAGCACCTTGCATCGGACGATGTAAGGTGCTTTTTTATTTGTGGTCAAAAGGTGGGTTCTTCGACGGTCATATTGCGAGAGTCTACGGAAATACGGTAATCGGCGGTGGTGCCGTCGCTGAAGGTGACTTTTACCACCGTGTCGCCGATTTTTTCGGCGGTTCGGATTTCAAGGACGTTGTCTTCCAAGGAAACGGTGGCAATCTCTTTGTTCTCGACTTCGCAGGAAACGGCGGTTTTCTTGCCAAGATCAAACGTTTGTATACTACCGGCCGGTTTGCCGGAAAGAATGGCGAGGGTGATGGCGAGAAGGATGGTTGTTGTGGCGGTGATGCAGAGAGCAACCGCACGGGTTTTCTTCTTTTTGAACACCACAAAGCAAAGCAAAAACGCCATGCCGATACAGAAAATCACACTCAAAAGATGATGGGGGAAGTTTGTGGGAAGAACGCGGAACGCTTTGTCCAATCCCAGTCCCACCAGTGCGCCGGTCGCGACCGACAGGATAACGGCGGAGACGACGTTGTCGTGTCTCACCTGATAGGCGATGGCGCCGCCGGGAATGGTGAGCAACGTCCACCAAAGCCAACCGCCGCCGATGTAGTACACGACGAAGTATAGGTGGAGCGTTGCCAGGAAGGCTTCGCCGGCAAAAAGCGCGCCGATAATGGAAACCAGGTAGATAATCGGCTGACTGATGAGGAAAAAGCCGAAACATTTGGCGGCGGCGTCGAAGGTGTTTTCGCATCCCAAAACGACGAAGATGGCGAGCGGAATCCACACGTCAAACGTGAGCGCCGGATCGGTAAACGAAGTATCTTTCAATGTGGGAATGCAGTTGAGAATGCCCACGAACGCGCCGATAACCGCCGCGAAAATCGCTATAAATTTCCAAGAATACGGTGTTTTGAACAGTTCGAAATGAATGGCAGGTTTTTTCATACGTACAACTCCTTACTTGACCGTGGCAAGTTTGTCTGCGGTTGTCTGTTTGCTGACAAGGGCGGTGGGAAGCACAAAGCGGAAATGGTTGGGCAAAATCTCGAACGAAACGGTTTTGCTGTGGACGATCTCGCCGTCGATGTTGATGCAGGCGGCTTTGTCACATTCGGCTTCCATTTTGGTACCTTGCAGGTGTTCGCAGACGTCCCATCCGTAATGTTCGCCGCGTTTATAGCCGCCGAGCAGTTTAATCATTTTCAGTTTGGAGACGGAAGTAACTAATACGAAGTCGAGCAATCCG
The DNA here is from genome assembly GCA_045598065.1 of Acutalibacteraceae bacterium. Taxonomy (GTDB): domain Bacteria; phylum Bacillota; class Clostridia; order Oscillospirales; family Acutalibacteraceae; genus RGIG426. The sequence goes on from JAZLLJ010000002.1 coordinate 5,276, forward strand.
TCGTTGGGGACAGAGCCGGGAGCGCCGCAGTAGCCGCCGCCGTAATACTGGCCGTTGGCGGCAAGGACAAAGAGAAAACGACCGGTACGCTCAACCACGCCGTCGGCGGTGGTGATTTTGATTTTCAAGTTGTTGCCGGCAGGTTTGCACAGCATTTTGACTACGCCCAAATCATACGCCATCGAGCCGGAAACAAGCGGCAGGCGCTTGAAATCGCCCATATACGCGCACACGTCCGCATCCACGCCGAGCGAGCAGATATTTAAGGACAGTTCGCCGTTGCAGAGAATGCCGTCTACCGCGGTTGCTTCGCCTTCGATAAGCGCAGGCAAATCAAGGAACTGCTCTGCTTTGCCGAACGTCTTCACGTAATCATTGCCCGAGCCACAGGGCACACAGGCAATTTCGACGTTTTTGGCGCCGGCGGCACCGTTGGTCACTTCGTTGAGCGTGCCGTCGCCGCCGACTGCATACAGCCGCACAAGGTCGCCTTTTTCAGCTTCCTCTTTGGCGTAGATGCTGGCATCACCTGCTTTGTTGGTGACGCGGATGGCATAGTCACCGCCGTGAGCGCTAAAATACGCCTCGATTTCGGGAATGTAGTCCATGGCGCGGCTTTTTTTGCCGGCGGCAGGGTTAAGAATAAAAACGTGTCGCAAGGTCAAAACCTCTTTTCGTTTCGGTTTCTGTTAAAAATACATATACAAGGTGCATTTGAGCATTCCGTTATACAGTTTGCGACGCTTCGTTGCTTTTCGGCCGAATAGCGTTTCAAAATCCTCGTCCGGGCTGATGATGGCGTAGTTCCAACCGGGTTTCGGGACGAAGACTTTTCCCATTTCGCGGATGAGCGTTTGGGCGGTTTTTACGTCGAGCAAACGCTCGCCGTAAGGGGGATTGCAAAGCACGGTGCCGGAATCGCCGAGCGGCTCAAAGTTGCGCAAATCGCGCACCGCGGTTTCGAGATTTTTTGCCACGCCCGCTTTTTCGGCGTTGTCGCGGCAGAGGGAAAGAACCTCTTTGTCGATGTCCGCGCCGAACAGCGCCGGCAGACGGTCGGGTTGCTCGAAAGAAATTGCCCGTTCGCGTTCTTCCTGCCAAACGGCGGCAGGCATGAGTGCCCATTCTTCGGCGGCAAAGCGACGGGATTTTCCGGGCGCAATTTTTGCCGCTTGGAGCGCTGCCTCAATTAAAAGTGTGCCCGAGCCGCAACAGGGATCGAAAAGACGTTCGGCACGACGGGCGTGGGCGAGGTCGGCAATCGCGGCGGCGAGGGTTTCTTTTAGCGGCGCGGCGCCGGAAATTTCGCGGTAGCCGCGTTTGTGAAGTCCTGCTCCCGAAGTATCTAAAAGCAGGGAAACCTCATCTTTAAGGATGGTAAACTGGATTTGGTATAAAGAGCCGGTTTCGGCGAAACGAGCTTGGTGGTAGGTTTGGTTTAACTTGTCCACCACCGCCTTTTTTACAATGGATTGGCAGTCGGGGATACTGTGGAGCGTGGAATTTAACGACCAGCCTTTCACGGGAAAACGGTCGAGTTTGCCGATGTAATCCGCCCAGGGCAGGGCTTTTACGCCTTGGTATAGTTCCTCAAAAGAACGAGCGGAAAAACGGCCCACGAGGATTTGGATGCGTTCCGCAAAACGGCTTTGGATGTTGGCGCGGGCGAGAATGGCTTCGTCGCCGGAAAACAGCACGCGGCCGTTTTGTGCCTCCACCTTATCGGCGCCGAGGCGTTTCAGTTCATCCGCTAACACGCCTTCGATTCCGAACAGGCACGGCGCACAAAAACGCATATTCAACCCTCCTATTGTCTAATCACCTCTATACTTTACACTATTTTAGGTGAAGGTGCAAGCAAAATTTGCTTTTTTTCAAAATTGGGCTTGCAAATGCAGGGGAAATAGGGTAGAATAGGAAAGCACCAAAAACAACCGCCCGTGGCGAAGCTGGATATCGCAGTGGATTCCGATTCCAAAGGCCGGGGGTTCGAATCCCTCCGGGCGGGCCAAAAATCGACAAATCTCACAAGAGGTTTGTCGATTTTACTTTTTACTTCTTCACTCTTCACTTTTCACTAAAATCAATGTGTCGATTTTTGGAAGTAATAGGTAATAGTGAATAGTGAATAAGTTCGGTGTAGGCTTCGCCGACGGATATTAAATTGTGCTATGTCGTAGTCCAATCACAAAAAAAGAGGCGGCGCAAGTGCGCTGCCTCTTTTTTGCTGTTTTTTTGTGCAAACTCAATAGTTCTCGGCGTGGATTTCAAAATACGCTTGCGGGTGGGCGCAAACCGGGCAAACCGCCGGTGCGTTTTCGCCGACAACGATGTGACCGCAGTTGCGGCATTCCCACACTTTGACGGAGCTCTTTTTGAACACTTCCTGCGTTTCCACGTTTTTGAGCAGGGCGCGATAGCGCTCCTCGTGGCATTTTTCAATCGCGGCAACCGCGCGGAATTTGGCGGCGAGACCGGGGAAGCCTTCTTCTTCGGCGGTTTTGGCGAATTCTTCGTACATATCCGTCCATTCGAAGTTTTCACCGTCCGCGGCGGCGGCGAGGTTTTCGGCGGTGTCGCCGATGCCGTTCAGTTCTTTGAACCACATTTTCGCGTGCTCTTTTTCATTGTCGGCGGTTTTCAAAAACAATGCCGCGATTTGTTCAAAACCCTCTTTTTTCGCTTTGGAGGCGAAATAGGTGTATTTGTTGCGCGCTTGCGATTCACCGGCAAATGCCGCCTCTAAGTTTTTCTCGGTTTGCGTTCCTGCATACTTGTTGCTCATGATACGTTCCTCTTTCTTTTAATTTTCCGGGCAATTTGGAAAAAATGCCCGTTTGATATCTGTTTTATAGTATACATCCTTTTGCCGTAAATGTCAATCAATCCAACAAGAGGTTTTTTACCGTGGCGGGAACTTGACAAGGGAAACCGAACGTGATACAATAAAATACGAAGTCTATCCAAATTCATTATGAGTGAGGTAAAAACAAATGAAAAAACAAGAAATTTCGTGGATTCCGGACGGCTGGACGGTCATTCAAGAGGCGGATGCCGCTAAACACATTTTGGAAATCAGCTGCTTTGCAGAAAAAGGCGTCGTGACCGAGGTGCGCAAACGCCACAACGACGGCGAAGAAGAAAAATTGACGAAACGGCTGGATGAGACCCATTCGTTGCCGATGGCTCTTGCCGATTTCAAAGCGGCGGTCGCCAAAAAAGAGATTTTGTTCAAATAAGGTTTTGGGACAACGCAAACCGCCCTTTCCGACGTTGATTGGAAAGGGCGGTTTTTGTTTGTTTTTTTGAGTTACATCGGCATACTGACGTTGGGTTGTTCGTCCGGCACGGGCTCGCCGTCATAGCCGTAAAATTCCTCTTTTACGTTCGTCCGTTCGAGTCCCTCGTGCATTTTTTGCATCAGCATCTCGTTATCCTGATTTAAGAGATTGCAGGGATGTTCGATGTCCTTCATAAATTCCTCGTCGCTCTTGGCGCAAATCGCTTCTTGCGCCGCGGGCGAAATCAGAAGATTGACGCATTTTTCCATTTCCGCAGAGGCGTTTTCCGCTCTCCCCAGTTCCTTATACAGCGGGGAGAATTGCGTGTTCGCCGTATGCGCCACACATCCGAATTTGTAGTTGAGCATATCGGTGGAAATTTTGGTTTGGAGCTGGTATTCTTTCATCCCGAAACCCGATTCCAACGCTTTCAGCGCCGAATCGTCTTGGAATTTCGTTGCTTCGGGATTTTCCTCCGTCTGTCTTTGGAATTCGTCGTGATGACGGAGCAGGACTTCCGCTTTCAACACCGCTTTCAGATAGCCTTGTTTTTCTTCTGTGCTCAACGCTCGTTTTTCCACGTGTGCCAATTTGAGATTTTCCCGCGCCAACTGCGCTTCGGCATAAATCGCGCCCACCTTTTGACGGCAGTGAACGTGTTTTATGGTCTCGTCCAAGTCGAAGTGCTGTTCCTGCTTGGCATAAACGGTATTCAGCACGACGGCTCCGTCTTGAATCAGTTTATCCGGGAAGTCTTTGTGTTTGGCAGCCAACGCTTTGTACTCGTCGGTTCTCTCTTGGTTATTCACACGCAATTCGCACATTTTGTCGAAATCGGGGTTTTCGGTGCGAAGCGTTTTACGGGTCGCTTCATACGTTTTGAGATTGTCGTCTGCCGTCTTTTGAATTTTAACAATTTCTTCTCTCACCGCGCGTTTGAGGGCGGGGTCTTCTTCCAACAGTTTCACTTGGGTGGTGTAGACCTTATCCATTGTACGCCGTGCCACGCTGGAAAAGCCTTCGCCTTTGACTTCGTGCTCAAATTCCATCAAACTGCGGGCGAGAATGTGTGCCAACGGCTGACGGTCGCCCTGCTGATACTTGGTAACGGCGCTTGCCGCCGCTTCGCGGGCGGGCTGAACGCACGATTTGAAGAAACGGCTTATCATTTGACGCGGATACCGTCTTCCGTCGTCACCCAGGTGCATAATCAAATCGTTTCGAATCATATTGCTGTTGGTATCGAAACTCAACCCCTCGCAGAAGAGGTTTGCTTCGGTGGCTACCGCTTTTTCCGTCAATTCACCCATTTGGTCGCCGCTTTGCAATAGCACCTTTTTGCCGATGCCGGGGAGAATGGCGGCGCCGACCGCTACGGCGGTGAATGCTTCTTCCGTCAAATCCACAAACCCTTTTTCGTTCGCGTGCAACGGTGTGCCGGACGGAAGCAACCGACAATCCACCGATTTCAGCAAATGGAATGTCGCATCGGAATAACAATCCGCGTCGGCGGCCGTTTGACGAAACACCGGTTTTGCACCGTAAATATCCTGCAAGGAATCAAACGCCATCGCCTCGTGTCCGCGTTCCGCACGGGCTCTCGCCAATTCTTCTTGCCGCGCGTGCTCCGTCTCTGCCACGTCAAAGCGGCGGAGGGCGGCTTGCGTTTGCTCTTCGCCGAGCGCCAGTTCTCTGTGCACACGCATTTCCGTGTCGGCGGCAGTCCCTTTTATCGGTGATTGATTGGTCAACGCGCGGCGGTCAAAACCTTGCGCCAACCGCAGATTGGTAATGCGGTCAATCTCTTTCCGGATGCCGACCGCGCGAGCGCTTTGCTCCAACGCGGCTTTATAGGCGTTCACCTGGTCGCGACCGTTGCCGAACCAGCGGGCAAAGAAACGGTTGACCGGCGGCTCTTTCGGCGGGCAACCCAAATTGTCCGCAAAGCAAATGCTGTTGGGGTTTTCGCGATTTTGCAGCTGTACCTGTACCGGCGTGGTCTCGCCCGCGGGGATGGCAAACAGCCGATTGGACATCAGCATTTTCAGCATCGCTTTCTGATTGTTGACGTCATAGACGTCGGAATTTTCAAACGGCACCAACCGGTGGTCGTCGTTCAAATAGAACAACCGTTGCTGGTCGTCTTGCCCTAACAGCATTCCGCAATAGGTGTTGAGCGATTGAAACAGCGCTTTCATATATTTTGCGGCATGCATTTCGGAAACGCCCGATGCCGCCGGATACAGCGGCTCGGCAAAGGCGGCGCCGAACACGTTTTTAATCAATTCCTTATTGCCGTCCATCTGCGGTGCAACACGGCGCGTTTTGGCTTCCACCGCTTCCGGCGACGGGACGTTTGCCGGATGCAACACCGCCGGCTCCGTTTCTTGCAATTCCATCAACCGTCCGGCTTCTTGGTCTTCCGGATGATTTTTCACATAGGTTTCGCGGATTTGGAGTACCCGCGCTCTGTCGCGGTTATACCGCTCCATACGACGGAGATAGAGGGCGTATTCTTTTTTCTCTTGTTCGTATTTCGGTTTCAAATACCGCTCGTACAAATCGTTCTCCGTCTTATAGGCCGAGCCGAAGGTCATCGTGTTCCAAAACCGTTTTGCGGTGTTCGGGGTCGGGTTGACCGGCTCTTCCATAAATGCCGGCGGCGTGGGCAACGGCGGGAAGGTGTTTTCGCGCTGTTGTCCCGCCATTTTCATAATTTCGGGAGTGGACGCGGCAAGCGACAGCGTCACCGCCCGTTCGGGGTGGTTTTTGTCGTAAATCGTCACCGGTTCCAACGTCTCCGCCGAAACGCTTTTTTTGAATAACTGCCCGTCAATTCCTTGGTTTTCGGAACTTCCGGCGGACAATTCTTCGCCGTCTTCCCCAATCTTAAACACGATGTCTTCCGGCGCCGTGCCTTGCTCTACAAGGGATTTTTTGACGGCTTTGTATTCGCTAATCCAAAAATAGGTTGCGCGCAAATCGGCGTTTTCGAGCAACGGCATAATGTGCTTGCTCGGGGTTTGGGGGTCCAGTACAAACAACTCTTTATCTTCGAGTTGGTCGCCGGGAACGTCAATCTCCACGCCGAGGTCGTCTTGTTTGCGTCTCCAAAACTCAAACGTCCGTCTGGTTTCCAAATCGTCCAAATCCAACAGTTCATAATAGGGCGACTCAATATCCGAAAGGCGCGCTTCCATTTCGTAAACGCTTTCGCCGTAGACGAAATAGGCATCGGACACCTTTTTCATATAGTCCAGTTTTTTGATGTCGTTCCGCAGAGATTGCAGTTCCGCCGTTTCCTCGTCGGTGCGCACTTCCTTGCTTTCCAACTGCTGAATTTGGGCGGTTAGCGTCTCGTAATCCACACCGAATTTTTTGAGGTCGGCCTCAATGTTGGGGATTTGCCCGGTCATGGCGGCAATATAGTGGATTCTGTCGAAATTGTCCACCAATTCCTCGTCGGAAAGCGGGTGGTCTGCTAAGGCGAGCGGGTCGAAGTCCTCCCACTTTTTGAACATATTTACGTAGACGTCCAACACCTCGCTGCGGTGGTGGACGGCATCCTTGCAAATTTCCACCAAATGGCGGTTGCGTTCGTCTACTTGACGGTTGTACTCCCGCATTTCCGGCGTCTCCGTCCGTCCCGCTTCGGGGAAGCGGTGCCGCTCCATCACGATGTCTTCCAGATAGCGCGTTCCGGCAGACGGAATATTCGAATACAGCTTGGCCGCCGCGTGTTGCGTATAAATGTTCCGCAACCGCAACGACAAATCGTGCCGCGTTTGCCGCTCTGCCGCCGGGATTTTCTTAAACGGTTTTAAGGCGGGAGTATCGCGCGCCTCATCGGGCTCGTCGTTGTTTTCGTAACGCGCGAGGTTTTGAATGTCTTCAAACAATTTGTCGAAATCGGGCGAGGGATGTTCATTCTCCATCTGTTCCGCCATTCTTTTCATATACGCTTCCCACGTCGGATAGCGCTCTAACCACTTGTCCTTTTCGTAGCGATTGAGAAATGTTTGATACAGCATAGTCGTTCCTTCTTTCTGTGTTTTTACAGAGGGGTTCGTCAGTAATACCCCGAAAATCGGGAAAAAATTACATCCGAAAGAGGCGTGTTTTCAAATTTTCGTTTCTATCTGTTCATTATAAAACAAATTCCCGCTATTTGCAATAAAAAAACGGTCTGCATACAGAAAATAGTGAGAAGGCCGATGAAAACAACGCCGCAATTTTGCAAGGAATGTATTCCTTTTTGTTGCAATTTGCGACGGGATTTAGTATAATCACCTTATATGGGATATGCGGCGGGACGGTTTTGCCTTAAAGACGAAACTTTTTGAAACCGTTTTTTGCCATACGGGGTATTCTTTGTAGAAACGCCGATTTTGTTTACAAACGATATGAGGAGGATTTACGTATGCCGGATATGAACGATGTACGGAAACGGGTAGACGAACTTCAAGCCGAAATAGTGGGGAGTTTAGAGGAACAACTGCAATCTCTGCCGTCGGAGGGAGAATCTCGCCGCTTTACGGAAATGATGTTGGAGAGCACGAAAGGTGTTCTGGCTGCGGCTCGGTCCGGCAATTTGGACAAAAAGACGTTTCCCACCCACCTTGCGCGGTTGTACTACTTGGAGCAGGTGCGTGACGGGAAACAGACGTTGACCTGTGACCAGATAGAGGAAAAGACCGCCGCTCTTGCCAAAAACGAAAAGTTTTTGGAAGTGTTTGCTGACAAACGCGGCCCGGACAACTGTATGAATACGTTGGATTCGTTTTTCGGCGGGCCTCGTGCGGCGCATTTGGACAGTTGGGTCAAGGAGTGCGAGCAGCCGGTAAACCGTGATTACGGGCAGGAGTTTGAAGCGCTCTGCGGCGACAAGTTGCAGGGCGAGGAGCGCGAAACCGCGAAGCAGCACTTTGTGAATATGGGTGTGTTGAACGAGGAAATCCGCGCGCTGGATTATTCCAAGGCTCTTTCGCCCACGCAAATGTACGATTATTTGACGAGCAAAACGCTGCAAGACGAAAAAGCGGCGGAGGAAAGTTTCCGCAACTCTTTGACGGAAAAAGCCAACCGGGTGAACGCGGCGGTGAAATTGCAGCCGACCGTGCAACCGGAGCAAGCCGGAGCAAATCCGTTGGCTCGTTTGGCTCCCTTTTTCTACGACCATTCCGGAACGCCGGAGGCGCAGAAAAACAACCAAAAACTCGTAGACCGGCTTCACTCCGATACCCCGGAGGATAGAGCGTTCCAAAAAGAGTTTACGCTGGATTGCATCAACAAGATGTTGGCGGTGCCGGAGGAAGCGCTTTGCCCGAAGTCGCGCGACGGCGCCGCCCGGTCGCTCGATACGTATTATTTCGAGATGCGGGCGTTGCAGGAAAGTACCAACTTTTTAGGGGTGCTTTCCCAAAAATATCAGGTTCCGGAATACGTGCAGCAGGCGCTGAAACACAAAGGCGACCTGTATATGCAGAACGTTGAACAATACGTAACGGGAAACAAGATTGACCCGTCTCACTATGAGGAACTCTCGCTTCTTAAAAAGTTTGATTCCGATACTATCGGCAATATCAGCGCCAGCCTTTTTCATAAAAGTGAGATGGACCTTGGCAGCGCCGTGGTTTCGTTTGCGGCGGCGAATCACGATTTGAAGCAGAGCGGAGAAACGTTGCCGAATCACGAGAAGTACGATGCGTTGATTCTGAAAGACCTCTCTCCCGTGAAAAAAGGGGCTCAGGCGACCGCTTCCGATGCCTTTTCTCTGACACCCGATTTCGCGAAAAAGCCCAAAGAGCCGAGCGGGTGGGTCAAATTTTGGAATAATTTCGGGTTTTATAAAGAGGAAATGGCCGCCTATGAACGCGAAAAAACGGCGTATGACAAATGGATGAAAGCGCATCCGCACCAAGCCGATTTCAAAAAAGAGGCGGCGTTTAGCGCGAACGGTGACAATGCCGCCAATATGAAGAAAGAATTTGCAGCGGGCGTTTCTCTCAACGAATTGACGGAAACGGCGGGCGCGGATTACCAAAAGACGTTGGATGAAGCGTTCGGCAAGGCGGAGGAAAAAACCGGAAACGCCATCAACCGTTTGGACTACGTGATGGTGGGGCCGAGAAGCTTGCGCGCCGTGTTGCAAGAGGAGTATTTGAATACGCACTTCCAG
>JAZLLJ010000003.1:0-5340 GCA_045598065.1 Acutalibacteraceae bacterium
GTGTAAAGTGTTCGAAAGAAGTGACATGTTGGATGAAAAACGCTGTTTTTATGTCGATGCTATCGACATAAAAGGGCATTTAATCATACGATTTTTACCGAAAAAAGGAGAAAATGGCTCTGTATCAACGAAAACGGTATGTCGATATATTCGACAGAAAATCGGCCGATTTTGTGAAGAACGTGAAAATCAAATGCCAAAATCCGAAAGCACGCCGGAGCGGCGATGACGAATAATTTTTGATGTCGGTCGAAAAATCATTAAGAAAGGTGCGGCCGCTTTTCCTAAAAAATAGTTGATACAGAGCGATTTTACAATATTCCAGCAAAAACGAGAAAGAAGACGGCTAACGGAAAAATCGAGGGAAAAGCAGTCGATTTTAAAGTGGCGAAAAACAGAGAGAGTTTGCACAATAAAAAATGTGAAAAATGATTGTAAAAAAACGAGCGAAAATGCATCTGTGCTGTTTCGTTGCGTATTTTTTGCGAAAAATGGCCCTATATCAACGAAAGCGATTGTCGATAAAATCGACAGTGTTTCGGCGGCACAACGGCATTTTGGCAAAAATTGAGAAAAGCGACGAGCGAGAAACAACGCAAAATAATGACAACCAATGGCAGAAATGCCAATAAATGGGGAAAAATCGGTTGTTTTTCGCGTTTTCGTTGAGTTGGGAAAGAGGGGCGCGAGATTGAAACTCCCATTTATGGGGAAAAATGGGGATTTTGCGTGGCGGTAGGCCTGTCGTAGCGGTAGGGATGGCGCGGTGTGGGCGTGGTGCGGTGTGGACGTGGCGCGACGTGGGCGTGGGGGGTGGCCGGGCGTTGGTTAGAGAGAGGAGAAAGGGTGCAACCGGGAGTCGGGGGGGACGACGGGACGGCGGTTGGAGATGGTTGAGGGGGCGGCGAGGAGAAAAGACAGTGGAGCGGAGAAGGGTGAGAGAGGTCTGGAACGGCGTTGGGATGGCCGGGGAGAACGGGGAGAACGGGGAGAAAAAGGAGAACGATTCTGTAATTTCTAACAAAAAAATAGGTGACGAAGGGTGGAAAACGGACAAGAAAAAGACAAGCGGTGGAGAGGCTAGTTATGATAACGCGCCGGAAACGGCCTATATCTACGAAATCGTCGGCGAGGAAGCGATTGTCACGTCTTTTACTGCAAAGAACACCATTGCGAACGTTCCCAGAAAATTGGGCGGCAAGCCGGTGACAACGATTGGAAGCAAGGCGTTTGCCTTTTGCGAAAATTTGGAAACCGTGAATCTGCCGGAAACGGTTACAACGATTGAATCGCGCGCGTTTGCAGGATGTATGTCCTTGCAAACAGTGTCGTTCAGTATTTCTTTGGAAAGTATCGGCGAAGAGGCATTTTACGGATGCAGTGTGTTGAATATACTCAATTTTCCACCTGAACTCCAACGAATCGGCAGTCGTGCTTTTGCATACTGTACGTCGCTGGAATTGATTGCGTTTTCGGAGGGGGACGTTGAGATTGCTGAAGATGCGTTTGACGGTACACCATGGAGCGCAATGCAATAAAACACAACAAAAAAGTCCCCGACTTTTTGAAGTCGGGGACTTTTTTATTTAGGAACTTATTCTGCGTCGGGGGTTTCGATTTGGGAGGGTTTGCGCAGAGCCTGACGTGTCTGGCGCACTTCCTGCAAACGCTCGGTGAGGGATTCCTCGGTGCGGCGCAGTTGATCCTCGGCAAAATCGGTGGCCGAGCGGCGCATTTCACGGGATTTTTGCTGGGATTGGTTGAGCAGTTCGGTGGCTTTTTGCTGAGCCTGTTTCACCACTTCTTCTTCGGACACAAGCACGCGGGCGCGATCTTCCGCTTTGCGGATGATGTTTTCCGACTCGCGTTTGGCATCGTCAATAATATCGTTGCGGTCGCTGACGATGGCTTTCGCCTGACGGATCTCGCTCGGGAGATGGGCACGGATATCATCGAGGATATCGCGCAGCTCATCGGCATCCACAAGGCATTTACCTCTGCTTAAGGGCATGGAGAACGCTTTGTCCACCATATCGTCAATTTTGTCGAGCAATTCTTCTACGGTCATTTTACATCTTCCTTTCTATTTTTAGAGAGAATATCCGGGATAATTTGCGAGGGTACCAAAGCGGAGATATCTCCGCCAAACTGTGCAATTTGTTTAACGAGGGAGGAGGAGAGGTACATCCGTTCCACCGAGGAGGTTAAGAACACCGTTTCGGCTTCGGGATAGAGTTGGCGGTTGGTGAGCGCCATCTGGAATTCATATTCGAAATCCGACATCGCGCGCAGGCCCTTCACGATAACGGAGGCGCCGCGCTCTTTCATATAATCGACCAAAAGTCCGTGGAAACAGTCCACCTCCACGTTTTCAAACTCGCCGGTGACGCGTTTGATGAGTTCGGCGCGTTCTTCAAGCGAGAACATGGGGGTTTTTCCGGCGTTTTGTACGACCAGCACCACCACGTGGTCAAACAGTTCGGCCGCGCGGCGGATAATGTCGAGGTGGCCGAGCGTAATAGGATCAAAACTGCCCGGACAAACGGCGATTTTCATAGTATCACTCCTCATTGCGGTAAAACCACAACAGCGTTTTTCCGTATTTGGCACAGCGGACGAGTTTCAAAGTGCCGACTTGTTCCGGCAGTTCTTTTTCAGTGTCCGTTTCGCACACGGCGGTGCCGTTTTTCTTTATCTTGTCGCAAAGAAGCGGCAGGGTTTCTTCAATTAAATCGGAAGCGTAAGGTGGATCTAAAAATACAATGTCGAAGCGGTCGGCGGTGTTGCGAGAAAACGTAACGGCATCGGCGGTGAGCACGTGTGCCTGCGAAAACAGTTTGGTCGCTTTGAGGTTGTCTTTGACCACCTCGGCGGCGTTGAGGTCTTTTTCCACAAACACACATTCCGCAGCGCCGCGGCTTAACGCCTCGATGCCCAGTTGACCGCTTCCGGCAAACAAATCGAGAATCGTGCGGCCTTCGATATCAAATTGCAGGGTGTTGAACAGCGCTTGTTTCACACGGTCGCCGGTCGGACGGGTGATTTCCTCGCCGCAAAGCGTTTTTAAGGCTTTGCCACGGGCAGAACCGGTAATTACACGCATAAAACAGCACCCTTTCTGTAAAAATCAGTGGTTGCGCGCCAGTTCTTCGTCACGCCGGATAGAGGCTTCGGCGGCGGCTTTCACCGCTTCGCCTACGTTTTCGGCGCGGAGGACTTTGACACCCTCAATCGTCGTTCCGCCGGGGGAACACACCCGCTCAATCCACGTTTCGGGAGAGTCGGGGGATGCGGCGAGCAGTTTTGCCGTTCCGAGGACGGCTTGCGCGACCACGGATTTGGCGACGTCGGGAGCGATACCTGCTTTCACGCCGGCGGACATGAGTGCGTCCATATACAGCATCGAATAGGCAGGGGAACAGCCGGCGAGCGCGGAGTAGGCGGAAAATTGCTCCTCCGGCAGACGAACGGCTTTACCGAACGCGGTCAGCACCGTTTCGGCGTTTTCGAAATCAGAATCGGATACCAGTGTGTTGCCGCAAAAAGCGGACATGGCCTCACCGACGGTTGCATTCAAATTAGGCATTACGCGAACGATGCGGCGACCGGCACCGCAGAGCGTTTCGAGCGTTTTGAGCGGCGTTCCGGCAGCGATGGAAATCACGAGCGGATCAGCGCTTGCAAAGGCCGGTTGCAGGTCAGCGAGCGCTTCTTTGAGCATTTGGGGCTTGACCGCGAGTACCACCACGTCCGAACGGGCGATGAGGTCGGCGGCGGAGGCGGCAACCGTTAATCCGCAGTCGGCGTTGAGGGCTTCCAGTTTGTCTGCCGCTACGTCAAAAGCGGCAACGTCGTCGGCGGAATGGCCTTTGGCACGTAGGCCGCGAATCATCGCACCTGCCATATTGCCGGCTCCTAAAAATCCGATACGCATTTTCGCCACCTCTTTCCTTAACTCTCTTATTATAGCGAATTTTCGTGCAGTTGTAAAGAGGAAATCCACAAAATATGAAGAAAAAAACTAAAAAAACCACAAAATATTGTTACCAACCGCACATCTCGGCTTTTTGGAGGGCTTGTTCGATTTTGTCCCCCATATCGCCGTAGGTTTCGGACAGCGCGGTAAGCGTTTGTTTGGCGGCGGCGCGGTTGGTGTTGCCGTCCACCGGGCAAGCGGATTTGACAACCGGAATCTGTTCGTGAGCGGCGACCGCGGTGACTTCCGCTTCGCTTAAAAAGAGCAACGGGCGAATGAGGGTAAGCTCACTGCGGTCGAGATAGGTTTTCGGGGAAAAACAGCCGAGTGTTGCGCCGGCGGTGAGGTTCATAAAAAAGGTTTCGGCGGCATCGTCTTTGTGGTGGCCGAGGGCGACGACGTTACACCCGAGTTCTTTGGCGGCTTTGTGCAGTGCACCGCGCCGCATTTTAGCGCACAGACTGCACGGGTGGTCGGCTTGCCCTTGCTCGCCTATGACTTCCCAAAGCCGCGTGCGCCTCACGGTATACGGTACGTCGAGTAACTTGCACAGTTCCTCGACAGCGGAATAATCCGCCTCGCCGGAAAAGCAGGGATCAAGCGTGACGGCGCAAAGCGAAAACGGCACGTCGTAAAACTGACGAATACGGGCCAAAGCACAAAGAAGTACCAGCGAGTCTTTGCCGCCGGACACGCCGACACAGACGCGGTCACCGGGATGAATCATATCGTAGCGTTTCATTGCCGCCTGGATTTGGGGCAAAACGGATTGTAAATCGTGAGCCATAAGGACACCTCCGAGGGATATAGGGGTTAAATAGACTTGTGACTGTGCTGTTAACTTGGCAGGCCTCCCCTCGAGGGGAGGCTGTCGCCGAACGGCGACTGGTGAGGTGGCGATTTTCGGAACACCTCATCCGCCTCGCATACGCTCGGCACCTTCCCCTCAAGGGGAAGGCGGGGACGTCGAGGTGCCGTCCCCTACACACGCCGTGAATGGGCGGATTTTTACGTTGAAATAAGAAAAAGCGGGAGGGAAACCCTCCCGCTTTTGGGAATGCTTATTTGTAACCGTTCAGGTTGTGGGACTGCCAGTTCCAGGCATCGCGGCACATTTCCTCGATGCCGAACTCCGCCTGCCAACCGAGGACTTCGCGAGCCTTGGTCGGGTTGGAGAACACGCTGGCCAAATCGCCGTCACGGCGCGGTTTAATGGCGTAGGGCACTTTGGCGCCGCTGGCTTTTTCGAACGCGGCAACCATCTCGAGTACGCTGTAACCGCGGCCGGTGCCGAGGTTGAAGATTTCCGCGCCTTGATGGTCGGCGGCGTAGGCAACGGCTTTCACGTGGCCGCGCGCGAGGTC
>JAZLLJ010000004.1:0-2850 GCA_045598065.1 Acutalibacteraceae bacterium
TGTTTTGCAAAGAGGAAGTTGGCTTTCGAGTCGGTCATCACAAAGCCGAGGTCTTTGAGTTCTTTTTCCGTCCACGCGCGGTTTTCCATGATCGCGCGGCAGTTCTTTTCGAAATAGTCAACGTCGCAAAACGCGCCGATACCGGCCGCAGCGGTCATACGGTTGACGTTATACGGGTTCGTCGAATATTTGAGCGTGTTTAAGTCGGCAATCAGCGCCTTGTTGCCAATCGCCACGCCGAGACGGCCGCCTGCAAGCGAGCGCGATTTCGACAACGTTTGGCACACGAGCAGGTTGTCGTATGTTTTAATCAGCGTTACCGCGCTTTGCGCACCGAAATCTACGTACGCCTCGTCCACCACCACAACATTATCGGGGTTCGATTTCACGATTTGTTCGATTTCGGAAAGCGAAAGCGCGATGCCGGTCGGCGCGTTGGGGTTGGCGAGAAAAATCGTCTTGCTCGCACCGCAGTAGTCGGCGATATTTAAGGAAAAATCAGTGTTCAGCGGTTTCGTCTCGTACGGCACACGGTTAAAATCCGCCGCCACGGGATAGAAACTGTACGTGATGTTCGGGAAAAGCGCCGGGGTGTTGTCGTCGCAAAACGCGTTGAACGCGAAACCAATCGCATCGTCCGAACCGTTGAAAAACAGCAGTTCGTCCGGCGAAACTCCGTAAAATTCCGCGCCGACCGCCACCAAATCGCGGCAAGTCGGATCGGAATACAGTTGCAAATCCCCTGCCGCTTGGCGCGCCAGTCGCTGGGCAATCGGCGACGGTGGAAACGGAGATTCGTTGGTGTTGAGTTTCACATATTTCCGCTCGCGCGGTTGTTCGCCGGGCGTATACGGCGTTAAAGCGGCGAATTTATCGCTCATAAATCGGCTCATTTCAAATCCTCCGTTCGGATCACAGCGCTTTTGGCGTGGGCGGTCAGCCCCTCTTTTTTCGCAAAGGTCGAAACGTCCTCAGCGACCTTCGCCAGCGCCTCTTTCGTATAATAGGTAAACTGCATCTTTTTCACAAAATCGTCCACCGACAGCGGACTGGAAAACTTCGCCGTACCGCTCGTCGGAAGCGTGTGGTTGGGACCGGCAAAATAGTCGCCAAGCGCTTCGGGGCAGTTACGCCCGAGGAACACCGAGCCGGCGTGCCGCACCTTTTCGAGCACAGCGAACGGCTCATCCACGCAGAGTTCCAAGTGCTCCGGCGCGATTTCATTGGCGATGTCGATGACCAAATCGAGGTTATCCGCCACAATAATTTTTCCGTTTTGGTCAATGGAAGCGCGCGCGATTTCCGCCCGTTCGAGCAGCGGAATTTGTTCTTCCAATTCCGCCTGCACCGCCTGCGCCAACTCCGCGCTGTCGGTCACGAGAACGGCGGAAGCCAGTTTGTCGTGTTCCGCTTGGGAAAGCAGGTCGGCGGCCAGATGGCGCGGATCGCTTTTGCCGTCGGACACAATCATAATTTCGCTCGGGCCGGCAATCATATCGATGGACACTCTGCCGAACACCTGTTTTTTCGCCTCGGCAACAAACGCATTGCCCGGGCCGACGATTTTATCCACCTGCCGGATGCTCTCGGTGCCGTAAGCGAGGGCGGCGATGGCTTGCGCACCGCCGACTTTATAGATTTTATCCACGCCGGCAACCGAAGCCGCCGTCAAAATTGCAGGATTGATTTTTCCCTCGGCCGTCGGCGGCGTGGTGATAACCACCTCGCGGACACCGGCGATTTTCGCAGGAATCGCATCCATCAAAACGGTGGACGGATACGCCGCCGTACCGCCCGGAACATACAAACCAGCGCGGTCAACGGGAATCACACGCTGACCAATGACCGTACCGTCCGGTGCATCCAAACGGAAACCCTCACGTTTTTGGTTTTCGTGGAAAGGGCGAATATTGTCCTCCGCTTTTTTGAGGATTTCCAAAAATTCCGGCTCAACAACATTCACCGCTTCGTCCATTTCCTCTTTGGAAACAAGCAGGGTATCGAGTTTTGCTTTGTCAAATTTTTCGCTGTATTCAAAAAGCGCCTTGTCGCCGTTTTGGCGAACGTTGTCGATGATGTCCGCCACAATGTCCGTGACGTTGAAACTCGGCACAACGCGGGCAAAAATCTCGTCGTTGGAGACTTCGCCGTATTTGAGAATCTTAATCATTTGTCTTCCTCCAAATTTGCGGCAAGGCCGGCGGCAATTTGTTCAATGGCATCGCTCTTAAATTTGAACGACGCTTTGTTGGAAATGAGCCGCGCGCTGATGGGAACGATATCCTCAATCACTTCGAGATTGTTCTCACGCAAGGTGGCGCCGGTCTCCACGATATCTACGATGACATCCGAAAGTCCCAAAATCGGGGCAATCTCAATGGAACCGTTCAGATGGATGAAGTCAATATCGCGACCTTTTTTGCGGTAAAAATCCTTGGCGATATTGCTGAATTTGGTCGCCACGCGGAGGGTTTTCGTCGAGTCGTCCTTAAATCCTTTCGGCGCCGCCACCGCCATTTTGCAAATACCGGTGTTTAAATCGACAAGTTCGTACACATCCGGCTCGTATTCTAAAAGGATATCTTTGCCGCAAACGCCCACGTCGGCAGCACCGCGCTCCACGTAAATCGCCACGTCGGACGGCTTCACCCAAAAATAGCGCACCCGTTTTTCGGCGTTTTCAAAAATCAATTTGCGATTCGGCTCTAAAATGGACGGGCACGGGAATCCCGCTTTGGCAAAGGCATTATACACGCGCTCACCGAGGCGACCTTTCGGAAGCGCCACGTTGATAAAACCGTCATACGCGGTGGCTTCGTCCACTCGTTCGAGTGCATCGGTATACACCGC
>JAZLLJ010000005.1:0-5395 GCA_045598065.1 Acutalibacteraceae bacterium
GACCGCCTCGGCTGTTTCGCCTATTCGGCGGAGGAAGGGACAAAAGCCGCTGCGCTGCCCGATCAGGTGTCGGAAGATGTGAAACAGCATCGCGCCGACCTTGTGATGGAACAGCAAGCGCGTATTGTGGAAAAGAAAAACGAGGCGATGGTGGGAAAAACCGTGACCGTTTTGGTGGAGAGTTTTGACCGCTATGCCGAGTGTTGGTTCGGCCGCTCTGCCGCCGATGCGCCGGATATTGACGGTAAAGTGTTTTTCAGTACGGACACCCCTCCGAAACCGGGCGATTTCGTGCAGGTGGAGATTACGGATACCCTTGAATGGGATTTGATCGGAGAGGCGGTGGAAGAATGAATTTACCGAATAAATTGACGCTTTCGCGGATTTTGATGGTGCCGCTTTTTTTGCTGTTTTTTGTGTGGGAATTCCCGTTTCACTATTTGGCGGCAGGTTTGGTGTTCGGCATCGCGTCCTTTACCGATTTGTTGGACGGCAAAATTGCCCGTGCGCGCGGCCTTGTGACCAATCTCGGAAAATTTATGGATCCCATCGCCGACAAAATGCTGACAACGGCGGCGTTTGTGGGCTTTTTGGCTATTGGAAAAATGAGTTTGTGGGCGCTGATGATCATCCTTGTCCGTGAATTTGTGGTGACGTCGGTGCGTTTGGTTGCGGCAGAGGGCGGCAAAGTTGTCGCTGCCAACTACTGGGGCAAATTCAAGACGGTAGCACAGTACATCACCATCGGGTATATGCTGGCGGTTCTCGAATTCTGCACGTGGAAGGATTCGGTGCTTTCGGCGGTGTCGCTTCCGGCGGAGGTATACGACGTGCCGCTTCTTGTCGGTCAGATTTTCATTTGGATTGCTACCGCGCTGACCGCGATTTCCGGCTTTGTGTATTTTTGGCAAAACCGTTCGTTCTTTTTAGAGGGCGAGCGCTGAAATAGGGGAGGAAAAGTTATGAGACGTGACAAAATTAACTATTATTTGGATATTGCCCAAACCGTGAGCCATCGCGGCACCTGTCTGCGCCGTGCATACGGCGCGGTCATCGTCAACCACGACGAAATCGTGTCTACCGGCTACGTGGGCGCGCCCCGTGGCCGCAAAAACTGTACCGATATCGGCCGCTGTATCCGTTCGGAGCTGAAAATCCCCCGTGGCGAACGCTATGAGCTGTGCCGCAGTGTCCACGCCGGGGCGAACGCGATTATCAGCGCGCCGCGTGACAAAATGCTCGGCGCGACCTTGTTCCTCTGCGGCGAGGAAGTTGCGGACGGCTCGCTCGTGCAAAACGCCTGCTGCTGTTCGATGTGCAAACGAATGGTCATCAACGCCGGTATCTCCAAAGTGATCGTACGCGTGACGGCGGACGACTATGCAACCTACGACGTGTTGGATTGGGTTAAAAATGACGAGTCGCTGGACGGCGTGATGGGATACTGAGGAGAATAAACAGATGAAACGACTTTTTGCTTTATGTGTATGTCTGCTTTTGTGTGCAACGCTTTTTTGCGGTTGTAACAAAAAGGGCGACGATGTTTCGGTGGATATCAACGCGCCGACACATACGTTGGAAGAATTTCCGAGAGAAGATTTCCACTGCCGCGTGACGTTGCAAAATATTCCGATAAAAGAGGGAAACAACGGTGCAACGTATCGGTTGGACGGACAAGAGGCTGTCGATTTATACAACTTGTTGGATCGGGAACACTGGTTAACCGCCGATGAAGTTTCGGCGACTTCGGCTGAAAACTCCCGTCCTCCCGTGGATGCAAAAACGCTGGTGTCGATGGACTTTTACGGTGGCAAGAACGCGGACAATGCCAAGCAGTATTACGGCACTTTCCAGTTTAGCGAAACCGATGAGATTTTTATGTCTTCCGGTCCTTTCGATACCCAAATGTCCCATATGTTTATGCAGGTGGGCACCTGTGAGGAAGTTCTTAAATTCGTGAAAGAGAAAGGAACGAGCGACAAGTGAGCAGGATGAAAAAAATCCTGTGCGTGGGTTTATGCACTCTTCTTTGCCTGACGTCGGTTATGCCGGCATCTGCGGCGGCGAAGCCGCGTTTCGGAGATGCCAACAACGACGGCAACGTCAATATGAAGGATATCCTCGCTCTTCGATCTCATCTTGCCGGACTGTCGGTGGAGCTTAATGCGGTGTATGCCGATGCGGATGCTTCCGGCGGCATCAATATGAAGGACGTCTTGCTTGTTCGAAAATTCGTGGCAGGACTTCCCGTGACGTTCGGCGGCGAGGGGAAACCTTTGGATTTGCCGGTGAGCGAAAGCGAAATGGTGAATCTTTCGCTGTACGATGTGAAGCCGGAAGGCGAATTCGGCCATGAGATTTGGATTGGCGCGGAGAATACGACAACTGACCGAGAAATCGAGGTCACGTTGTTGGGGGTGTCCGTCAACGATGTGACCAGTATGCCGCTTTGGAGCGCAATGCTTTCGCCGGGACAAGGTGAAGTGACGGCGGTCACGCCGAACTTTGAACTTTTCGGCGGAACCGACGGGGAACTGGTGGAAAAAATCGGGCTGTTGCTTGTGGCGATAGACAGCAAAACCGGCGAATGGATTGACTGCGGAAAACAGCCTTGCGTGGTGTTTACCGGAGACGAAAATGCCTATCAAAAAGCGGACCGCACTCCGAAAGACGGCGTGACACTTCTCAAAAATGAGGAGATTCAAATTGTTGCGACCGGCATTTCCGAAGATTCCTTTTTGGGATTTTCCGCTTTGGATCTCTATATGGAAAACCGCACGGATAAGCCGCTGATGTACGTCTGTGACGGCGCGGAGATTGACGGAAAATCGGTCGAGGCACTGTGGCTTTGCGTACTGCTTCCGGGAACGAGCACCCATGCCGGGATGCTGTTGCAGACGGAGGCGACCGATTTGTCTACCGTAAAAAGTATGCGTTTTTCGGTAGATGCGTACACGGTGGAGTCGCTGAACGAGGAGAACCCCTTTCCGCTTCACAGTTACAACGTTACCTATACGGCACAATAAGATATAAAAAACACCGTCGAATATTCGACGGTGTTTTTTTATGACTGTTAAATGGGGCAAAGGGAAATCATTTTTTGCCATTCGGTGAGATAGAGGTCCTCATCGGTGGGATGCATTCGAAGCCGCTCTGCTTCCAGTTCGGGAATGTCGGCCACGTCGCCGTTTACAAACGCGGTCACGCGACGGGCGGCGGAACGGGCACGAGCGGCGGCACCGGCTAAGCGGATGTCGATGATCTCGAAACCGAACGGCTTATTTTCGCTCATCCATTGCGCTTCCTCGGCGGCGCGGAGGGTGTCGATGTCGCTTGCGATTTGCGGCAACACCGTGTCGGCAAGGATTTTAAGCGCCGCTTTGTCGTCGGCGTGGTAGGCGTTATAGAGTTGCCGGCTCACTTCCGCTTTGTTCGAGAGCACCTGCGCGAGTGCCGCCCACGTGGTAAAGGTGTTTTTATAGCGAGGGTTGCGGCCGACAGCGCCTTGCAGTTTTTGGGCGAGGGCTTTGTAATGGTCGTTGAAGCCATCGCGGATGTGACGGTCGAAAAGGCCCAGCAGGTTGTCCTGATACAGAAGATAGCGAGACGGCTGGACAAGATACATATCCGAGCCGCCGGGAGGGGCATCCAGTTCGTCCGCCAGCATAAAGTCCTCGAAAATGCCGCCGGTGCAGGTTTTGAAACGGCGGGCGAGGAGACGGTCATCTACGGTTTCGTGGAAGTTCATCTCGGCAAACAACTGCACCGCCGGGTGTGCCGCAAACAGCGAGCCTTCCGCGCCGTTGTCTCCCCAAAGGGTGATGAATACGTCTTGTACGTCGGCGTTGCGGCACGCTTCTAAAGCCAGACGGGAGGTCTCCAAACTGTACCGGATGCGCGGAGCAAAGCCCACCCATTTCCACGCACCGCCGGCAAAGACGGTGTCGTTGTTTTTGAACAGTGCGTGGCGGGCGAGATTGGCTTTATACACGTCCGCGTCCAGCGTGACGTAGTCCCAGTAGACGAGCGATACGCCGGCGGGCACGCTTTTGAGCAGCTCGTCCGATAACTCCGACTGGTAGTATTGGTTTCCGGTGTCAGCTTTGGCGAGCTTGAAGAACATATCGCTCCACATCATCGGCGAAAAGCCGTGCTTTTCGCAAAGGGCGCACACTTTTTGCAAATGGCGCTCCAAAATCTCGCGCGTTTCCTGTGGGCCGAAGCGGTCGAGGAAGCGACCGCGGCCTAAATGTTCCGCTTCGTCCATACCGATGTGGATGCGGTTGCTGTGGAACGCCTTGCGGCAGGTGGCAATCATTTTGTCGATGAATTCATAGGTCTTCGGCTCGTCCACGAGCAGAATGTCGTCGATATCGTGGATACATTCGTAGGCAGGACGGTGGCGGAAGATTGCGTTTAGGTGAGCGAGCGTTTGCATACACGGCACGACTTCGATGCCGTAGGAGGCGGCGAAATCGTCGATTTCGCGCAACTCGGTAAGCGAAAACCGTCCGCGCTGGAAGCCGAAATACGGCTCACCCTCCACTTCGTACGTGTCCTCGGTGTAGAGCATCAGTGTGTCGAGGCCCATCAGCGCCATTTGGCAAAGGTAATCTTTGAGCGTGGTCACCGTCGGCACGGCATTGCGCGAGCAGTCGAGCATCGCGCCGTCGTGACGGAAACGGGCGGTTTGGGAAAAGGCGTAGGTATCGTCCGTTTGCTCGGCGCAAAGGGCAAGAGCACGGGTGAGATAGACCGGTTTTTCATATCGCACGGTCAGCGTGTCGGCGGTTTTTTCTACCGAAAAGCCTTTCATTGTTTCGTCCAAAACGGCGCAAAGGGCAACGCCCTCCTGTGCGGCATCAAACCCGATGCGCGGCAGAAGGGCGAGGATTTCGGCAGAAACGGTGTCTTTGCGGAACGTCATATTCAATTCCTCCGTTTCTTTTGTATTCGATTAGTAGCGGATTTTCTCGGCGAGGAACGCGGAAAGTTCCGCGATGGGCAGGCGCACTTGCTCCATGCTGTCGCGTTCGCGAACGGTGACACAGTTGTCTTCGAGGCTGTCGAAGTCGAAGGTCACGCAATACGGCGTGCCGATTTCATCCTGACGGCGATAGCGTTTGCCGATCGAGCCGGCATCGTCAAAGTCCACCATAAAGTCGGGCGCGAGGGTGTCGAACACTTTGCGCGCTACTTCCGACAACTTTTTGGAGAGCGGCAACACCGCGGCTTTGAACGGCGCGAGCGCCGGATGCAGGCGAAGCACCACGCGGGTGTCGTTTTTCTCGGCATCCACCACTTCTTCGTCATACGCATCGCAGAGGAAAGCGAGGAACGAGCGCTCCACGCCGAGCGACGGCTCGATAACGTAGGGGATATAGTGCTCGTTCGT
>JAZLLJ010000006.1:0-6608 GCA_045598065.1 Acutalibacteraceae bacterium
TGGACGAGTTTTTTGAGATCCTCACCTTAAAGCAACTGGATCGCCACCAAAAACCCATTGCCATCTTTAACGTGGACGGTATTTTTGACGGACTTTTGGAGGTGCTTTCCCGACTGCACGAAGAAAAGTTCATCGGTAAGACGGGAATGGCCTCTCTTTCCGCGTTTAACGACGCAGAGCCACTCCTTGCCTACCTGGAAGAAAACGCCTAAACGGGTAAAATAAACGCAAAAAAGCGGCATCGGATAAAAATCCGATGCCGCTTTTCGTTCTTTTTTAGCAGAAGCGAGCTTTAATTTGCTCGTTCACCCATTTGCGCAGTTTGATCAGCGAACGGGAATCGCGTTTGAAACGGTAGAAGTTGAACGTGCCGCCGTTGGCATCATCCAATTTTTCGAAGATATCCTCGATATCCATCTTCGTGGCAAGCAGTTGCAATGCTCGCATATCCTGCAAACCCTCGTTGAATACAATCTGGCGCAAGGACGGCACAGGCTCGCCGCCTTTTCCGGGGTACACCGAGAAAGCATCGCCTGACTGGAACGCACAAAGCGCATCTGTCGTTTCAAACGGGCTGATGGGACACAGCGAGAACTGGCAGTTCCAGAAGTTATAGCCCCAATGCAAGAAGCCTTTCACGTCGTATTTAAACATCTGCATACCGAGAACACGGTTGCGGTAAGACGGCTGCGCGATAAAGCGGTTGGACACTGCCTCCGCCTGGTCACAGCAGTAATACGTCCACAACGGGCGCACGCCTTTCTCATAGAACTGCGCCGCTTTATAGGTGCTCGGGATGGGATTGCGAATCAGACCGTTTTCATAGAACGGATACTCGGACAGCGCGTCGATGACGTTGCAATCTTTAAGAATCTCACGCGCAACCGCCGAAGCCGCGGCGTATTTGTCCATATGTTCCAGGTGGGGTTCGTCGGAGAAATGGAAATACACGCGGTCGAGCATATTTTTCTCGGTGAACCACGCGATAAGCGTTTTGAGCAACGCTTTGATGAAGTTTTGATATTCATCCGAAGCAGAATCGGTATCCCAACCAAAAATGCGTTTTTCTTTTCCGTCCACCGTAGCGATAATTTTCGGCGCGTGAGCGGCACCCCATTGGGTAAACAGGTGGGACAACTCAAAATATTTGATACCGTTTTCTTCGGCAATCTCGATATATTTCTCCAAATTGGTGAAATCAAATTCGTACGTATGATCGCCCGCTTTGGTCACGCCGAGAAGTTGCGTTGTGCGGCGCTCGCCGCCCGGTTCCGTGTCCAGCGGCGGAGTAAAAATCGGGGTGAGCAACATATTCATGCCGAAGTCAGCGGCATTTTTCACGTATTTGGCGAACAGCGCCCAATATTTGTCGCTCCACAGTTTCACGTTGTACTGGGTAGCAAGGCAGTCGTTGTGGAACCACTGGGTAAAAATGAGTTCCTGCTCCGGCAGTTCAGCGTTAATCACTTCCAAGGTGAACGTGCCCTCGGCGTGAATTTCACCGTCGCCTTTGGGGGCGGCTTTACCGGTTTCATCCTTGCGCAAATACAGCGTAATGGGATATTTGCCCGGTTGCACGTCTTTCGGAATGTCCACCAACACCCACACCGCGCGCCATTGCCACGGCATCAACACAAAGTTGGGCGCGACCTCTTCAAGCGCATCCGGGAACAAGCCCGGCTGAGTGCGGAGATAGTCTTCGTCTTTTTCATACAGATACGCCGGCAGTTCACAAGCCACATTACGCACCGCATACACGTGGATATACTCTTTCAGCGGAGACTCCAACTCCAAACGATAGCGTTGGGTGCCACATTCGTTTTCAAAATCCCGGCAAAAAGCCCATTGAAAAGAGTATTTTTCTCCTTTAAGTGCCGTGCCGCGAAGGCGTTCTTTTGCTTTCGGCTCTTCGTCAAGAAAAACCTTTTCCAGGGAACTCAGAAGTTTTGTAGTAATCATTGGTAAGACCTCATTTCTGCCGAGTGGCAATTATCTGATGGATTAGGCAATATCCGCTTCTTTATTCATTGTAAGCCAAGTGCGATGATAGTGAACGGCAAGACCGTAGCCGCCGTCCGGATGGTTGTCGCGCAAGGCATCAAACACCTTAGCGAATTCGGTATACATATATTCTTTCGACTCTTGTGCAAACTCTTCCTCCACTTTGTTGAAGGAGTAGTGGCCGGTCTCGATTCCGTAGGTGATGCGCGTTCCGTATTTCATCGCAGCATCAAAACCCGGCTGACCAATCGCCATAATATCCTCCGCCGTGTCGCGGTAGGCCATCATACACATACTGTCGAGGTATTTGGCACAGATATTATAGATGCCTTTCTCTCCACCGAACTCCACGTTCTCGCCGCCGTAGTTGTTCCACGTGCAGTTGAGCGCGGCTTCCACTTTGATGCCCGACTCGCGCAAGGCTTGGATGCCGCCGAGGAAGTTTTCGGCATACAGCGTGAGTTCTTTTTCGGTCAGGTGCTTGATGTTTTTGTCTTGGAACACCTGATGCGGCTCCACGTCAAAGTGAATCATATCCAGCGGCGCATCCGGATAGGTCTCGTTATACGCCTTGAACATACTAATCATCTTGGAAACCGGCACGTCACACTGTTCCACGCCGTTAATCATTCCCACGTCATCGTAGAGGGGAACCACTTTCATCCCGTGTTCTTTCGCGGCAAGCACGAAATCATGCGTCGTCTGTCGACCGTAGGAAGACACCATATCGTATACGCAGTAGTAGTAAATCTCGGTGGTACCGTTTTCTTCGAGGAAATCCAGGTATTTTTCGCGAGTGCGCTCGTTTTGGCCGTCATCCACCTGCCACCACCACACGCCGAGAGAGCAATCGTCCACGCCTTCCAAGAAGGTGAGCACCGGCTCGCCGTCATCGTTGTAACGATACGGCTCGGCAGCCGTAGGCGTTGTGCCGGTAGCGGTCGGTTCAGCCTCGGTCACCGTGGGCGCATCAATCATATTGGCGATAAACTTGCGAAGCAACAACACGTCTTTGAGATTGACCGCTTCGTCAAAATCCAAATCGCCGGTCGCTTCGTTTTCGAGCGCTTCCATTCCGGCCACGTGGCGGCGAAGCGCCAACACGTCTTTCAAGTTAACGGCACTATCTCCGTTCACGTCGCCCCAAAGCGCTTTGCTGTCGGCCGCCGAAACCGAAATAACGGCAACCACACAGGTGAACAACACCGCCACCGTCAACAAACATGCCAAACATTTTTTCATAGTCGTTGTCTCCTATTCATTCCATTGTATCACGCAACGCATCCCACATCCGCATATAATGAATGGCAAAGCCATAGCCTCCCACGGGCGGCTTGCTCTCCAATCGCGTGGAAAGCCGGGAGAGTTCGGTATACATAATCTCCTTGGAATCGGCAGAGAAATCCACATAGTCTCCCTCGCCGTCGTCGCCGGTCTCTACGCCGTAAACAATTTTGCAGCCGGCCTTATCGGCAGCCGTCCGTCCTGCAGTCGCGGTATCTAAAATCGCTTTTGCCGTATCGCGGTAAGACATCATACACATACAGTCCACGTTGTGGGCGATGACGTCCATCAAATCCATCGTTGTACCGTCGTATTCGTGCATCACCGTGCCGGTATAGGCGCGTTTGGAGCCGTAAACCCACCAGCCGCAACCGATATCCAGCTCCACCCACACGCCTTGTTTACGGGCGGCGGCAATTTGCGGAATAAAGTTCGTCACATACCCTTGTGTCCACGCATCCCACGTATCGTCGTTGACACGGTCGGCCGCCTGCGGTTCAATGTCGCAGTGAAGACCGTAAAGCGCATCCTGCGGATACTCGTTCTTATACTGCAAATAGCAGTTGACCGCGTTCGCAAACGATGTGTCTCCTGCTTTGACAACGTTTTGGTTATCAAACAGCACCGACACCCGCATACCGCGCTTCATGGCCTCCTGCACAAAGGTATGCACCTTCGCGCGGCTTTCGGCGGTGGTCATCATGTAGGAACAGTAGAAATAAATCTCGGTGACTTGGTTTTCTTCCAAAAGCGTCATATACTTCGGACCGACGGTCTCGTTGTACGCATCGCTGACGTGCCACCACCACACGCCGAGCGTGGCAGGAGAATCGTCAACAAAGTTGATGCGCGGCGCTTCGTGTTCAATGGGGTATTTCGTCGCCCACGTTGCTCTGGTTTTGGTGGTGTGGGTGGTTTGTACCGGAGCCGTCGTTTCGGTGCCCGAGGCGGTCGTCGCCGTCGTATCTCCCCCGTTTGTAACGGTGGTTGTCGCCGCCAAAGCGCGGCGAAGCGCCAACACGTCTTTCATATTGACTGCGCCGTCGCCGTTTACGTCACCGTCGCCGGAGAGCGCGCTATCCATACTCGCCAAAAAGCGGCGCAGGAACAGCACGTCTTTCATATTCACCGCGCCGTCAGCATTCACATCGCCCGAGAGCGGCGCACTGTCCGCCGTGGCAAAGGCCACCGGCAGAAGGTTAAATATCAGAATACACGCGAGGAGGAGCGAAAGGGATTTTTTCTTCATCAAAAAGCGCCTCCTATTTTCCAAAAAACGTCTTACGCTTCAATTGTCGGATCGGCGATTTCCTCACCCCAGTGAATGCGAAGCGTTTTGAAAGGAATCTCGCTGTGAATCGCATAGCCATAAGCGAATTCCTCTCCGGCTTCTTTGCCGAAATCACGGTCAATCAGTTTTTGATCCAGTTTATACAACTCACTAAACGCGGTATAGCGGCCTTCATCGGAGAAGTCCACCTTATCTCCCTCACCGGAGTTGCCCATCTCAATACCGAACACCAAGCGCGTATGGTAAATCTTCGCGGATTTCTGCGCTTCGGCGGCACAACCGTAAATGCCGTTGGCCGTGTCGCGGTAAGACATCAAAATCATACCGTCGCAGTTGGCGGCAATGATGTTATAGATGCCTTTAATCGTGCCGTATTCCGGATGGTCGTAGGTCACGAGGTTGCCGCCCTGGTTCACCATGTTGCAGGAAAGGTCCAGTTCCACCGGCACGCCACGCTCACGGGCAGCGGCGATAACCGGAATGAAGTTATTCACATAACTGTTGATTTCCGCTTCAGTTTTCGGCTCCACGTCGCAGTGAATGGCATACAGCGCATCGTCCGGATACTCGCTCTTATACTGGAGGAAGCCTTCCACCGCGCGGTTGAACGGAATCATACCGTTTTGCACCGTGCAGACGTTGTCCGCAATTGTCCAGCTTTCCGTGTTACCGGTCGTCCAACCAAAATCGGCGGAACGGGTATCGTCAACGCTGAAATCACCGTTTTTAAGAACGTTCGCGCCGTCACCCACGGTGTTATCCGTCAATTTCACGTTAGAAACCGTGTAGGAAGAACGGTCGCCGGCAAACATAACATATTTCATACCTTTTTCCGCGGTAAAGGTATACTCAAACGTACCCTCGGCAATATCCGTCACCGGATCATCCGCATCGCTGAAACAAAGCGCCAACTCACCGTCAAGATTGGAGATGTCGCAAGTCAGCGTATACTCGTCACCCTCGGTGAACGTCACACGCTGATAAAGTGCCATTTTGTTTTGGTTTCCTTTCAGGACACTGCGGTCATCGTAGATAGCGGCAACGCGCATTCCGTATTCTTCCGCCAACTGCACAAAATTGTGGAGCGCCTCGCGGTTGAATGCATTGGTTTGATCCTGATACAGCCAGGTGTAGCACTCATAGTAAATCTCGGTCACTTGGTTCTTTTGGAACAACTCCATGTAGGTGCGGATTTTTTCTTCGTCCGTAGTCTGTTGCCACCACCACACGCCGAGTGTGTTGTCGGTGCCTTCAATGAAATTGATGGTCGGATCTTCGTAGTCAATGCCGGATTTGGGATCGTAATCCTCGTAGTAGGTCACCGTGGATTTCACGCCCAGTTCCTCGATGCTGGCCACGTGTTTACGAATTGCCAACACATCTTTCATATTCACCGCGCCATCATCGTTCGCATCCGCCGCCGCCATATCCAGTTCCACCGCAAGACCGCCCACGTATTTGCGGACCGCCAGCACGTCTTTCATATTGATTTCGCCGTCGCCGGTGGCGTCACCCAGTTTAATAACCGCCGCCGCAGCCGTAAAGGTAGCGGTGCAGACGAGAGTTGCCAACATTGCTACGGTCATAAGGCAGGAAAGCGCGCGCATAATGGACTTTTTCATCGAGGAAAACCCCTTTCTAAAACAAAGACTTTCTTTTTTAAGTAAGAAATAAAAAATTCTCCACACAAATGCACACAACCCTATTACACAGCAAAAGGGCACTTCGTTTTTGCGAGTGTCCTTCTTCGATTATGTGTATTTGTGTATAGAATAAGACGGTATGTCGGGGAGCAGGGCAAATAGCAGGTGTGCCCTACTCCCCGACGGAACCTTTTTAATTGTTGTCTTTGACTTTATCCGTCAAAAATTATTTTTTGCGGGCGAAGCCGAGGACAGCCGCGGAAGCAGCAGCGAGGACGATGGCAGCAACCGGAACAGTGGAACCGGTAGCCGGGGCATCGGACGGAGCGTCGGTCGCAGCCGGCTCAGACTCGGTCGCGGACGGCTCGGTCGCGGACGGCTCGGTCTCG
>JAZLLJ010000007.1:0-5886 GCA_045598065.1 Acutalibacteraceae bacterium
CGGTGACGTGCCGGAAGGCAAATACGAAGATGCCGGCCACGTGGACTTCACGTTGGCGGCTGCCGGCGAAGTGACGCTCATCGTCAGCGAGTATCGCGGCGGTATCGGTACTTTGACCAACATCTCCTTGACCGGCGGCAGCGCTCCGATCGTGACCGAGCCGTCCGGCAATCCGTCGCAGCCCGGCACCAACCCGACGCAACCCACTCCCAGCTCCGGCAAAGTGGTGGTGTGGTCCGGCACGATCGCCCGCGACTTTACCACCAAAAACACCGTGGCGATCATCTCTGTGGATGAGCTGACGCAAGCGCTCCGCAGCGACTTGGCCGCCAACGGCGTTCCGACCAAATACGAAATCGAAGCGGTTGCCTCTTACACCAACGGCCCGTCCGGTTACGCTTCCTGGGGCTTCTATCAGGGTGCTCCGTATCTGGAACTGTGGGCGGATAAAGGCTCTGAGCTGAACAAAGCGACCATCAGCGATAAAAACCTGCTTTCCACCTTGTCTGCCACCGGCGCGAACGTCTGCTTGTACAGCGACGGTTCCGGCGATATTACCAACGTCCAGAGCTTGACTCTGTACGCCTATCGCGAGGGCGGTTCCAATCCGTCCACTGTTGTGACCGAGCCTTCTTCCAACCCGTCCACCAATCCGACCGGCACTCCGGGCCAAATCGGCAAAGTGGCTGTGTGGTCCGGCACCATCGGTCGTGACTTCACCTCCAAAAACACCGTGGCGATCGTCAACGTGGACGAACTGACTCAGGCGTTCCGCAACGACATTGCTGCCAACGGTATTCCGGTGAAATACGAGATTGAAGCGGTTGCTTCTTACACCAGTGGCCCGTCCGGTTACGCTTGCTGGGGCTTCTATCAGGATGCTCCGTATTTGGAAGCGTGGTCTGACAAAGGCGGTACGCTCAATTCCTCCGTCTTCACCAACGCCGCTGACTTGTCGAAACTGACCAACAGCGCCAGCGTGTGCTTGTTCAGCGAAGGCACCGGCGACATCACCAACATCCAGAGCTTGACTCTGTATGCCTATCGTGAGGGCGGCTCCAATCCGTCCACTGTCGTGACTGATCCGACTCAACCGGTTGTCACCGATCCGACTCAGCCGGTTGTTACCGATCCGACTCAAGCGACCGATGGCAAAGTCCTCGTTTGGGCGGGTAATCTCAACGCGGACTACACCACCGTTGACGGTGTGGCTCCCATCAACGATCAGGGCATGATGATGGCGGTTATCGGCGAACTGATGACCAATGGTGTGCC
This sequence comes from Acutalibacteraceae bacterium, assembly GCA_045598065.1. GTDB lineage: Bacteria > Bacillota > Clostridia > Oscillospirales > Acutalibacteraceae > RGIG426. Next base: position 1,276 of record JAZLLJ010000007.1, read on the forward strand.
GGAGCAAGTGGAAGTGAAATCCGCGCTCACCTACTTGGGCGGCGATTCCGGATTTGCCGCAATCGGCCTGTATTCCAATGGTCAGGTTATCTGGCCGGATGACGGTTGCCCGATTGACGACGTCACCTTCAGCAACCTGTCCGGTCTCGGCACGGACACCGCTCTCGTGGTGTTTAGCTACGGCTCCGACACGGTGCACATCGATAATATGGAAATCTACGTCAAACGCGCTGAGCCTGTTGTGACCGAACCGTCTGCTACCGGTTCCGAAGAGGTCAACCCGGGCGACGCCAACGGTGACGGTGCGATTAACATGAAAGACGTGCTCGCGCTTCGTAAATTGCTTGCCGATATGCCGGTTGGCGATTTTAACGAGGCGAATGCCGATGTCAACGGCGACGGTTCCGTCAACATGAAAGACGTTCTTGCTCTGCGCAAGATGCTGGCGAACTAAGATTCCTACGTTTTTCGCATAATCCCTAATGCAAAAGGCGCATCCGCTTTGCGGATGCTCCTTCATTTTTTGTGCTTGCATTTTTCGTTTCGATATGGTACAATATCGTCATAAGGGAGGCGTTATGATGAATAACCGAGGCTTTCGTGTTATAAGTTTGCTTGTGATCACCGGAATGCTTGTGGCAATGACGGTGGTGACGGCGTTTTCTGCTTCGGCGTTTGAGCCGTTGGATGGGGAAGAAAGTTCCGGAAACAAAACGACGATTGGTCCGTTGGACAGCCGCGAAGAGAGCGTCGGCCAGGAACTCAGCTATCCCGATGATTATTATTCGGCGGTAACGTATGCGCCGCTCGATGGGCCGGAAAGCGAAGACGAACAGTCGGATGTTTCCACCGATTCGTCGCAGAGTGAGACGGCACCGTCCGAATCAAGCAAAACCAAACCTTCCAACACCAACACCAGCTACCAAAAACCGACCGCAACGAGCGCTTCCGAGAGTTCGCAACCGGGCGTTATTCCCACCGAACCGGTTTCTTCCGGCGGCGAAACAGGGGGAGAGCCGACCGTGACGACTGTGCCAATTATTCCTACGTTGCCGTCTCAAACGAGTCCCTCTGAATCCACCAAAACCCCACTTTACGGCGATGCCAATGATGACGGTGCGGTCAATATGAAAGACGTATTGCTGATGCGCAAGTATATGGCGGAAATGCCGGTGACGGTCTGCTTTGAAAATGCGGACGTGGACGTCAGCGGCACGGTCAATATGAAAGACGTGTTGGCGGTGCGGAAATTCTTGGCGGAGATCATCGACAAACTCGGCCCGGATGCTTAAAACCAATAAAAAAAGACCTCGGAACTTTCGTTCCGAGGTCTTTTTTGTTACTGTCAGCCGCCACGGCGCATATAGCGCTTGACCGAGTCGGCGTATTCCGACGGAGTCATTTTTGTGCAACGCTTGAAGTGCCGGGAGAAATACTGTACTGTGGTGTAGTGGAGCGCATCGGCAATTTGGGTGTAGTTCATATCCTGTTCCCGAATCATCTGTTTAGCGCGCTCAATTTTACAGCGACCGTAGTATTCCATTACGCCGCAACCTACGTTGTCGCGGAACATCTTTTTCAGCGCCGAAGCGCCCACTGAGAATTTTTTGCACACATCCTCGAACATCAGGCGGTTTTGGACGTTTTCTTCCAAATACTCGCAGATAGCTTTAAGCCGCTGATTTTGGAAATCCTGCTGTTGGATGGGGATAGGTGGTTGGTCAGTGGGTTTCATATCGCTGCGTACCAGATGAATAAGAAATTCCTCCAAATACAGGCGAATGAGCTGTTCGCAGGCGAACGGTTGCTCGCTCCGGCGGAGAAGTTCTTTTACGTTGGGATCGCCGAGCGGAGAAGAGAAGGCCTCTCTGGCTTCGGAGACCATATGCGCAAGCAACGGACGCATTTCGTCTGAGCAAGACAGGATTTTTCCTGCGACAGAATGAAGTGCGCCGCAGCTGCCGTCAAAAGACACAACAACAGCATTGGCCGTGGTTGTTCCGTCACAGCGGATGCTGTGGAATTCCATCGGTTTGTGAAGATACAGTTGTTTCGTTTCGAGAGCAATCTCTGTGTTGCCGGCGGTAATAAATACGCGGCCTTTGTCCACATAGATAAACTCCCAAAAGTCGTGAAGTTCGCCGGCAAAAGTGAAGGTGCGAGTATACTCTAAATAGTGTACCGACACGATGTTGTCGACGGTCAGGTCGTTGCGGAGTGTGATTCGTTTATACTCCATAAAACGTTCCCCCTTATTTAATTTTCGCGTTTCTTTTCCTTTTCACAAAAAAGAAATTCCTCTTCAGTTAGCATTATATAACTTTTGCCCGGAAATGTCAAGAAAAAAACGAAAATTATAATAAAAAAATTTCAATAAAGGTTGAAAAATGACACAAAAATTGGTATAGTATAAGAAAGACTTTTTGTATAAAGGTCCAAAAAGACAAAACAGAGGGAGCGATACATTATGAACAAGACTTTGGTCATTATGGCCGCCGGTATGGGCAGCCGCTACGGTGGACTTAAACAAATCGATCCGGTTGGTCCGGACAACACCCTGATTATCGACTATTCGATTTATGATGCGGTGCAGGCCGGTTTTAACACCATTGCTTTTATCATCAAAAAAGTGGACGAGGCGGCTTTCAAAGAAGCTATCGGCGATCGCATTGCGAAAAACGTCAACGTGCGCTACGTCTATCAGAGACTCGACAACCTGCCGGACGGCTTCACGGCTCCGGCGGAACGCAGCAAACCGTGGGGTACGGCCCATGCCATTATGTGCTGCGCCGGCATCGTCAATGAGCCGTTTGCGGTTATCAACGCGGATGACTACTATGGCGCCGAGGCGTTCAAGAAAATGTCTGATTGGTTGGAGACTCCGGAAGCCAACGCCAAAGAGACCAACTACTGCATGACCGGTTACGTTCTGAAAAACACGCTGACCGAAAACGGCCACGTGGCGCGCGGTATCTGCGAAGTGGGCGAGGACGGTATGCTGAAAGAAGTTGTGGAGCACACCAAAATTATGCGCCGCGACGGTAAAACTCAGTTCACCGAAGACGGCGAGAACTGGGTGGACGTGGACGAGAACAGCATCGTGTCCATGAACTGCTGGGCGTTCAAACCCATCTTCCTGAACACCTTGAAAGAGCGTTTCGCGAAATTCCTCACCGAAAATATCGAGAAAAACCCGCTGAAATGCGAGTTCTTCCTGCCGTTCGTCGTGCAAGAGATGATTGACGAAGGCTCCTGCACCGTCAAAGTGCTGCACACCGACGACAAATGGTTCGGCGTGACCTACAAAGAAGACAAAGAAGCGGTTGTCAACGCCATCGCTTCCAAAATCGCCGCCGGTCAATATCCGGAGCATCTTTGGGGGGAATAAGCCATGGGTTTTTGGGATTGTGAAGTAAACGTCGAAGGCGCTGCCAAACAGTTTGCCCACGGCGATACGTTCGTTGCGGCCGCTCCCTATGGCGAGGGCCACATCAACGATACCTACGAAGCGTATTATCAGCGCGCGGACGGCAGCAAATATCGCTACATCCTGCAGCGCATCAACACCGAAGCGTTCCAGGATCCGGATGGTTTGATGGAGAACATCGTCGGCGTTACCGAGTTCTTGCGTGAGATCATCCGTAAACGCGGCGGCGACACCGAGCGTGAGACCATGACCGTTGTCCATCCGGAGTGCGGCGGCAACTACTACCGCGACGAGAACGACGCTTGCTGGCGTGCGTACATCTTCGTGGAGGAGACCATCTCCTATCAGCAGATTCAAAAAGACAGCGATTTCTATAACTGCGGTGTGTCGTTCGGCAACTTCCAGCGTCTTTTGGCGGAGTATCCGTCCGAGACGTTGACCGAGCCGATCAAAAACTTCCACAACACGGAAGATCGTTTCCGTCTGTTCAAAGAAGCGGTGGCGGCTGACAAATTCGGCCGTGCGGCATCGGTCAAAGACGAAATTGACTTTGCCATGGCTCGCGAAAAAGACGCTTCGCTCATCGTTTCCCAGTTGCGTGACGGCACGCTCCCGCTGCGCGTGACTCACAACGATACCAAACTCAACAACATCCTGATTGACGCCGCTTCCGGTTCCGGTATCTGCGTTATCGACCTTGACACCATTATGCCGGGCGCCGCTTGCTATGACTTCGGCGACAGCATCCGCTTCGGTGCTTCCACCGCGGCGGAGGATGAGAAAGATTTGAGCAAAGTCTCTATGAGCCTACACCTCTTCGAGGTGTTCACCGAAGGCTATATGAGCGTTGCCAAAGAATTCCTCACCGAGGCGGAGATTGCGAGCCTTTCCATCGGCGCACGTCTCATGACCTTCGAGTGCGGTATCCGCTTCCTCACGGACTATCTGAACGGCGACACCTACTTTAAGACTCACTACGAGGGCCACAACGTGGATCGTTGCCATACCCAGTTCAAACTGGTGGAAGATATGGAGAAAAAACAAGCGGAAATGGACGCTATTGTGCGTAAGTATGCGTAATTAGTCCCTTGAAAGCCTCTGTCGGAAGGCCGGGAGTTCTTAAGGAATGTGTTGTTTCTCGCCTAAAAATTCCCGTCTGCATTGTTTCAAAAGCCCGTAAGGCG
>JAZLLJ010000008.1:0-3870 GCA_045598065.1 Acutalibacteraceae bacterium
ACGCTACCAAATTTGTACAAGGCACCAAAGATTTGTTCACTCCCAAAGAGGAGACTTCGGCGGCGGAAACCTCTGAGGAAGCCGCAACGCCCACCGCGGTGGAAGCGGCGGTCACTACGGCTATGGCGAAAACGACGGCCGCCAATTCGTAAAGCAACAACCCAACTTGTTTTAACGGCAAGCCGGTGCTTTTGCACCGGCTTGCTTGTGACTTTTTCCGAAAAGGAGACTCCACTATGGCAAAAGTAGACTTAAACGCCGATCTCGGCGAAAGCTTCGGCGCGTATACGATCGGGATGGACAGCGAGGTGCTGCGCTATATTACCTCCGCGAACGTTGCCTGCGGTTTTCACGCCGGTGATCCGGTGGTGATGAAAAAAACGCTTGCGCTTGCAAAAGAACGGAACACCGCTGTCGGCGCGCACCCGGGATTCCCGGATTTGCAGGGTTTCGGCCGCCGTAATATGGTCATTTCTCCCGACGAGGCGTATGCCTACACCGTTTACCAAGTGGGGGCGCTCGCCGCGTTCGCGAAAGCGCAGGGCGTTTCGCTGCAACACGTCAAACCCCACGGCGCGTTTTACAATATGGCGGCGAAAGATGCGGCGCTTGCCGAGGCGATTTGCCAAGGTGTGAAAGACGTGGACGAAAACCTCATTCTGCTCGGCCTTGCCGGCAGTGAGCATATTAAAGCCGCCGAAAAGGTGGGCTTAAAAGCCGCGAGCGAAGTGTTTGCCGACCGCGGCTATATGGAGGACGGCACGCTCGTTCCCCGTAAAATGGAGGGAGCGGTCATCCACGACCGCGCGTTTGCCATCGAGCGGACGGTGCGGATGGTGAAAGAAGGGGTTGTCGAAACGCTTTCCGGCAAGCTCATCCCGATTAAAGCCGATTCCATCTGCGTTCACGGCGACAACCCGGATGCGATCGGGTTTGTCAAAGACATCCGCGAGGCACTCGAACAAGGCGGCGTGACTGTCACAAACATTGCCGACGTGATCGGCTGAAATTCAATTTAAGGAAGAATCCCTATGAGTTATCCCCAAATCAAAATCACCGGCGACACCTCGGTGGCGGTGGTGTTCGGCAACGAAATCAGCACCGATATCAACACAAAAATCCGCGCTTTTGACGAGGCGCTCGCCGAAGAGCAGATCGACGGTGTGTACGAAACGGTGCCGACGTATTGTTCGCTGACTATCCACTATGCGCCGGAGAAAATCCGCTATGAAGCGCTGAAAGAACGCTTGGAAGCGCTGCTCGCGGTGGCGCACAAGGCGCAAAAACTGAATACGATCGTGATGGAAATTCCGGTGGTGTACGGCGGGGAATACGGCCCCGATTTGGAGACGGTCGCCGCCCACAACGGGATGAGTACCGAGGACGTCATCCGCATCCATTCCGGCGCGGAGTATCTTATCTATATGCTCGGGTTTACGCCCGGATTTTCCTATATGGGCGGTATGGACGAGTCGATTGCCACACCGCGGCTGAAAACGCCGCGTGTGCTCATTCCTGCCGGCTCGGTGGGTATCGCCGGAAAGCAGACCGGCATTTATCCCATCGACTCGCCCGGCGGCTGGCAACTGATTGGCCGCACGCCGGTGAAACTCTACGATGCCCATCGCGACACCCCGATTTTGCTCGATGCCGGGCTTCACGTGAAATTTATTCCTATCGACGAAGCGGAGTATAAGCGCATTGAAACCCGTATTGAACAAGGGCGCTATCATTGCCACTCCTACGTAAAGGAGGAAGAGTAATGGGACTGTTGTTTCAAAACGGCGGACTTCTGACCACGGTGCAGGATGCCGGTCGCCGCGGCTATCAGCGCTACGGTATGGGCGTTTCGGGCGCGGTGGACGTGCAGTCGTATATCTATTCGAATATCCTCGTCGGCAACAAGTACAACGAGGCGGTGCTGGAAGTAACGCTTTTAGGCCCGACGATGGAGTTCACCTCGCCTGCGGTGATTGCCGTTACCGGCGGCGATTTGTCCCCGATGATTGACGGGAAGCCTTGCCCGATGTACCGGGCAGTGGCGGTGAAAAAAGGTGCTGTGATGTCGTTCGGCGCGCCTAAGTCCGGTTGCCGCGCGTATATCGCGTTTGCCGGTGGCTTGGCCATTACGCCCGTTATGGGCAGCCGCTCCACCTATATCAAAGCCAATCTCGGCGGCTACGAGGGACGAAAATTACAGCGCGGTGACGAGATCGCGTTCCGCAAGCCGTTTATCGAGGTAAAAAACCTCGCTCGTCGCGTCATTCCTGCACCGCAATTTACCGGCGATTGCACAGTTCGGGTGCTGATGGGGCCGCAGGAAGAGCGGTTTACCGACGAGGGCATTAAAACCTTTTTGTCCGAGGGCTATACCGTAACGAACGAGTTTGACCGGATGGGCTATCGCTTAACCGGCCAGAAAATCGCCCACGTGACCGATGGCAACATCATTACGGACGGCATCACGTTCGGCGCCATCCAAGTTCCGGACGGCGGCGAGCCGATCATTATGCTTTCCGACCGCCAAACGACCGGCGGCTACGCCAAAATTGCCAGTGTCATCAACGTGGATATGCCGTACATCGCCCAATGCAAAGCCGGCGACACGGTGCGGTTTGTGAAAACCGATATCAAAACGGCGCAGGATGCGTTTGTCGCTAAAAAAGACGAATATATCCGCCTGCGCGAACTGTTTGACAGCGATGTTCCCGAAAAAGAGCCGAGCCGCTTTTCGCGGTACAACGTGAAGAACGGCAACGAAGAATTTACCGTTACCGTTGAGCGTGTGGAGTAAGGAGAGTGCCGTATGGCGAAGTTTGATATTACCCCCTATAAAACTATGCATCCGTGCGAGGTGCGCGAGCGCATCCGCTGCCAGGAAATCACCTTCCCGACCGCGGGAATGGCAGCCGGTTACGCGCAGGCAAACCTCGTCATTTTGCCCGGTAAGTGGGCGGCGGATTTTGAGGAGTTTTGCCGCTTAAATCCGTTTCCCTGCCCGGTTCTCGAAATTATCAAAGGTGAGCCGCTCACCCACGCGATGGGCGCGGGCGGCAACATCGTCACCGATATCCCCGAGTATTATATCTACCGCGACGGCGTGCTGTGCGAAACGGTGCGCGATGCGTCGGCGTATTGGCAGGATGATTTTGTCGGCTTTTTGATCGGATGCAGTTTCTCGTTTGAGGAAGCGCTGATGAAAGCCGGCATCGAGGTGCGGCATATCGCGCAAGGGCGCAACGTGCCGATGTATAAAACCTCGGTGCAAACGAAAAAAGCCGGCCCGTTTTTCGGTCCGACTGTGTGTTCTATGCGCCCGATGACCAAAGAAAACGCGCAAAAGGCAAAAGAAATCACCGAAAAAATGCCCAACGTCCACGGCGCGCCGCTGCATATCGGCGATCCGGCGGAAATCGGCATTGCGGACGTGATGCAGCCCGATTACGGCGACGCGGTGGATATTTATGAGGGCGAAGTGCCGGTGTTTTGGCCGTGCGGTGTCACGCCGCAGGCGGCGGTGGAAAACGCCAAACCGCCGATTGTGATTACCCATTCCCCGGGGCATATGTTTATCACCGACATCGAAAACGCCGCGCTCAACGACTATTTGGAAGAACAAAAGAAAAAATAAAAAAATCCCGCTCGGCTACAGATGAATAAGGAAGTTTTTTCGGTAGGTGGATTTTGTACGGCAAAATCCGATGCTCGTTACAAATGCGGACAAATCAGAATTTGTAGAGGGATGGAATATGCAAAAGAGAATCATTGAGGATATTTCAAAATATATATTTGTTTCAGATGAATTACAAAAAGTTGATGCAATCTTTCTTCCTGGTGGTTCTCATCCAGAGCAACCCGAATATGCGGCCA
>JAZLLJ010000009.1:0-27169 GCA_045598065.1 Acutalibacteraceae bacterium
GACCACTATAACCAAGACGGTCTGCGTACCGCCAACGTCACCTTGACACTGTATAAAGAAATCGAGGGCGGCGAAAAGACGAAAGTCGATGAGTATACCTTTAACGATACCGGCGACGAGTGGCTCAAGACGGTTGAGAACCTGCCGAAATACGAAAGCGGCAAACTCATCACCTACACGGCGGACGAAACCACCGTGCCGACGGGCTACACCAAGTCTGTCACCGGGTTGACCGTAACCAACAGTCATACGCCGGAGGTCGTTTCGGTAACGCTCAAAAAGGTGTGGGACGACAACTCCGACCAAGACGGCAAACGTCCGGAGACGATGAAGTTGATGCTTCTCAAGAAAGTCGGCTCTACGACGTCGGTCAAAGACGAGTACGAACTCTCCGGCACCGGCAACGAGTGGACCAAAACCATTGACAACCTGCCGAAATTCGAGGACGGTGTGGAAATCACCTACCTCGCTGACGAGGACAACAACAAAATGCCGAGCGGCTACGCGAAAATCTCGGCAAGCGGTTTGACCGTGACCAACCAGCACGTGCCGGAGACCAAAACCATCAGCGGCACGAAGACGTGGGACGATGCGGACTACGTCGGCAAGACCGGCTACACCCGCCCGACCATCACGGTGAACCTCATCGCCAAAGTGGACGGCGCGAAAGTGGATGCGCTGTGCAAAACCACGACCGCGACGGCTGCGGGCAACTGGGAATACGCGTTCTATGACGTGCCGGTGTACCACGGCGGCAAAACGGTGACGTACACCGTGGAAGAAGCGGCGGTGGACGGCTTTACGCCGACTGTCACCGGTAATAACATCAAAAACACGCCGATCGAAAAAGCGGAAGTGCTCAAACCGGTCACGCTGACCATCAAAAAGGTGGATAGCCTCACCACGACCGGCAAAGGCCTCAAAAACGCCTCCTTTGAGATGACATACACGGACGAAGAAGGCTATACGAGAACAATAACCTATGTTACCGATGAAAACGGCCTTGCGACGATTGAGTTCACTGCCACCGGCACCTATGCCATTAAAGAATTCGTTGCGCCGACCGGCTATCAGAAGAACACCACCACCTACACGGTGACGGTTTCCAAAAACTTCACGAAAGTCGAACTGAACACCGACAAAACGAAGTGGAACTGGAACTACGATCTGACCTACACGCTTTCTGCCGCGGAGGACGGTGTGCTGACCGTTGCGGATGTGCCGGCGCTGGCCGAGAAAACCACGCTGACCAAGGTGTGGGACGACAACCAAAACCAAGACGGTGTCCGTCCGACGAGCGTGGTGTTCGGTTTGTTCAAGACGGTGAACGGCACCAAAACCAAAGTGCAAGACGTGACGCTGACCGGCGGCACGACCGCGGAATCTTGGACGAAAGATGTGGAGAACCTGCCGACCTATGAGGACGGCTATCCCGTGACCTACACGATCGAAGAAGAAACCGACCAACTCGGCGACGATTATTCCTTGAAATCGGTGGATAACGACACGCTGACCATCACGAACTTCCACAAACCGGGTGTGACTTCTGCCACGCTGAAAAAAGTGTGGGATGACAACTCCGACCAAGACGGTAAACGTCCGGAAAGCGTGACGTTGACACTCTATAAGACGGTGAACGGCACCACCACCAAAGTGGAGGATTACACCTTCGGCGGCGAGGGCAACGAGTGGTCGAAGAAAGTGGACGATTTGCCGAAATTCGAGGACGGCTTTGCGGTAACGTATACCGCCGACGAGTTGGAGGCTAACGTGCCGACGGGTTACACGAAATCCGCCGACGGTCTCACCGTGACCAACACCCACACGCCGGAAACGGCCGATGTGACCGTTAAGAAGGTGTGGGACGACAACCAAGACCAAGACGGCAAACGTCCGGAAGACGTGACGCTGACGCTGTATAAGACAGTGGACGGCGAGATCACCAAAGTGCAAGACGTGACCTTTGACGGCACCGGTGACGAATGGACCGAAACCATCGAGGATCTGCCGGTGTACGAGGGTGGCTTTGAAATCCTCTACACCGCCAACGAGTTGACGGAGAATATTCCGACCGACTACACCAAATCTGTCGACGGCTTGACCGTAACCAACATCCATACGCCGGAAGTGACGGATGTGACCGTCAAAAAGGTGTGGGTGGACGAGAACGATGCCGACAAGGTGCGTCCGGAAGACGTAACGCTGACGCTGTATAAAACGGTGGACGGCGAAACGACCAAAGTGCAAGACGTGACTTTCGGCGGCGAGGGCAACGAGTGGACGAAGACCATCGAAGACTTGCCGGTCTACGAAAATGGCTTTGAAATCACCTATACCGCCGACGAAGTGACCGACAACGTGCCGGAAGGCTATGCGGCTTCCGTTGACGGTCTGACTGTGCGAAACACCCGCGATGTGAGCCGCGATATTACCGTTACGGTGGAAAACGGCGACTCCGATGTGGGCGACAAAGCGACCGTGACCTACGGCGATGACAAAACCATCACCTTCACCCCGAACGAGGGCTATGCGCTCGACACCGTGACGATGGACGGCGAAACGGCGGTGCTTACCGATGGCAAATACACCTTCACGGATATCACCGATGACCACGAAATCATCGTGAAATACGCCGAAGACAAAAATGGCGACGGTATCCCGGACAAATACCAAGCGACCGTGACCTATAAAGTGGTCAACGGTACGTGGGAAGACGGCGATGCCGATGCGATCGATGCGCTCTTCGATATGAAAGAGTACGTGAACGGTGTGTGGAACGAGTTGAACCCGACACTCGGCGATACCGTGCCGACCGGCATGAAACCGGACGATACGCATATCGTGCCCGGCGCGTGGGATAAGACCTGCGACGGCGACGTGGCGGTGGTGGACGGTGACGTGTTCACCTACACCTTCGATAAGCACCTCACCCACACGATCACTGTGACCGTGGAAGGCGGCACCTCCGACGTGGAGGGCGGCACCGCGACGGTGATTCACAAGGATGACCAAACCGTGACCTTTACGCCGGACGAGGGCAAAGTGATTTTGTCCGTGATTATCGACGGTGAAGAAGTGAAGATTACTGACGGTTTGACCTACGATTTCACCAACGTGACCGAAGACCACGAGATTAAAGTCGTGTTTGCCGATGACAAGAACGGCAACGGTGTGCCGGACATCTTCGAGGCGCAAGTGACCTATCAGGTTGAAAACGGCACGTGGGAGGACGGCACGACGGACGACATTGTCGAGAACTTTGTGCTGAAAGAGCTGAAAGACGGCGCGTGGACCGATACGGGCGTGACGCTCGGCGACACGATTCCGACCGGTATGACTCCCACTGAGTTCTATACCGAGGACGGCGCGTGGAATACGGAGATTACCGCCGATACTGCGGTGACTTCCAACGCGACCTATCGCTACACCTTCGGCAACGAGAAAACCCATACGATTACCGTTGAAATCGAAAACGGCAAATCCGATCCGGATCAAGGTTCGTTCCCGGTGAAACACAAAGACGACCAAGACGTGAAAATCACCCCGAATGAGCACTACGTGATCGACAAGATTATTGTGGACGGCGAAGAAGTGGAAATCCCCGAAGACGGTACGCTTCACTTCACCGATATTGAGACCGACCACGATATCCAAGTGATTTGCGAGGAAGATGCCAACGATGATATGATTGCCGATAAATACCAGGCGAAGGTGGCTATCGACATCGATAAAGATGCCGGCGAAGCGACCGGCGACGGTATCTACTGGAAAGGCGAGACCGCTACGGTGACGGCGACTCCGCACGATGGGTATCGCTTTACCGGCTGGATGCTGGACGGCGAAATCGTCAGCATGGATCCGACCTACACCTTTACAGCGGATGAGAACGTGAAGCTGACGGCGACGTTCGAGAAAATCGAAGTTGAGCCGACCAAGCCGACCGAGCCGACGCCGACGAAGCCCACCGCTCCGCAGGAAGCGCCGAAGACCGGTGATACGGTTCCGAGCGTGGCGTTGTTGCTGATGGTCGCGGCGGCCGGAACGCTGCTCTTTGCTCGCAAACGCGAAGACGAAGAATAAACCTTAAAAACGTCCCCTTTCAAATCGTTGAGAGGGGACGTTTCTTTTTATAAAAAACAGATAGACATCCTTTGAAAACGGTGCTATACTGGTTTTAACGAAAGAGGGCGAAACCATGACGGCGGTTTGGATTGTTTTGGGCGTTTTAACGGCGATTTTGATAGCGGCATACGTCTGTTATCGCATCGCGTTTGCGGTAAATAAACGGCTTTTGCAAAACCCACGGGAAATGCTCCCCGGCGAGCAATATGCGGCGCTGAAAGACCGGATTTTGCCGCTGGTGGACGAAGCGGTTGCTATTTCGTACGAAGACGTGTGGATTACCTCGGCGGATGGCTTTCGTCTTCACGGATATTATTACGAAACGGCGGCAGGCGCGCCCATCGAAATTCAAATTCACGGCTACAAAAGCATTGCTATTCGCGATTTTGGTGGGGGATTGCAGCACGCTCTTTCGGTGGGGCATAACGTACTGCTTATCGACCAGCGCGCGCACGGAAAGAGCGAGGGACGGTGCCTTACGTTCGGTATTTTGGAGCGCGAAGACGTACGCTTGTGGGCAAAGTATCTTTGTGACCGTTTCGGGGATGAGACCAAAATCGTTTTTGTCGGCGTGTCAATGGGTGCGGCGACGGCGATGATGGCAACGGAACTGGATTTGCCGAAAAATGTGGTGGGAATTGTGGCAGACAGCGGCTATACGTCGCCGAAGGAGATTATTTATAAAGATATTCGCTCTCGCGGACTGCCGCCTGCGGTGTTTTATCCGTTGTTGCGGCTCGGTGCTTGGTTGTACGGCCGGTTCGATTTGGAAAAAAGCGATGCACCGTCGGCGCTTGCCAAAACGTCGCTTCCGGCGTTGTTTATTCACGGGGAAGACGACCGCTTTGTGCCGTGTGAGATGAGTCACCGTTGTTATGCTGCCTGCGGCTCGGATAAGACACTGCTCACTGTTCCCGGCGCCGGACACGGGCTTGGATTTCTTATCGACAACGCCGGATATACGGCGGCACTCGCGGATTTTTACAAAAAAGTCCTATAATAATGAAATAATAATGTAATTATTAAAATAATTCCAAAAAATAGCACAATTCCTCTTGACTTTCGGGAGGGGTTGTGCTATTATATTTCGGAATTCGCACGTCGATTCATTTGAAGGCTTCAGTCGGTGCCGTTTACGACGCGGTGGCAGGGGCTGAATCGGCGGAGGATACAAACCAATTTTAATTAGGAGGAATCTCTAAATGTCTGTCGTATCTATGAAACAGCTTCTCGAAGCCGGTGCCCACTTTGGTCACCAAACTCGCCGTTGGAACCCGAAAATGGCTCCGTACATTTTCACCGAGCGCAACGGCATCTACATCATTGACCTGCAAAAAACGGTCAACAAACTGGAAGAGGCCTATAACTTCATCCGTGACCTGTCCGCTAAAGGCGGCAATGTGCTGTTTGTCGGCACCAAAAAACAGGCGCAGGACTCCATCCGCGAAGAGGCGGAGCGTGCCGGCGCTTACTACGTCAACGCTCGTTGGCTCGGCGGTATGATGACCAACTTCCGCACCATCCGCAGCCGTGTCGCCCGTATGAATCAGCTCAACGCGATGAAAGAGGACGGCACCTTTGATATGCTTCCGAAGAAAGAAGTTATCAAACTCGAGCACGAGATGGAGAAACTCGACAAATTCCTCGGCGGTATCCAGGGCATGGAAAAACGCCCGGATGCGCTGTTCATTGTGGATCCCCGTAAAGAGAAAATCGCCGTTGCCGAAGCGAAAAAACTGGGTATTCCGGTTGTTGCTATCGTGGACACCAACTGCGATCCGGACGATGCCGATTACGTCATCCCGGGTAACGACGACGCGATTCGTGCCGTCAAACTGATTGCCGGCGCGATGGCCAGCGCCATCATCGAAGGCCGTCAGGGCGAGGACAACGCGGTTGCCGAAGAGCCGGCTACCGAAGTTGAAACTGCCGAAGCGGCGGAATAAGGAGGAAAAATAAATGGCTTTTACTGCGAAAGACGTTGTGACGTTGCGTGAGAGAACCAACGTCGGTATGATGGATTGCAAAAAAGCGTTGACGGAAGCCGACGGCGATATGGAGAAAGCCATCCAGATCCTTCGTGAGAAGGGCTTGGCCTCTGCTGCGAAAAAAGCCGGTCGTGTGGCCGCTGAGGGCACCATCGGTGTGTACAGCGACGGCGCCGCCTCCGCTTTGGTCGAACTGAACTGCGAGACCGACTTCGTGGGCAACAACCCGGAATTCAAAGCGCTTGCCAACCAGATTGCCAAAACTGTGGTTGAGGCGAAACCGGCTGACCTCGAAGCCTTGAAAGCCGCTACTATTGCGGACGGCTCCGTTTCGGTTGCCGATGCGATCCAGGAACTGTTCCTGAAAATCCGTGAAAACCTGAGCCTGCGCCGCTTTGAGCTGGTGGAAGGCACGGTGGTTTCCTACATCCACGCCGCCGGTTCTGTGGGCGTTTTGGTCGGTTTTGATACCGATGCCGCCGACAAACCGGAGTTTGTGGAAATGGGCAAAAACGTGGCGATGCAGGTCGCGGCTCTCAGCCCGGAATACCTGAACAGCGCGGATATTTCCGATGCCGCTTTGGCGGAGATGAAAAACATCATCGTCGAAAGCTCGCTCAACAAACCGGACACTCTGCCGAAACCGATCTTCACCCAGGTTGTGAACAAGGTACTCGAAGGCAATATGTGGAGTGCGGAAGACGTTGCCGCTTACGAAGAGCAGAAAAACAACAAATTCCTCTTCAACTTCTTGTCCAAAGAGGGTATTGCCAAATTGGCGGAAGTCGCTGTTGCCAATAAAGACGAGTTTATGTCTAACCCGATCTTTATGAAAGCCAACGAAGGCCGTATCAAAAAGCAGATTAAAGAGGTCTGCCTTATGGAACAAGCGTTCGTGCGTAACGACGTGTTCGACGGTTCCGTCGGCGCGTACGTGGCGGACGTGGCGAAGAAACTCGGCGCCAACATCACGGTGAAATCTTTCGTCCGCTTGGCGAAAGGCGAAGGCATCGAGAAAAAAGAAGACGATTTCGCTGCTGAAGTCGCCAGCATGGTGAAATAAGTTTTAACCGATTTAAAGCCGCAAGCGTTTGCTTGCGGCTTTTTCTTTATCCTTTTGTATACACGCCCCTTTTTCTGCCCATACTTTCGGCAGAAAGGGGACGGCAGCGTGTATCATAAAGTGGAAATATGCGGAGTCAACACCGCAGAGTTAACGGTGCTTCCGGAAGCGGAGAAAATGCGGCTTTTACGCCGAATGCGGTCAGGGGATGAAACGGCACGGGAAACGCTGATAAACGGCAATTTGCGGCTTGTTTTAAGCGTGTGCCAACGGTTTGCCGGTCGAGGCGAAAATATGGACGATTTGTTCCAAGTCGGGTGTATCGGGCTTATGAAATCCATCGACAATTTCAACGTGGACTTGGACGTGCGGTTTTCCACCTATGCCGTGCCGATGATTATCGGCGAGATACGCCGCTATTTACGGGATAATAACGCCATTCGTATTAGTCGTTCCATGCGCGATATTGCGTACCGTGCGATGCAGGTGAAGGAGCGGCTTGTGGTGCAAAATCACACCGAGCCGACCGTAGAGGAAATTGCGAGAGAATTGGAGTTGCCCAGAGAGGACGTGGTAACGGCGCTGGAAGCCATTGTAGAGCCGATTTCGCTGTATGAACCGGTATTTTCGGACAGTGGCGATACACTGTATGTGATGGACCAAATCGGCGACAGTTCCGATGATCGCGATTGGCTGGAAGAATTGACGCTGAAAGAGGCTATCCGCTCTTTGGGAGAACGGGAAAAGAAAATTATGCAGTTGCGCTTTTTTAAGGGACTTACCCAAATGGAGGTGGCGGAGGAAATCGGCATCTCTCAGGCACAGGTGAGCCGTCTCGAAAAAGGGGCACTGCAAAAAGTGAAAGAGCAACTGTAAAAAGCAGGACTGATGTCCTGCTTTTTTTGTTTTCGTCCCTTTACAATGTATGGGAATATGTGGTATACTGAGAATATCCGAAAGATTCTCTGCGTATGGTTTCGGTATGGGCGAAAACAACCGATTGTGTGGAGTGGTGAACGATGACAAAAATTCATACGCGGTGTGCGATAACGGCGGTAGCCGTGCTTTGCGCGGCATTGTTTTGTGTAACGGGAATGGGATTAGAAAGAGCCGACAGCGAGGAATTGCACACGCTCAATATGTTAATTACGGTAACGGATAAAAGAACCGGCAATCCTGTGGAAATCGCCGATTTGGTGGACGATGTGACCGCTCTTGAAAGCATCCAACTGATAAATGGAAAATCCGTGAAAATTGATGAGGATTTTCTTTGGAATTTACTGCTTATCGATCCGAAAAAAGTGGTTTCAGTGACGGATAAAAACGGCAAAGTGACCAATCTTTTACCGTATACTATTACCATAAACGACGGTCTTTCTCCTGCAATCAGCGAGGAACCGGGGCTTTATGCGGACGACGAGATGCCATATGAGAGTTGGTACGAACCGTTGCCGTCCGGCTCGTTTTATGACAAAAAACCGACAGTGACACCCGGCAGAGGGAATGAGGGCGGTACGCCGACTTCTTTTTCGCCGGAGGAGTCTTTTGAAGAGAGAGAAACAGACACAACGAACGCTGAACAGATAACGCAAACGGCGGCTTCCCTTGCAACACGAGCTGACGAATCCCAAAATGACCGGAAAACGACAGCAAACACAGGGGAGGAAACGACCGCCAAGGCAGAGGAAACCTTGCCGCAGGAGAAAGGTGTGCCGGTTTGGGTTTGGGTTGCCATTGCCGCTTGTGCGGTGGCAGGAGGCGCGATAGTCTTGTGGCGCATCAAACGATGAAAAACGCATAAAAACGCCTTTGTATGAGCATACAAAGGCGTTTTTTTAATTCATTTTCTCCATTTCCGCCCGTAAACGGCGGATGATTTTCTTTTCCAAACGGGAGATATAGGATTGGGAGATGCCGAGCAAATCGGCCACCTCTTTTTGCGTGTGTTCGCGGCTTCCGTACAGCCCGAATCGCAGGCGCATAATGCGCTGTTCGCGTTCGGGCAGGGTGGCGACGCAGGCCAAAAGCAAGCGATTTTCGCTTTCTTGTTCAATGCGGCGATGTACGGTGTCGTTGTCGCTTCCGAGAATGTCCGACAAATGCAGTTCATTGCCGTCCCAATCAACGTTTAACGGCTCGTCGATGGAAATTTCGTTTTTGAGCGGCGCGTTTTTGCGAAGATACATTAAAATCTCATTTTCGATACAGCGAGAGGAGTAGGTGGCGAGCTTGATGTTGCGGTCAGGACAAAAGGTGTTGACCGCTTTGATGAGACCGATTGTACCAATGGAAATGAGGTCTTCGATGCCTACACCGGAACTCTCGAATTTGCGAGCAATATATACCACAAGCCGCAAATTGCGCACAATAAGCGTTTCTCTTACCGAGGCATCGCCGTTTGAAAGTTTTTGTAAAAGTGCGGCTTCTTCTTCGGCGCAAAGGGGCTGTGGAAGTGTGTCTGCGCCGTAAATATAGTGGGCGCGACGGGCACGCCGAAGACGGATTTTGCACCACCAAAGCCGTATTTTTTGGAACAGTTTCATAAAAAATTCCTCTTTTCATTATGTACAAAATTTGGCAATCTCATCGCCGCAAAGGGCGTCGAACGACTCGCCTTTGAGCGTGTCGGAAAGGGCTAAAAATGCACCGGAAATCGGCGTTTCTCCACGGTTCGTGAGGAGAGATAGCCGCGCCGGACAAAAGGCGTAAAGCAACCCGTCGCCGGCGACG
Organism: Acutalibacteraceae bacterium; assembly: GCA_045598065.1. Taxonomy (GTDB): domain Bacteria; phylum Bacillota; class Clostridia; order Oscillospirales; family Acutalibacteraceae; genus RGIG426. The sequence continues at coordinate 9,904 of JAZLLJ010000009.1, forward strand.
GTGTGATAGGGAACGAGTCGAAATTTTTCGGGAAAAGCGGTCTCGTCGGTAGGCAAAAGCGGCGTGGCTACCGCTTTGTCCACGAGGATGACGGGACGGCCGGAAAAACTGTCACAGAGGGAAAATCCGGTGTCGTGGAAAGCGCGAAAAACAACCGTTTGACCGCGGTTTTCGGCAATGAGAGTGAGCAACCGAGTGGGTTTGACGGCTTTGGAAGAAAGCCGTTCGTAAAGGCGAAAAACGCCGTAACAAACGAGCGAACAAAGCACCAAAGCGACGGGGGAAACGTTGTAATATACCGCGCCGTTAAACACAAAAAAGCCTGTCGGAGCGACGAAAAACCACAGAAGATACGACAGCCCGGAAAACCCTGCTGACAGTAAAAACAAAAGCCCTACGGATTTTGAAAAGTGTGTCCATCGGCAGAAAGGAAATGCGCAAAAAATCATTCCTGCGGCGGTCAGCACGTCGTACAGAAGAAGCCAAAAAGTCGGGAGTGCAGGAAGCAGAATAATGAGGGATGAAACGGCCCCGACGAGGCTGCCGAAAAGCTGTCGCCACCGCGTGTGCGGCAGGTGACGGAGCGCGGCGACGGCGGATAAAAGAAGATAATCCACAAACCCGTTCAGACATAAAAGGAGGTCTAAATATACGGTCGGCACGCTGTTTCCTCCTTTCGAAAAAAGTATACGAAAAACCGTGTGCGAAAAAGGTCGAAAAAAGAGTGAAAAAACACAACTTTTTTTGCGTAAAACCATTGCAAAAAATCCGAAAATTTGATATACTTGTCATATATTTATTTTATTATGGGGAGGTGGCGGAAAATGGAACGCGAAACCTTTGTTTCCGAAGCGGAACTGGCGGCGCAAAAACCGTTTATCGAGCAGGTGCGCGGATATTATTCCGCCTTGCTCTCCGGTGAAAAACCGCTTGCATTCGTGCGGACGTTCGGCTGTCAGCAAAACGTTGCCGATTCCGAGAAAATTATGGGAATGCTCCGCGAGATGGGTTTCGGCTTCACCGACACGGCGGAAACAGCGGATTTCATCCTCTTTAACACCTGCGCCGTGCGTGAACATGCGGAAGACCGCGTGTTCGGTAACGTGGGCGCGCTCAAACGCTTAAAAGAGGACAAGCCGTCGCTGGTAATCGCGGTGTGCGGCTGTATGGTCCAGCAAGAGCATATCGCCGACAAATTTTATAAAAGTTACCCGTTCGTGAGTTTGCTGTTCGGCACCCATCGGCTTCACGCGTTTCCCGAATTGTTCGCCAAAGTGCTGTTCGGCAAAAAACGCGTGAAAGATATTACCGCCGAAGACGGCCGCATCGCCGAGGGACTTCCCGTTTACCGCGGCGAGGAAAAAAGCGGCGCGTGGTTGCCGATTATGTACGGTTGCAATAACTTCTGTACCTACTGCATTGTGCCGTACGTGCGCGGACGGGAACGCAGTCGCCGACCGGAGGATATCGTTGCCGAGGCAAAGGAACTTATTTCCGCCGGCTACAAGGAGATTACCCTGCTCGGGCAAAACGTCAACTCCTACGGAAAAGCCGAAGGCTACGACGTGGATTTTCCGGCGCTTCTTAAACAAATCAACGACTTGCCGGGTGATTTCCTGATTCGCTTTATGACGTCGCATCCGAAAGATGCCACCAAACGCCTTTTTGACACCATTGCACAATGTGAAAAAGTGTCGCGGCATTTCCACTTGCCGTTCCAGTCGGGCAGTAACCGCATCTTAAAAGAGATGAACCGCCGCTACACCCGTGAACAGTATTTGGACCTCATCGCCTATGCGAAAAAGGTTGTGCCGGATATTGCGTTTACAAGTGACGTCATTGTGGGCTTTCCGAACGAGACGGAGGAGGACTTCCAAGCGACGCTTGACCTTGTGAAAGAGGTCGGTTTCGTGTCGCTGTTTACGTTCATCTACTCGAAACGCGAGGGAACGCCTGCCGCCACCATGTTCGATCCCGTTTCCCACGAGGAAAAGGGCAAGCGGATGGCGCGGCTTACGGCATTACAGGAAGAAATCGCCGCCGAACACTCCGCCGCTCTCGTCGGACAAACCTTTAAGGCGATTTTGGAAAACGATGCCGGCGGATTTATTGAAGCGCGCTTGCCGGATAACCGCGTGGTGCGCGTACAGGCGGACAAAGCGCTTTTGGGCAAACGGGCGGACGTGACCGTGACCGAGGCCAAAAGTTGGGTGCTTTACGGCGAAGTGACCGCCGTGTTGGATTGTTAGATTAAGTCTCAAATTTTTATTCACATAAAGGAGAATGAACACTATGGATCGTATTATCGACCTGGCCCGTGAAATCGGTGCCGCTATTCAACAGGATGACCGCTATCTTCGTATGATGGCGGCGCAGGAAGCCGCTGACAAGGACGAGGCGTTGCAAGGCCTCATCGGCGAGTTTAACCTCAAACGTATCGCGCTCGGCAACGAGGCGCAAAAAGAAGACCGCGACGAAAAGAAAATGGAATCGCTTAATGACGAACTGCGTACCGCGTACCAGGCGATTATGGAAAACGATGCCATGAAAGCCTACAACGCCACGAAACCCGAGATGGATACGCTGCTCAATGCGGTGGCGAAAATCATCACGCTGTCGTCTCAGGGCGAGGATCCCTATTCGATTGACGAGCATGAAGAGCATCATTGCGACGGCAGTTGCTCGACTTGCGGCGGTTGCCACTGATTTGATTTGACATTTTCGGAAAGGAGGGAGAACGATGGACAAAACCGGTATGACACCCATGATGGTGCAATATTTAGAAATCAAAGAACAACACCCGGAATGTCTGTTGTTCTTCCGCCTCGGCGATTTCTATGAGATGTTCTTTGACGATGCGAAAGTGGCATCCAAAGAACTCGAACTGGTGCTCACCGGCAAAGACTGCGGTCTGCCGGAACGCGCGCCGATGTGCGGTGTGCCGTTCCACAGTTGTGAGGGATATATCGCGCGGCTCGTTTCACGCGGCTACAAAGTGGCTATCTGCGAGCAGACAGAAGATCCTGCGCTTGCCAAGGGCCTTGTAAAACGCGACGTGATTCGTGTGGTTACGCCCGGCACGGTAATGGAAAGCAGTATGCTGGACGAGGGCAAAAACAACTACCTCTGCGCCGCGTTCGGCCAAGGGGAGACGGTTGGTCTTTGTTTTACCGACGTGTCCACCGGCGACGTACGTGTGACCGAACTTGCCGGAGAAGACGTGAACGGTCGCCTTTGCTCGGAACTCGGACGGTTTTCGCCGTCGGAAATCCTGTGCAACTTGGAACTCGCCAAAAACGAGATTTTTATGGGCTTTTCCGCCGAGCGGCTGATGGTCAGCCCTGAAGTGCGTGACGACGGTTGTTTTAACGAAAACGATTCGCGCGTGACTGACTGTTTCGGCGCGGTGGAATCCCTTGCCGAGCGACAAGCCGCCAAAAAAGCGGTGGGGTGTTTGCTCGCGTATTTGTTCGAAACCCAAATGACGGGACTTGAACGCCTCAGAGAACTTAACTACTATACCGACGGTCAGTTTATGCGGTTGGACGTATCGACACGCCGCAATTTGGAACTGGTCGAAACGATGCGCGGTAAAGAAAAACGCGGTTCGCTTCTCGGTGTACTGGATAAAACCAAAACTGCGATGGGCAAACGCCTTTTGCGCGTGTGGATGGAACGTCCGCTTCTTCAACCGGATGCCATCGATGTCCGTCTGGATGCGGTGGAAGAACTGGTGAAAGACAGCGTGCTTTGCGGCGACCTCGGCGAGATGCTTTCCGGCATCTACGACCTTGAACGCATTATGACGCGTATCGTCTACGGCTCGGCCAACGCGCGTGAACTGCGCTCGCTTGCCCAAACAATCCGCGCCGCCGCTCCCGTACGGGAACGGCTTTCCGGTGCGAAAGCGGCAATGCTGTGTGCAATCCGCGAGGAAATGGATCCGCTTGCCGATATCTGTGAGTGGATTGAAAGCGCCATTGAAGACGATCCGCCGCTCACCGTGCGTGAGGGCAAAATGATTCGCCTCGGCTACAATGATGAAGTGGATGAACTGCGCTACGAAATGGAACACGGCGGCGAGCATATTGCTCAGGTGGAGGCGGCCGAACGGGAACGTACCGGTATTCCGAAACTGAAAGTCGGCTACAACCGTGTGTTCGGTTATTATATCGACGTGCCGCGCTCGTTTACGGGCGACGTGCCGCCGGAATACATCCGCAAGCAGACGACCACTTCGTCCGAGCGGTATATCACCGATGAACTGAAACGTCTTGAATCCCGTGTGCTCGGTGCACGCGAGCGGTTGGATGCGCTCGAATACAAATTGTTTGACGAATTGCGCCGCCGTATTGCCGCGGAATTGCCGCGTGTGCAAAAGACCGCCCAAGCCATTGCTAAAATCGACGTGTTGCGCTCGTTTGCGGCGGTGGCGGTGAAAGAGCGCTACGTGCGCCCGACGGTGATGGACAACGGCGTGTTGGATATCCGCGGTGGCCGCCATCCGGTGGTGGAAAGCTTGCAATCCGCACCGTTTGTGCCTAACGATGCCCACCTCGACAAAGCGGGGGAGCAAACGCTCCTTATTACCGGTCCGAATATGGCGGGTAAATCCACCTATATGCGCCAAGTGGCGCTGATCGTGCTGATGGCGCAAATCGGGTGCTTTGTCCCTGCTGACCGTGCGGATATCGGTGTGGTGGACAGCATCTTCACCCGTGTCGGCGCATCGGACGATTTGGCGAGCGGCCAGTCCACTTTTATGGTGGAGATGAGCGAAGTGGCCTCTATTCTTAAACACGCCACTCGCGAGAGCCTCATTATTTTTGACGAAATCGGTCGCGGTACTTCGACTTTTGACGGTATGAGTATCGCCCAAGCCGTTTTGGAATACGTGACCTCGAAGAAAATCGGTGCGAAAACCTTGTTTGCCACCCACTACCACGAATTGACCGCTTTGGAGGGAACGCTTCCCGGTGTGGTCAATTACAGTGTGGCGGTGAAAAAACGCGGCGAAGATATTACTTTTTTGCGCCGCATCGTCCGCGGTCCTGCGGACCAAAGTTACGGTATCGAAGTCGCCAAATTGGCAGGCGTGCCGAATGACGTGGTTAAGCGTGCACGGGTGATTCTCGATGAATTGGATGCCGGTGAGCGGCCGGAACTGCCGCCGCGCCGTGCAAGCGAGGAGGACGGGCAGTTGTCGCTTCTCGATGCGATGGGAAGCCCCGTTCTCGAAAAACTGAAACGATTGGACGTCAACACGTTGACGCCCATTGAGGCGATGCAGACGCTGTACGAATTGCAAAAAGAAGCCAACGAGTAAAAAACGCGAAAGGAGGGACGTTTGATGGCGAAAATTCAAGTGCTTGACCGACACACAGCGGAGCTGATTGCCGCAGGCGAGGTCGTGGAACGTCCTGCCTCGGTCGTCAAAGAACTGTTTGAGAATGCGGTGGATGCAGGCGCAACCCTCATTACGGTGGAAATTGAACACGGCGGTGTGACCATGCTTCGCGTGACGGACAACGGCTCGGGCATTGAAAGAGAGGACGTGCCGACGGCGTTTTTGCGCCACGCAACCAGTAAGGTCCGCACCGCAGACGATTTAGAGAGTATCGGCACACTCGGCTTTCGCGGTGAGGCGCTCGCTTCGGTCGCGGAAGTGGCGCGAGTAGAAATGATTACACGCACCGAAGCGGAAGATGTCGGAACACATTACGTGATTGAGGGCGGCGAGGAACAAGAGTGCGAAGACGTAGGTTGTGCTGCCGGTACGACCGTGTGCGTGCGCGACTTGTTTTTTAACATCCCGGCGCGTATGAAATTTCTTAAAACCGATATGGGCGAGGGCAACGCCGTTGCCGGCGTTCTTGACCATTTGGCGCTGTCTCATCCCGAAATTGCCGTCCGCTTTGTGCGTGACGGAAAAGAGGTGCTTTCCACCGCCGGCGACGGCGACGTATACGGTTGCATTTATGCCGTGCTCGGCCGCGATTTTGCCAAAACGCTGATGCCGGTGGATTATGAAATGGGCGGTATTCGTGTGACCGGATTTGCGAACAAACCGGAATTCGGCCGCCAAAACCGCACGATGCAGCGGTTTTTCTTAAACGGGCGCTACGTTAAAACGCGCACCGCCGCCGCCGCACTTGAACAAGCGTATAAAGGTTCGCTGATGGTGGGAAAATTGCCCACTTGCGTTTTGTATATCGAACTGCCTGCCGATGCGGTGGACGTGAACGTGCATCCCACGAAGCTGGATGTGCGCTTCTTACGGGACAAGCCGGTGTTTGATGCGGTGTATTATGCCATCAAATCGGCACTTGAAAATCTGCATATACGCAAAGAAGCCCGTTTGCCCACTCCCAAAGGTCCGGTATCCGTGCCCACGGGCGGTGGATTTTCTGCGCCCACGGCGGAGCAACTGAAACTGTCGTTTGCGGCACTGGAAAAAGAGTCGATGGAAACGAAACTGCCGGCGGCGCCGACGAAACCGCTTTCGTCGGAACAACCGGCGAAAAAACCGGTGCTTCATGACGACGGCGACGAGGGCTTTATCGCCTTTAAGTCGTTTGTGCCTGTACCGTTGCCGCAAACCGCGCCGCAACCGACGATTGTTGAGAAAAAGGCGACGACGGTGCCGCCGGAAACGGCTGAAAATGCGCCGATTATCGAAGAACAACCGCCCGTTTTTGCGCCGGACATTCCGCTGACCACCGAAGAAGAAGTCGGCGGCAAAATTACGGTTTTGGGTGAGGCGTTTGCCACCTATATTTTCGCCGAAATGGACGGACAACTGTACGTTATTGACAAACACGCCGCTCACGAGCGGATGTTGTATAACCGTCTCAAGGAAACGCCACACACCGAAGCCCAGCAACTGCTTTTGCCGGTGACGGTGACGGTGAGCGCGGAGGAGATGGAGGCATTGACCGAGGCCGCCGAACAACTGGAGCAGGCGGGATTTGAAATTGATGCTTTCGGCGCGCGAGAAGTGATTGTCCGTGCCGTGCCGCTCTTGCTTTGCGACCGCGACGTGACCGAAACGGTGCTCGAAGTGGCAAGCGGACTTTGCTCCGGTAAAACGGAGGTCACGACTGACCGCCTTGACTGGCTGTATCACAACACCGCCTGCCGCGCCGCTGTGAAAGCCGGCGACCGCAGTACACCGGACGAGTGGAAAACGCTCGCTGAAGCGGTGTTGCATAACGATGCGTTGCGCACCTGCCCTCATGGGCGACCGGTGTGTATTACCCTCTCCCGAAAGGAACTGGAAAAACAGTTCGGGAGGATTGTATGAGTACCGACAAACGGCCGCCGCTTGTGGCGTTGGCCGGGCCGACGGCTTCCGGTAAAACGGCGTTGTCGGTCGCGCTCGCCAAGCGGCTTTGTGCCGAGATTATCTGCGCTGATTCGATGCAGATTTACGACGGCCTTTCCATCGGAACGGCGCGTCCTACTGCCGAGGAAATGGACGGCGTGCCGCACCATTTGTTTGGGTTTGTGCCGCCGGAGCAGGCTTACAGCGTGGCGCAATATGCCGCGGATGCCCGTCGTGTGATTGACGAGGTGCAAGACCGCGGCAATCTGCCGTTTCTTTGCGGCGGAACGGGACTGTATCTCGAAGCGGTTTTGGAGAATTTGCAATACGCCGACGAGCCGGAAGACTCCGACGTGCGTGATCGCTTAAAAGAGGAACTGGCGAAAGTCGGCGGCGAAGCGATGCTCGAAAAATTACGGGCGGTCGATTCGGATACCGCCGCCAAGCTGCACCCGAACGATCATGGACGCATTTTGCGTGCGCTCGAAGTGTTTGAGGTGACGGGTTTTACGATGACCGAACAAAAACGCCGCTCTCGCGAGGTGCCGTCGCCCAATCGCTCTCTGTTGTTGGTGCTCGATTACCGCGACCGTCATACGCTGTATGACCGAATCAACCGCCGCGTGGATGTGATGCTGAAAGCAGGGCTTGCCGAGGAAGCAAAAGCGTTTTTGTCTGCCGGCCACGCACCGACGGCGATGCAGGCCATCGGCTATAAGGAACTTCTTCCGTGGATTGCAGGAGAAATGAGTTTGGACGAGGCGGCGGAGAATTTGAAGCAAAGCACTCGCCGCTATGCTAAACGGCAGTTATCCTGGTTTCGGCGGATGGAGAATGCTTGTTTTTTGTATGTGGATGACTATGCTTCGGCGGCGAAACTGACCGATGCCGCTGGGGAAAGGATAGAGGACTTTTTGAAAAAATGAGTCGGAAGGAGGAATTTTCATGAATGCTGTGACCAAACGCATCACTGTGTTTGTGGTGGCGCTGTTTTTGATTGCGTACGTGGGATACCAAGTGTTTTTGTATTTTTTCTCGTCGTCGGTAGAATTTGAAACGGTGAACAGTTACACCGTGTACGACCGACTGGAAGTGCAGGGTGTGGCGATTCGCAGTGAAGAAGTTCTTGAACAATCCTCCTCCGGATACGTGTATTATACGCTGGAAAACGGAGCGCGCGTTTCGAAAGACGGGACGATTGCGCAGGTGTTTCCCAGTGAAGAAGATGCCCTTGCTAAAAAAGATATCGAGACGGTTGACCGGGAAATCGAGATTTTGCAGACACTTCAAAAACAAGGAGCGGTCAGCAAAACCAATTTGGAGATGCTGAATACCCAGCTGGGAAACGCCCAAAAAGATTTGGTGAAAATGGTGCGCAAGGGCGATTTCGAAGATGTGGATGCCATTTCTTCGAATATGCTGGAACTGCTTAACCGCAAACAACTCTTGGTTGGCCACGTGGAGGGCTTTGATGAGCAAATCGCGGCGCTTACGTCGAAGAGAGAGTCGCTGTCTTCTTATGAAGATGCTACCGGAACTATCACGTCGCCGGTAACGGGATATTTTGTTTCCTCGCTGGACGGATATGAAGACACGTTTAATTACGATGAAGTGACGTCGCTGACGGTGGATGATGTACAAAAAGCGTTGGATTCCACGCCGCAACCGGACACGACCGGTGTGGGAAAAGTGGTAGGAAACTACGAGTGGTATCTCGCGTGTATTGTGCCGAAAGAAAAGCTGTCGCTGTTCGGCGAAAAGCAGAGCATAAACGTGATGTTGCCTTTCGTGACGGACGATGCGATTCCGGCAACCGTCGAAAAAATCGACAACCAAGGGTTGGTGCTTCTGAAATGCTCCTATATGTCCGAGGCACTGTCCCGGGTGCGCTGTGAGCAAATCCAAATTTTGCTGAAAGAATACACCGGTTTGTATGTGCCGGACGAGGCGCTCCACTTTGATAAAAATAACGAACCGGGCGTGTACGTGCGCAGCGGTGCAACGCTTCAATTCCGCCGCGTGAAAATCAATTACCACAGCGAAACGGGTAAATACTCTATCTGCGATGCGGAAATGGATATTTCTAAGTTGGAAAGCGCAACGGAAACGCCCAAAGAGACCAAATCGACCGCCGCTGATGGGGAAGAACCACCGGATACGGAAGAGACTAGACCGGAAACAACAGCGACACAAAAACCGACAGAACCGCCGGCGGATGAAGACGATACGCCGTACTTGAAACTTTACGATGATATGGTCGTGGGAGGAAAGAATCTGTATGAAGGAAAAGTTATTCGCTGAAGAAATTGCCGAAAACTGCCGTCAGGTTGAGGAACGTATCGCCGCGGCGTGCGCCAAATACGGACGTGCCCGTGAGGATGTGACGCTGATTGGTGTGTCCAAAACCGTAGAAGCGGAGCGTGTGCAGGCGGCGGTGGATGCCGGTATTGTCCGACTCGGTGAAAATCGGGTGCAGGAACTGTGTGAAAAGCAACCGTTCATTTCCGGTGATCCAGAATGGCACCTGATTGGCCATTTGCAGACCAACAAGGTCAAACAAGTGGTAGGGAAGGTGGCGCTGATTCAGTCGGTGGACAGTCTTCATTTGGCAAAACAAATTGAAAAAGTATCGGCGGCACAAGATTTGGTGACGTCGGTTTTGGTAGAAGTGAATATCGGACGGGAAGAGAGTAAGTCGGGCGTTTTTGCTCCGAATCTTTTGGATTTGCTGAAAAATATCGCCGAATATCCCCACGTTTCGGTGCAGGGACTGATGTGCGTACCCCCGATTTCCGATTCCAGCGAAAAAAAACGTAATTATTTTGCAAAAATGCATCAACTGTTTCTTGACATTCGGGACAAAAAGTTGGATAATATAAATATGCATATCCTGTCAATGGGGATGTCCGGAGATTTTGAAGAGGCCATCGCCGAAGGCAGTACGATGGTTCGCGTGGGCACGGCGCTGTTCGGCCGACGGAACTATACATAAAACAGAATCAATATTTTGTAGGAGGATATAAAGATGGGTTTCAAAGATTGGATTGAAAAAGTGATGGGCGACGAGGAACTGGACGCTGACGAAACCGAAGGCAGCGAAATGGACCTCATTTCCTCTTCCTCTGAACCGGAAGAGACAACCGAGCGCTCGGAACGCAAACGCAGCAACAAGGTGCTCAACATCAACGCCACAGCTCAACTTAAAGTGGTGCTGGTTAAACCCGAGCGGTTTGACGATGCCAGCGCGGTGGCGGATCATCTGAATGCCAAACGCACCGTGGTGCTCAACTTGGAATCGGCGAATAAAGACGTGTCTCGTCGCATCCTGGACTTTTTGAGCGGTGTGGCGTATGCCAACAACGGCCAGATTAAAAAAGTTGCCAACTGCACGTTTATTATCACGCCCTACAACGTAGGCATTATGGGCGATTTGCTTGACGAATTGGAGAATAATGGTCTCTACTTCTGAGTCTCTCTTACGAGCTCGGGTAAAAGATGCGGTTGACCAATGTTATCGCCGCGGCCGTCCGTATTTCCTTGGCTTTTTAACGGAGGAAGAACGGGGGACCGTTGAGCAAATGGCTTCGGCCGCGTCGATTCCGTTTCTCTTTTCCGGCGGATACGAAGACGCCGTGCGGGGAATGGTGGCGGTGATACCGTCGGATTTTCCGCCGGAGGCGGTTCGCTTTCCGTTTTCGGCGCTGGGTTTCTCTTATCGAAAAGAAGCCGCGCTGTGCCACCGCGATTTTCTCGGTACTCTGCTTGGCTGTGGGATAGAGCGTGATGCGGTGGGGGATATTCTTTGCGGCGAAGGGTTGTCGGTGGCGTTTGTCCGAGAGGATCTTTTGCCTTACCTTACCGAACAGATTTCCCGTGTCGGTCGGGAGGGGGTTACTCTCTCTCCGAATTACGACGGGCCTCTCCCCGAAAAGCGAGAGGCAGAGGAGCTTCGCCTTACGGTGGCATCGCCCCGGTTGGATGCGATGGTTGCCGCTTTGGCCAATGTTTCCCGAGGAAAAGCATCGGAATGGATTACCGCAGGAACGGTGGCGGTTTGCCATCTGCCCTGCACCTCGGTTTCCCGAGTGGTGAAACCGAACGACACCCTCTCCGTTCGCGGTGTCGGCCGCTTCTTGATTGAATCGTTCGGCGGCGAAACCAAAAAAGGACGGAACATCATTATCGTTAAAAAATACCGCTGATAGTGGGTTTTTTAGAAAGAATTTTAGGAGGACAGTACGATGTTGACTGCACAGCAAATTCGTGAGGTTGCTTTTACCAAGTCCCTCGGTGGCTACAAGACGAATGAGGTTGATTTGTTTATCGACAACGTGGCCGCTACGGTGGAGACGTTGACGGCGGAACAGGCAGAAAACCGTTCCAAAATGGAGGTTTTGGCGACCAAATTGATGCAATACCGTGCCCAGGAAGAGAGCATCCAAAACGCGGTGCTTTCCGCTCAACGTACGGCGGATTCTATGGTGCGCGAGGCCCAGCAGAGTGCCGACTTGACTCTTCAAGATGCGGAAATCAAAAAAACGCAGGCCATTGAGGAGATGGAGCAGGCGATCGCCGCGAAGCAAGCGGAAATGGATCAAATGACTGCGGATCTGACGGCGGAATTCGAACAGAAAAAAGCCACGATGACGGCGGATTACGAGCAAAAGACCGCCGAGACTAAAGCGACCTATGAAGCAGATAAAGCCGCGAAAGAGGCGGAAATTGCCGCGAAAGAGCAGGAATTTGTGGAGCTGAAAGACCAGGTTGCCAAATTCCAGGATGATTTGATTGCGCTGTACCGTCAGCATTTTGAAATGATTGGGTTGTTCCCGGGCGAGAAAGCGCCGAAAGCCGCAGCTCCTGTGGCGCCGGTCGCACCGGTCGCACCGGTTACCCCTGCGGCTGAACCGGAGATTTCTTTTGATACTCCGGCAGTGGCGGAGTCCTTTGAAATTCCGGCGGTGGAAATCGAGCCGGTCTCGGTGGAACCGCTTTCCTTTGACGTTGCGGCGACGGAACCGGAAATCAGCTTTGGCGCTCCTGCCGATGAAGATCCGGAAATCACTCTTGGTGCTTTTGGTAACGTGCCGGATGTTTCCTTCGGCGCTCCTGCTGCTGCGGAACCGGAAATCAGCTTCGGCGCTCCGGCGTCGATGGATAACGGCGGCTTGGAATTCGGCACTCCGTCCTTCGATTTGGGCGACGGTTCCGGCTTGGAATTCAGCACGCCTGCCGATACCGACGGTGGTTTGGAATTCGGCACTCCGTCTTTCGATTTGGGCGACGGTTCCGGTTTGGAATTCACCACGCCGGTGAACAACGACGGCGGCTTGGAGTTTGGTTCTCCTGTCGGCGGCGCTATGTGGGCGGATGAAGAGATTGTGGATCTCCCGACGGACAAGGAGAACCGTTTCGCTGACTTGCAATTCGGCGACAACTACGATGTGGGCGGTTCTACCAATCCTTTCGGTCGCGGCAACGAATAATTCGGATAATCCAAAAAAACGGCGTACCGTACGCGGTGCGCCGTTTTTATGAAGAAAGGGGCGACAGGTATGCGACAGATTGGGCGGCGATTTTTGTGGCTGCTTCCGGCGGTCGTGTTGGTTGCTCTTGACCAATGGACAAAAGGACTTGCAACAAGCAAGCTTGCAGAGCCGTTGGCGCTGATTCCGGGCGTGTTGGAATTCACGTATGCGGAAAATGACGGCGCGGCGTGGAGTATGCTTTCCGGAAAACAGACGTTTTTGATTGTCATTACCGCGGTTATGCTGGTGGCCGTGCTGTTCGCGTTGCTCAAAGGCCCGTGGAAACATCCGGTGGCGCACATTTCGGAGATGTTACTCATCGCCGGTGGCGTGGGCAATCTCATCGACCGTGTTGTTCGACACTACGTGGTGGATTTTATCTATGTAAAGGCCATTGACTTTCCGGTGTTTAACGTTGCTGATTGCTGTGTGTGTATCGGTGCGTGTCTGTTGGCGATTTACGTGTTGTTTTTCAGCGAGAAGGAGGATTCCCTTGGAGATAAAGCGATTACCGCCGTCGGAGACAACGGGGGAACGGCTGGACAAGGTAGTGGCACAGAGCCTCTCCGTGACACGGGCGACGGCACAAAAGTGGATTGAACGGGATTTGGTGACGGTAGGGGACAAACCTCAAACCAAAAAGTATCTTGTGCAGACCGGCGACTGTATTACGGTAACGGTGCCGGATGCGGTTCCCACCGAAACTACCGCACAGGAAATCCCTCTTACCGTTTTGTATGAGGACGACGATTTGCTCGTTGTGGACAAGCCCAAAGGGATGGTGGTACATCCGGCGCCCGGCCATGCGGACGGAACACTGGTGAACGCGCTTCTTGCTCATTGCGGCGACAGCCTTTCCGGTATCGGCGGCGTAGCGCGGCCGGGAATAGTCCACCGTATTGATAAGGATACCAGCGGTCTTCTGATGGTGGCGAAGAACGATTTTGCTCACCAAAAGTTGGCGGCACAGATAAAGGCTCACACCTTTACACGCGTATATGAGGCGATTGTGGTGGGCCATTTGAAAGAAGAAAAAGGCACGGTGGATGCGCCGATTGGCCGTCATCCGAAAAACCGCAAGAAAATGGCGGTGACGACGGAACATTCCCGTAACGCCGTTTCTCATTATGAAGTGTTGGAACGGTTGCACGGTTGTGACCACGTGCGCGTTCGGCTTGAAACCGGCCGCACACACCAAATTCGCGTGCATATGGCGTATCTCGGCCATCCGGTTTTGGGAGATACGGTGTACGGCTCGTCCACGCCGGTCCCGGGCCTTTCGGGACAGTGTTTGCACGCCCGTACGTTGGGATTTGACCATCCGCGAACGGGAGAATACATAGAACTCACCGGCGAACTGCCTGCGTACTTTACGGCAACGCTGGAAAAATACACGGAAAGGGAATAACCTTTACAGACGAAGAGAAAGAGGGCTTTGAATATGGATTATCATTTTTCTGACGGCTTGCGGGATTTGAGCCCGTCGGCCATTCGTGAAATCTTGAAATATGCTTCCGGCTCGGATATCATTTCCTTTGCCGCAGGCAACCCGTCGCCGGAAGCGTTTCCGGTGGACGTTGTCGCGGACATCTCGGATAAGATTTTGCGCGAGCGCCCCATTGACGCGCTGCAATACAGCATCACCGAAGGCTATGCGCCGTTGCGCGAGAACGTGGCAAAGCGGATGAAAGAGGTGTACCACGTCGGTGGAGAAGATGATGCGGTGCTGATTACTGCCGGCGCCCAGCAGGTCATGAGTCTTATGACTAAGACGTTGTGCAACCCCGGCGATGTGATCATCGCGGAAGATCCGTCGTTTATCGGCTCGCTCAATATGTTTCGCTCGCTCAATACGAAACTCGTCGGCGTGCCGATGGAGGCGGACGGTATGGATATGAATGCGCTGGAAGCGGCGCTGAAACAGTATGACAACGTGCGGTTTATCTATACCATTCCGAACTTCCAAAACCCCACCGGCGTAACGATGAGCATGGCGAAACGCGAGAAACTGTATGCGCTTGCGAAAGCGTACGGTGTGATGATTCTCGAAGACAACCCCTACGGCGATTTGCGTTTTGCCGGGGAAGATTTGCCGGCGATTAAAACCATGGATAAAGACGGCATCGTGACCTATGCAGGCAGTTTCTCCAAAGTGCTGTCTCCGGGACTGCGCGTTGGGTATGCAATCGGTCCGAAAGCCGTGATTGCCAAAATGACTGTCGCCAAACAGGGAGAAGACGTGCACACCAACATTTGGGCACAGATGATTTCCGACACGTTTATGGCAGGCGATTTCGACAAACACCTGGCGTATCTGCGTGAGTTGTATCGCGGCAAAGCGGAACTGATGATGGCACTGATTGAAAAAGACCTGGTACCGACCGGTATCCAGTATTATCCGGTGGAAGGCGGTCTTTTCGTGTGGTGCAAACTGCCTGCCGGCGCGAATATGAAAGAATTCTGTACCCGTGCGGTGCAGGAGAAGAAAGTAGCGGTCGTGCCGGGCAACGCCTTCACGGTGGACGAGTATGCGACGAGCGATTCTATTCGCCTGAACTACTCTACGCCTACCGACGAGCAGATGATTGAAGGTATGGCGCGACTCGGCGATTTGGCCCGTGAAATGTTCGGCGAGAAATAATGTCTTGTTAGGAGAATTTGAAATGAGTGAACAAACTCCCGTTATGGAAAAACGTCCCCGTGCGCTGAGTTGTATTCAGCCCACCGGCATTCCGACGCTCGGAAACTATCTCGGTGCGTTGCGCAACTGGGTGACGTTGCAGGAAGATATGGAATGTGCGTTCGCGGTGGCGGATTTGCACGCGATTACCGTCCGCCAAGAACCGGCATCGTTCCGCAAACAGATTTACGAGACGTTCGCGCTTTTGTTGGCGCTTGGCATCGATCCCGACAAAAACGTGGTGTTCGTCCAATCCCAAGTGCCGGCACACAGTGGGCTTATGTGGCTTTTATCCAGTTGTACCGCGTTTGGCGAACTGTCCCGTATGACGCAGTTTAAGGATAAATCCCAAAAGCACGCGGATAACATCAACTTGGGCTTGTTTGCCTATCCGACTCTGATGGCGGCGGATATTTTGCTGTATCAAGCGGACTTCGTGCCGGTGGGCGCCGACCAAAAACAGCACGTGGAGTTGACACGCACGCTCGGCGAGCGTTTCAACACCCTTTACGGCAACACGTTCAAAATTCCCGAGCCTTACATTATGAAGGCTTGCGCCCGTGTGCGCTCCTTGCAGGAACCCACCAAAAAAATGTCGAAATCGGACGAAAATATCAATTCGTTTATCTCGTTGCAGGACGACGAGGCGACCATTTTGCGCAAATTTAAGCGTGCCGTTACCGACAGTGACGCGTGTGTGCGCTATGCGGAGGGGAAAGACGGTATTAACAATTTAATGGAAATTTATTCCGCTGTGACCGGCAAGGATTTTGCTGCCATTGAAGCGGAATTTGCCAGCAAAGGCTACGGCGATTTCAAAACGGCAGTCGGCGAAGCGGTGGCGGCGGAACTTAAGCCTATTCAAGAGCGCTTAAAGACTTATATCGAGGACAAAGGTGAGTTGGAACGCCTTATGAAACAGGGCGCGGAAAAGGCTCAATACGTGGCAGAACGCACGTTGAAAAAAGCGCAGAAAAAAATGGGTTTTGTGCAGATTTGACCGTAAAAATCGGCACAGAAACTTCAAAGAATTTGTAAAAACACGGCATAAAGGACTATGCCGTGTTTTTTTATGCTTTTTCGGTAAAAATGCACAAAACTTGTTGCACATTTGGTCACTTTTTTTGTTGACAAATTCAGCTGCATATAGTATAATATCTGTTGTATGTAATGTGGCTACTTGTAGCCACGAAAAAGAAGGAGAGATTCACATGACCCACAAGAGAATACTCAGTTTTGTGTTGGCTCTCGCTTTGCTTTTTACCTCGTGTCCTGTGTTTACGTTCGCGGAAGATTCGTCGTCTTCCGAGTACGTCCAACCGCAGATTCCGGGCGACTGCAACGGCGATGGAGCGGTCAACATGAAAGACGTGTTGATTCTTCGCCAGTATCTGGCGGAAATCAAGACGTTTGAGCAAGCGTTTGCCGACCACACCGACTGTGTGGACGAGCGTACACTGCGGTTAGGCGGTCGCCTTGTCCGCGGTGATGCCAACGGCGACGATGCCATCAATATGAAAGACGTGTTGTTGGAGAGAAAGTATCTGGCGGATATTCCGGTCAAGTTCGCGGACCACTGCTGTGTGCCGCCGACGCCGGTGACTGAGCCGACTTCGGAGCCGACTTCGGAGCCGACGACTCGTCCGACTTGGACGCCGGGTACGACGCCGTCGACCACGCCGACGACCGCGCCGTCGACCACGCCGACGACCGCGCCGACGACGTCAGCGACGA
>JAZLLJ010000010.1:0-12434 GCA_045598065.1 Acutalibacteraceae bacterium
CGGCCGTGCCGCCCGTAACGGTGCCAACCTCAAAAACCGTCAGCCGCTGTCCAAAATGGTGGTGTCCGCCGACGGCGATTTGCCGGAACTGTTCCGCACCGTTATCGCGGAAGAGCTGAACGTCAACACGGTGGAGCTGAAAGCCGATATGAGCGAGTTTATGAGCTACAGCTTCAAACCGCAACTCAAAACCGTCGGTCCGAAATTCGGCCCGAAACTGGGCGAGATTCGCGCGGCGCTCCCGACACTTGACGGCAACGCGGCTAAAGCAGAACTGGATGCGACCGGTGAGCTCAAACTGAATCTGCCGTCCGGTGAGATTACGCTTCTCGCGGAAGATTTGCTCATTGACATTGCGTCCAAAGAGGGCTATTTCCCGTTGTCCGATAACGGCATCACCGTGGCGCTTTGCACCACCCTTACGCCGGAACTGCTCGAACAAGGCCTTGTGCGCGAATTGGTCAGCAAAATCCAGACGATGCGTAAAGAAGCCGATTTCGAAGTGACCGACCATATCGTTGTGTCCTTTGCAGGCAGTGACAACGCCCTTGCAATTGCCGAGAAATACAAAGATTCTCTCGCCGCCGACGTGTTGGCGGATGCCGTTTCGTTCGGCAACACAGAGGGCTTTGTGAAAGATTGGGATATCAACGGCGAAGCCGTCACCATCGGCGTGAAAAAAGCTGACGTGTAAATAAATCGTAAATTCTCTTGCCAAACGGACAATTATCCGTTATAATGAGAACAACGATTTTTTGGAGGTAACAATATGTACTTTTCTAATTTGACTTTAGCTGCTGCCGGCGGCGCAGGAGGCAACGGACTCAGCCTTATCTTGTGGTTGGTCTTCATTTTCGCCGTGATGTATTTTCTGCTCATCCGTCCGCAACGTAAACGCGAAAAAGAAGAGCAAAAAATGCGTAACGACCTGCGCGTGGGTGATGAGATTGTCACCATCGGCGGCATCATCTGCCGCGTTGTCAACGTGAAAGAAGATTTGATTATCGTGGAAACCGGTGCCGACCGCACCAAACTGTCGCTGAAAAAATGGGCAGTTCAGCAAAACACCACCGTCCACGACGATCCGGTCACTGACGATGACGACGATTTGGACGACGTTGACGACGACGATATCTAAAATGGTCTATTTTTCCTCCGTGTCACATAAGGATTACCATCCTTACATGATGCGGAGGAAACTGTTATGTTTAAGAAAACCGACCGTTCTTCGGAAAAATGGACCGCATGGGGGGCACCGCTTTTGTGGGGCACTCTCGTGGGCGCCGTATGCGTTCTTTTGTTCCTGTTGTCGGCAGCGGCGCTGTGCGTGGCTATCGATATTCCCACAGGGCTGATTTCGCCGATGGCGTTTGTCGCTTGTGCCGTCGGCGCGGCAGTCGGCGGTCTTGTCGCCGGAAAAATCTCCCGTCGCCGCGGCTGGCTGTTCGGACTGCTTTGCGGTCTTCTCGTGTATTTGCTCATCGCGTGCGTCGGTGCTCTTTGCATCGGCCGCGCCGTCGGAACCCACGCGCCTTTGAGCCTGCTTCTTTGCATCGCTTGCGGAGCGGTGGGCGGCATTATCGGCGTCAACCTTAAAAGCCGCAAATTCTCGGTCTAATTCTTCCTCTCTGCACATACAGTGTAGCAGGGAGGAATGAAGAATGAGAAGGACAAGCCACTTTTTTAGACAACTGCGCCACTTTGTGGGTACTAATAGCCGCTTATTTCTGTTTTTGGGATTGCTTTTGGCCGGCGTGGCGGTAGGATGCCGCCTCGAGCCCCATCTTCCCAAAGCGGCCGACGCTTTGTTGCAATCACTTTCCGCCTCGAAAGCAACGTTTTCGGGAATTGCCGACGTACTGTCCGTGTTTTGGAGGGGGAGTCTCGTCTCCGTCGCCGCCATCGGAATCCTGATGCTGTTCGGAATGTCTCTTTGCGGCATTCCCGTGGTACTGTGCGTTCCGGCGCTGTTCGGCGCGTGGCTCGGTTTGTTTGAGACGTTTTTGCTCTCACACCAGGGAATGAAAGCGCTCGCATTATCCCTGCCCGGCACACTGCTCGCGGTGTGGGCGGTACTGATTGCCTGCGCCGAAGCCTTTCGTCTTACGTTGCGCCTCGTCGCGCAAGTGATGCCCGGTACACCGAAAACCGGATTATGGCGCGATTTTCGATTGTTTTTTCTACGGTTTTTATTATGCTTTTTGTTGGCGTTTTCGGCATCGGCCATCCAAACGACCACCACCGTTCTTTTTTGAAAACACCATCACAAAATATAGGATGTTAAAAGTCAGGAGGAATCCCTTTGGCACGTGGTTTCAAACCCTTTGACGTAACGCGTCCCGGTCGGGGCGTAGATAACCGTCCCAGCGAAAAGCGGAATTTTATTCTGTTTTGGGAACTGGTTTTTCGCAAGTTTTGGAATTTGCTGGAACTCGGGATGCTGTACATTCTTTTATCGCTGCCGCTTATTACCAACGGGTTGGCGTGTGCCGGAATGACCTTTATTACCCGTAATTTCACAAGAGAAAAACCCGTTTTTTTGATTTCGGACTTTTTCTCGACCATTAAAAAGAACTGGAAACAAGCGCTGTTTGTCGGCATTTTCAACCTGATTATCACCTTCATTATGGCGTTCAGCGCGCTGTTTTATTACCTCGCCGGCACGGAGGCGACGCTGCTTTGTATGGCGATGGTGCTGCTGCTGTTGCTCATTTTCTTTATTATGCAGTTCTACCTGTTCCTTATGATGGTCACGTTCAAATTCAGTCTGCGCCAGTTATACAAAAACGCGTTTAACTTGGTGTTCATCGGGTGGAAAGAAAACTTCATCATTCTTATTAACCTTTTCTTCGTTTACGGAGTGATGGGAATACTGATTGTTTCTTTGTGGTTTTCCAAGTGGATTCCCGTCGCCATTTTGTTTATGGCGTTCAGTTTGTTCTTTTTGCCGGCATTCCGGATGTTGCTTACGCAATATTACGTGTTTCCGGTGGTCAAACGGGTGCTCATCGATCCCTATTACAAAGAGCATCCGGAAGAATTTGAGGCCGATCGCCACCATCTGAATTTGGAAAACGAGGAAACCCGTAAAGCAGATGCCGAAAAAGCGGTTTTCCACGACATCGGCTCGGCGGAGGGCAAGCCCGTTCCCGAAGAAGGGGAGGACAAGCCTGCTCGCCGCATCCCGAAACAATACCCCAACCGCACGCAAACCGACGACGAGGACGATACGATTTAAGATGAAACAACTGACGATTCTTGTGGATGCCGACGGCGTTTTGGAGAATTTTTCCGAGACATGGGTAGGCTATCTCAACAAAAAATACGGCACAAACGTCTCTCACGATGACGTGCGCGAATGGGATATGACCAAAGCGTTTCCCATGCTCACACCCGAGCAGGTGCTTTCCACCGAACTCGATGCGGAACTGTACGACGGATTACAACCCATTCCCGGCGCGGCAGAAGTGTTAAAACGCCTGCTTGACGAAGGCCACACCGTCTATATCGTCACCAACACCCACTACAAAATCGCCATCGAAAAGTTAGAGGGTACGCTGTTCAAATACTATCCGTTTTTGCCTTGGAAACAGTATATTTTCACCCACAACAAACAAATGATCAAAGGCGACGTTCTGGTGGACGACGGCGTACACAATCTCGTCGGCGGCGACTACGAAAAAATCTTGTTTTCCGCGCCGTATAATCGCGATTTCGATGCCGAGGCAAACGATATGACGCGGGTGGAAAACTGGGAGGAAGTGTATCATGTCATCCAAAAAATCGCAAGCGGAAGTTGAACAAAATGATGTCAAAACAAAAATAACGCAGTGGTTAGGTTATTACATTTTTTTGTTCTTTTGGTTCGCCTTTGCCGATGCATCGTGCGGAGGTTTCGCATGCAATGAAGAGGCTCCCCGTATCTTTGTGTATGTAATGCCGCTTCTTTTTTCTCTTGTCTCCCTTTTGGTGCTGGGGGTTGCGTTAATGGGCGTAAAAGACATGAAAAAGGTGCATCCTCTTTCCGAAACTCTCAATCGGGAAATTGTCAGCAAAGAGTTAAATCGAGACCTAAAATTTGGTAAAGATTTGCTTGTTATGTTTATTTTTTACGTGATCGAGGGAGCAGCCACCTATTTCATCACATATAAATTGACGCAGTCTCAGCTTGCACTTCCCATGATTGGAAGCTACGGATTGTTCTTTTTCGGCATCTTTTCGCTGGTAAATTTTCGTAAAACCGTTAAACCGATGGATATTGCTTTTCGAACCGATACGTTTATCGGCACGAAAACAAGATATGAAGAAGAATCAAATTATTCGATTGACTATTTACTGTTTAAAAACACTTCGGCGATATCGCAAGATAATTTGAACGGCAAGCCCACGTGTTATTACACGCTCGTTTCCAACACCGGTAATCCGCTTTCCGAGGGGGATACCGTTTTCGTCGTATACAAGGTAAAAAGCAACGATGTTCTCCGCATATATCCTGCAAATGAATTTCATTTTTGATACGTTCTATGTAATCAATAATCTCGAAATAAAAAAAGACCGCTCACCGAGCGGTCTTTTTTTATTCGGTTTCTTCTTTTTTCTCTTTTTCCGGCTGAAGATGCAGATTGGCAAGCGGGTTATTCTCGGTCGCTTCTTTCAGTTGCTGTTGGGAAAGGTGGGTGTAAATCTCGGTGGTGCCGAGGTTTTCGTGGCCGAGAATGTCTTTCAGCACCCGAATGTCCGTGCCGCCGTGCTGATACATAAGCGTTGCGGCGGTGTGGCGCAGTTTGTGCGTTGAGAGATTTTCCGCGCCCTCTACTTTTTTCAAGTAGCCTTTGACAACATAGTGAACGCCCTGGACAGTGATACGGCTTTTTAAGCGGCTCAAAAACAGCGCATCTTTGTCTTTTACGCCATCGACCGGCCGTACTTTAAGATAACGGGAAATGGCTTCCCAACAGGCGTCGTTAAGGTACAACATCCGCTCTTTACTGCCTTTGCCGCGTACGCGAAGCGTGCGGTCAGAGCCGATATCCGAGAGGTTGAGTCCTGCCACTTCCGCGCGGCGCAAACCGCAGTTCAGGAGAATAGTCAGCATACAAAAATCCCGTTCGGCATACTCACCGCCGGCGTGACTGAGCAAATCAATCGACTGCTCCACCGTTAAGTATTTCGGCAAAGTTTTCTTCTTTTTGGGCGTGTCCAAATTCTGTACCGGATTTTCGGATAAACGGTGAGTAACGTCGGTAAGATAATGAAAAAAAGTGCGAAGCGACGTCACTTTGCGCGCACGGGTGGCGTTACTGTTTCCGCGCTCGTTTTTCGCGTAGTTCAAATACTCGTACACGTCAAGCAGTGTCACCTGAGACAACAGCTCCACATCCACCTTGTCAATCGTGATTTCTTCAAACGGCAGGGTAGGGGGGACAAGCCCTTTTTGCTGTTGGAAGTAGCGCAAAAAGGTGCGTAAATCCACAAAGTATTCGTCCACCGTGCCGGTAGAGCGACCTTTCACAACCTCGATATAGCCGAAAAACTCTTTCAGTATCGGCGAACATTCCGCCGCGTATTCCTTTTTCATTGTGAAACTCCTTTCTCCGTGAAACAGTTTCACGGACAAGACGTGTAAAACAAACCACACATAAGGGCCGATTTACAGTTGCGGTTACAATTACAGCTGCGCTCGCAGTCGGCCGCCTCAAAACCCGTTTCGAAAGCATCGGTATAAATCGCTCAATTCGCACAAAAACCGCAGATCCGGCGGCGCTTACAAAATTCGTCGCAACGGCGTTTTAACAGCTGACGGCTTCGGCGCATCACCGCGCGACTGAATATTTACGGTTACAATGCGACAAACCGCATTGTAAAGCGAAAATTCCCAAAAAACGCCATCGAATAGAAACAAGCAAAATGACCAACGCATCGACGGAAACATTTCTATCGGCTCCAGAGCAGAGGTCATTTTTTGGTATTTTTGAAAATGAGAAATTTTACGATAAAAATCCACTAACGAACAAATTTCCGTTAAACAGAACAAACGAAATCGAAGACGGCATCAAACAAAACGTCGGGAATCGCCACAGACAAGCGCTTGAATAATCGACACGGCACAAACGTGGCCGCCTCAGGAAATCGCCGGAAATGCACTGTAAATCACCAAACGGGAAATGAGAGGAAAATGACCAAAATAACGGGAAATCGGCAAAACCGGGCCAAAAACACCCTTTTTGAGGCAATTTTCCTCCCCTCAACTAAACAAAATATTTATTTTGTTTAGTTGAGTGTCTATTTAGAGTATACACCACTTCTCTCTCGATTGCAAGCATTTTTTGAATTTTTTTGAAAAGGCGGATTTTTCGGTTGCAATTTGTCGAAACTCGCGGTACACTATCGTTAGAAATTGATAAGGAGATTTTCCATGTCACACACAGACGACGTTTCTTCTTCTAAAATAAAACGGCGCAAAATCATCACCGGCGTTTCGCTTATCGTATTGCTGTTTTTAACGGTGATTTTGACGGTTGTATTTTGGAACTTTTTCAACAAGAATAACGAAGATTCTTTTCGGGAATATATTGAACGGTTCGGTGTCACAGCACCTCTTGTGTTTTTGACCGCCCAAATGCTGCAAATCTTTCTTCCCCTCCTCCCCGGAGAATTGATGGAAATCAGCGCCGGTTATCTGTTTGGCGCGGTACAAGGAACGATTTTGTGCTTTTTAGGCATTTTTATCGCTTCCGCGGTGGTGTTTTGGTTGGTGCGACGCTTCGGTCGCGCTGTTTTGGAATTGTATTTTGACGTAGACAAAATTTATGAAACCAAGCTGTTTTCCTCGGAAAAACGCATCAAGCGCGTAATGTTTTTCCTGTTTTTCCTGCCGGGAACGCCGAAAGACCTTTTGACCTTTTTTGCGCCATTATCCAAAGTAACACTTCCGGAATTCCTTTGGATTTCGATGATTGCGCGTATTCCCTCAGTCATCTCGTCTACCATCGGCGGCCATTTTTTGGTAGAAAAAGAATATCTTTCCGCCGCCGTTGTCTTTTTAATTACCGGCGTTGTCAGTTTGGTGGGCATCGCGGTGTACAACCAACTGATGCAACGCTATCGCGCCCGTAAAAACGATACTGCCAACACAAACCAGAATGAATAAACGTCCCCTCGACGATACACACTATTCTCAGCGCCGTTGCGCGCAAAAAAATAAAGAGGTGTATCGTTTTGACAAAACTTAAATGTGATGTTGCTCACTGTTCCAGCAACGAACACGGACTCTGCTGCCGACCGGAAATCCGTGTCAGCGGAAACCATGCACAAGGAAGTGTCGATACCTGCTGTGCCTCGTTCAGCGCCTATCTTGGCGGCGGCGCACAAAACAGTTTTCGCACCTACACTACGCCCAACCGTCAGATGCCGATTGACTGCACCGCGGAGACTTGTGTGTATAACCAAAACGGTATCTGCCATGCCAAAGAAGTCAAAATTGATGGTTCTTCGGCGACAAAAGCCGGTCAAACCTGTTGTCAAACCTTCGTGACAAACGGCTAAAATCAGCCTCAGCCCTTTTGGGTTGAGGCTTTTTTTACTATTTTATTTAAAAAAGTAACGTTTTTGTTATAAAAAAAAGCAATTTCCCATTGTAATTTTCTGTCGGATATAGTATACTTTATCTGTATATGAGTACCCAATTCTACTTTTGAGAGGTATCAAAAGAATGAAGTACACACAAGATCTCCAAAAAGGCGTCCAGATTTACTACAATGATGCCGTTTTAAACGAAGCAAAAACAAACATTATCAAATTTCTTGACAAAGTTTGCCAGGAAAATAATTTGACATACTTTGCCTACGGCCCTACGTTGGTCGGCGCGGTGCATTACGGAAAGTTTATTCCTGGCCAAAACTCTCTTTCCGGAGACATCGGCGTTCTGCGCGATGACTATGAAAAACTGATACCGATTTTACGGGAATGTGCCGAGGAAAACGGCTTTATTTTCGACGAATACATCGGCGATACCGACATTCCCCAACGCATCGTCCGTTTGGGACTGCGTGTCAAAATCGGCGATACCGAAACCGGCGACGAACTTTCTATGGACCAAGATTTTTGGATTCTTGTCGCCCCGTTTGATCGCCTGCCGGACAGCTTTGACCTTTACTGTGCTCATCTGCGCCGGATGAAACGCGTAAACCGCCGTTATGCACGCGTGTGTTCTTGCCGAGGATACAAAGGCGCAAAACAGAACTTCTTCCGTTTCCTCGCCAAAAAGATTCTTTACGGCTGGCGCTCTCCTCGCAAGGAATTCGATCGAGTACAGCGCATCGCCGCAAAATACAACCACGCCGAAGATGCTCACCGTTTAATGCGCGTTGTATACACCAAAAGCGAAATGGTGTGGGAGGATCAACTGCTGCCTCTCCAAAAACTCCCCTTTTACGGTATTGAACTCCCCTGCCCCCGTGACTTTTCTTCGTGGACGGCCACGCTTACTCCGGAACTGGACAAACAAATCAAGACGATCCAAAAAGTCGATTTGTTGCTGCTTGAAGAATTCGACCGCATCTGCCGCAAACTGGATATCGGCTACTTCATCTGCGGCGGTTCAATGCTCGGCTACGTCCGCCACGGCGGATTTATCCCGTGGGATGACGATATCGACGTCGGTATGCTTCGTGCGGATTATGACCGCT
Organism: Acutalibacteraceae bacterium; assembly: GCA_045598065.1. Lineage (GTDB taxonomy): Bacteria > Bacillota > Clostridia > Oscillospirales > Acutalibacteraceae > RGIG426. The sequence continues at coordinate 8,688 of JAZLLJ010000010.1, forward strand.
TCTTGGCAGAAGGCGGCAAAGAACTCTCTGACCGCTTCTTCTTGCAAACTCGAGAAAGTGATCCCAAAATCCCCTATCTGTTCTCGAAAATCCGTATGAACAACACCGAATATATCACCGAATATAACGAAAACCGCGATTTCCACAAAGGCATCTGCCTTGATTTGTTCCCCTTCGATTTCCTGCCGGATGACGAAAAGGAACAAAAAGATTTTTTGGCGCAAGTCAATGTGTGTGTCCGTCGCCATAACAAAGCCTGCAATAAACAGATTGCCGAGCCGAAATACGACAAAAAACCCACTTCTTTCGAGGATTGGTTCTGGCGTCACGTGGCACGCGCTCACCGTCAGTTATGGCGGTTGGTTTCCATTAAGAAAACCCAAAAGCGCTATATACGCATTGCCACGAAATATAACGCCAAAGCCAAAGAACGCGGTCTCACCACCGTGGCCAGCTTTGTCCCGACCTACACCTTCGTTAATTTGGAAGACCTTCTTCCCTATCAGGACATTTCTTTCGAGGGCGTTTCGGCGAAGATTCCTGCAAAACCCGAAGTGTTCCTTGAAATGCAATACCATGATTTCATGAGTTTGCCGCCGCTTCATCGGCAGCTCGGACACGATTTAATCCGCTGGTCGGCGGATATTCCTGAAGTGAAAGAAAATTAATCATCCGGAGGCCTCTTATGAACATCCTGTTTTTGATGATGGGCGGCAGCGGCACCCGCTTCGGTGCATCCCGTCCGAAACAGTATACGCTGATTGATGACGTGCCGGTGTTTGCCTATATTCTGCGCGGCTACAACAAAATGGATGAGATTGACAAAATTGTTGTTGTGTCCCACAAAGACTGGCTCGACTACGTTGACGAGTGGAAAGAGAAATTCCACATCGACAAACTCACCCACATCGTCAAAGGCGGCGACACTCGCTCCGAATCGGTGCTTAACGGTTTGTCCGCGGTGAAAGACATTGCGGCACACGACGACGTGGTGCTCCTTTGTGATGCCACCCACCCCTACGTGGACGTAGAGGGCACCAAAGGCGTCATTGAAGGTGTTAAAAAATACGGCGGCGCCACCCTCGGTCAAAGACAATACGATACCGTCTACCGCATGAACGCCGAAACCTGTATGTTGGAGCAAGTTGTTCCGCGGCAGGAAATCGTCTCCGGCGCTTCCCCCGAAGCTTTCCGCTTCGGCGATATTTATAAGATTTACAGCGAGGCATCCAAAGAAGAATTGGAATCCATGACCTCCGCCGGTGCCATCGCGCTTGCGCACAACATTCCCATGGTCGTGGTTCCTGCCTCGGTTATCAACTTGAAAATCACCTATCCCGGCGATATGGAAGTCTTTAAGAAACTCGTACATACTTACTTTTTCGAGGAGTAAAAGGAGGGTTTATTATGCCCATACAAAATCCGCTTCGCGATATGGTCACAAAACGCAAGCTGGGAATCCACTGCGGTATTCCCTCGTTCTGTTCCGCCAACAAACTGGTCATTGAGGCCATTTTGGAGCAGGCACAGCGGTTTGACGAGCGCGTGGTGATTGAAGCCACCTCCAACCAGGTCAACCAAAACGGCGGCTATATGCGGATGCAACCCAAAGATTTCTGCGATTACGTTTACCAAATTGCCGATAAAATCGGTTTCTCGCGCGAAAAAATTCTCATCGGCGGCGACCATTTAGGGCCGCTTCCCTGGGCGGATAAATCGGCGGAAGAGGCTATGGACAACGCCGAAACACTCGTGCGGTTGTCGGTGGCGGCAGGCTACAAAAAAATCCATTTGGACACCAGTATGAAACTGGGCGACGATCCTCTGGACGAGCGCCTTTCGGACGAAACCATCGCCGAGCGCGGTGCCCGGCTGTATAAAGCCTGCGAAGAGGAATATCAAAAGCTGCTCGAACGCAATTCCGACGAAATGCACCCTGTTTTTGTCATCGGAAGCGAAGTACCGATTCCCGGCGGCAACCAAAAGAAAGAAGACGACGTGGAAGTTACCCGTCCGGAAGATTTTGAGAAAACCCTCGTGGCGTACCACAAAGTATTCTCCAAATACGGCATCTCCGATGCGTTCCAACACATCATCGCCATCGTGGTGCAACCGGGCGTAGAATTCGGCAACCTGTCGGTGCACGCCTATGACCGCGTTGAGGCGGCCAAACTGTGCCAAAGCCTTAAAAAATACCCCGATATCGTGTTTGAAGGCCATTCCACCGACTACCAGTCCCCTAAAAAACTGAAAGAAATGGTGGAAGACGGTATCGCCATTATCAAAGTCGGCCCCGCCCTCACCTATGCGATGCGCGAAGCGCTGTATTCCCTCGCCATGATCGAGGATGAACTCATTACCCGCGAAGATCAGCGTTCGCATTACCGCGAGATTCTCGAGAGCAAAATGCTCGAAGATCCCACCTATTGGAAAAAATATTATAAAGGCGACGAAAACAGCGTGGCCATCCAACGTCGCTACGGTTTTTCTGACCGCAGCCGCTATTACACCGCGCTTCCGGACGTGGAAAACGCAATGAACAAATTGTTCGCCAACCTCGATCAAGTGACCATTCCCATGGGCATTTTACACCAGTATATGCCGATGCAGTATATTAAAGTCCGCGACGGCGCGTTAACTCTTCGCGCTCGCGACCTTGCAAAATACAGTATCGTCGCCATGGTGGAAGATTATAACTACGCCGCCAAAGTCAACTATATGTTCGGCGGATTATCGGCCGTCTAAAAGGAGAAATCAGTATGAAAGCAGCGGTTTTACACGGTGTCCAAGATATTCGTTACGAAGAATACGAAACTCCCGTCACTCTTCCCGGCACGATTAAAGTGCGTGTGATGGCGGCAGGTATTTGCGGTTCGGATATTCCTCGTGTGCTCCAAGGCAAAGTGAAGAAATTCCCCCTCGTCCTCGGTCACGAATTTTCCGGTTATGTGACGGAAGTGGGCGAAGGCGTTACAAAATTTGCTGTCGGTGATCACGTGGCCGGCGCTCCCCTGCTTCCGTGTATGAACTGCCCCGACTGCGCTCGCGGCAACTATTCCCAGTGCAAACAGTACAGCTTTGTCGGCTCTCGCGTGCAAGGCGCTTTCGCCGATTACGTCGTTTTACCGGAGAAAAACGCGGTGAAGATTGACAACGCCCTCAGTTTTGAGCAAGGCGCGCTGTTCGAACCGTGCACCGTCGGTCTGCACGGCGTAAGGCTTGCGGACTTTACAGGCGGAAAACGTGTTGCAGTTATCGGCGGCGGCACGATCGGTTTCTTTACGATGCAATGGGCAAAGATTTTCGGTGCCCGTCAGCTCGTGGTGTTCGACATCAACAAAGAACGCCTGGATTTCTGCAAACGCTGTGGCGCAACCGACGGCATTTGCACGCTCGACGAAGACTATCGCGACCAGGCGATGGCGCTGACCGAAGGCGAAGGTTTCGATTATGTGTTTGAGACTTGCGGTGCCCCCATTACCATTAAAATGGCGATGGATTTGGCAGCCAACAAAGCCCACGTCTGCTACATTGGCACGCCGTCCAACCCCGTCACCTTTGAACCGCTGGAATGGGAAAATCTCAACCGCAAAGAGTTGTCCGTGACCGGCTCGTGGATGTCCTACTCCGCACCGTTCCCCGGAGAAGAATGGGTACTGACCGCCCACTATTTCGCCACCGGCGACCTCATTTACGACCCCGATGCCGTGTACGAGAAATTCCCGATGAGCGATGCCGCGAAAGCGT
>JAZLLJ010000011.1:0-20240 GCA_045598065.1 Acutalibacteraceae bacterium
TTTCGCATCATCCACAATCGTGCGAGCGGAGGCTTTTGCATCGGTGACGATGCGCTCGTATTCGGCGGTAGCCTCTTTGCGCGACTGCGCCATCTGCTCGTCACGGGAATTTTTCAGTTCCTGCACCGTTTTGGCGCACTCTGCCTGCATTTCTTCGGCAGAGGCTTTGGCGGCTTCGGCGTCTTTAATCTGTTTATCTGCTTCCTCTTGGCGCTTTTCAATGATGTTGTTGATGGGCTTAAAGAGGAAAATACGGATACCGACGTAAAGAATCAACAGGTTGATGACCGTAAATAAGATGCTCCAAAAGTCAATGTTTAACATAACAACGGTCCTTTCTGTTATTTTGTGTTCAGTGTTGTCGCTTATTTCACAAACAACAGAAGAAGGGCGATAACGAAACCGTAAATAGCGGTGGCTTCCGCGAGCGCGCAACCGAGGATAAGCGCTTTGCTGATTTTACCGTCCGCTTCCGGCTGACGGGCAATGGCTTCCGTGGCTTTCGAAGTGGCAATACCGATACCAATACCGGCACCGAGACCGGTCAACACCGCAATACCTGCACCAATAGCTTCCATAATAACATTCTCCTTTAAATCAATAAATTTTGTTTGAAGTTTCTCATTTATTCAAGACCTTCTTTGATAAACAAAGAGGTCAGGAACACGAACACGTACGCCTGCAACAGACCGTCGAAGAAGTCAAAATACAGGCTGAACACCATGGGAATACCCACCGGAACGAGATGCTCGATAAGTTTCATAATGACGAACGCACCGAGGACATTACCGAAAAGTCGCATACACAGCGACAGTGGACGAATCGCCAACTCCATAATGTTGATGGGGGTAACGATGGGGGTGGGATGGGCAAAGCTCTTTACCCAGCCGCCCAAACGGTTATGACGGATGTTGGCGGCTTGGACAAGCACGATACTCATCAGCGCCAGCGCCGCCGTGACGTTGATATCTTTTGTCGGCGGCTTGAATCCGAAGATGCCGCAGATATTGGCAAAGCCGATATACAAAAGCACCGTCAAAAGATAGGGAACGTACTGCACGCCCTCCTCGCCGATAAAATCTTTCACAAGATTTCGAAGCCAGTTGAACGACCATTCCATAAAGGCTTGCCGTTTGCCGATATTCGTGACCTTAAATCCGCGTGTCATCAAAAAACAAAACAGCAAGATTACCGCGATGATAATCCAGGACACGACTACCGATTCTTTGACGGGAATTCCGCCGAAAATAGGAATCTCAAACACAGTTTGACAACTGATTTCTTCAATCAGTTCTTCTGCAAACGTCTTTTCCGCTTCCGCAGAAGCCGCCGCCAACGTCAGTGTAGTCATCATAAGGTCTCACTTCCTTTCTGTGATAAAGTAAAGTGTACACAAGGTTTATAACAGCGGAGCGCCCGCTTTGGCGCAAGCATCGCGCTGTTCCTCCGGCCAAACGGAGGCTTGTACTTCGCCGACGTGCATCTTTTCAAGAAGCAGTAAGCAAAGGCGCGATTGACCGATACCGCCGCCGATGGTGAGCGGCAGGGTTTCGTTTTTGATACCTTGATGATAGGGGAACCGCAGGCGTTCTTGTGCGCCTGCCGCTTCCAACTGTTTGAGAAGCGACGTCTCGTCCACGCGGATCCCCATCGACGAAATCTCGATCGGGCGGTCCAGCACATCGTTCCAGAAAAGCAGGTCGCCGTTCAAATCCCAATCGTCGTAATCCGGCGCGCGCCCGTCGTGGCGAATACCGCTTTTGAGCGTTTTGCCGATTTGGGTGATGAACACCGTGCGATGTTCGCGGACGATTTTGTCCTCCCGCTCTTTGGGAGAAAGTGTGGGGTAGAGGTCTTCAAGTTCTTGCGACGAAATAAAGAACACGTCCGGGCAAATCGAATACTTGAACACGGGATATTCCGCAACCACTTTTTCTTTCGCGGCAACCACGGCGGCCACAATGTCGCGCACGGTGGCTTTGAGATATTCCACGTTGCGGTCCTCGCGCGTAATCACCTTTTCCCAGTCCCACTGATCCACGAAAATGGAGTGGACGTTGTCTACGTCGTCATCGCGGCGAATGGCGTTCATATCGGTATACAGTCCTTCGCCCGGCGCAAAACCGTATTGCGCCAAAGCGGTGCGTTTCCACTTGGCGAGCGACTGCACAATTTCCATCTGACCGCCGAACTCGGATAAATCGAACGTGACCTTGCGCTCCACACCGTTTAAGTCATCGTTGAGGCCGCTGTCCGACCGCACGATAAGCGGCGCGGAGATGCGCTCCAAATGCAGGCGAGAGGCGAGTTCTTTTTGGAACGTGTCTTTGATAAATTTGATGGCGCGCTGTGTTTCGCGCACCGACAAAGGGGATTTGTAACCCTCTGCCACAATGAATTCACTCATACTTTTCAGTCCTTTTTATCGAATGGAACCAACGGTGCGAGGATAGAGCTGCACGTCGCGGATGTTCTGCACACCGGTGACGTACATCAGGATGCGCTCAAGACCGAGACCGAAGCCGCTGTGCGGCACCGAACCGAAGCGGCGCAGGTCGAGGTAATCTTGATAATCCTGCTCGGAAAGGCCTTTGTCTTCCATCGCGGCGCGGAGTTTTGCAAGATCCGCCTCACGCTCACTGCAACCGATGATCTCGCCGACACCCGGCACCAGCAGGTCGGTCGCGGCAACGGTTTTGCCGTCGGGGTTTTGTTTCATATAGAACGATTTGATCGCTTTCGGGTAGTTGGTGATAAACACCGGACGTTTGCACACCTCTTCGGAGATATAGCGCTCGTGCTCGGTCTGCAAATCGCAACCCCACTCAACGGGGTAGTTGAACTTCGCATCCGCTTTTTTGAGCATCTCAATCGCGTCGGTGTAATCGACCACGGCGAAGTCGGAAGCGACCACACCTTTGAGTTTTTCCACAAGACCGTTCTCGAAGAACTTGTCGAAAAACGCCATCTCATCCGGGCAGCGGTCAAGCACCGCTTGGATAATGAATTTGATCATATCCTCGGCAATCTCGATGATGTCCGGCAGCTCCGCAAACGCGACCTCCGGCTCGACATGCCAGAACTCGGCAACGTGGCGAAGCGTGTTACTCTTTTCGGCGCGGAAACTCGGGCCGAAGGTATAGATTTTACCAAACGCCATCGCGGCGGTTTCGCCCTCTAACTGACCGGACACGCTGAGGCCCGCTTTTTTGCCGAAGAAATCGTCGGCATAATAGTCGGCTTCGTTCTCGTAGTCGTTAGAATAACCGATGGTGGTGACTTTGAACATCTCGCCGGCACCCTCGCAGTCGCTCGCGGTCAAAATCGGGGTGTGAACGTAGACGTAGTGGTTTTGTTGGAAATATTCGTGGATAGCGGCGGACAGCACCGAGCGCACGCGGAAAATCGCGTTAAAGGTGTTGGTACGCACGCGCAAATGCGGCATCGCGCGCATATATTCGAGCGTTTGGCGCTTCTTTTGCAGCGGATAGTCGCCGCCGCACACGCCGAGCACTTCAACCTCCTGCGCGTTGATTTCCACCGCGTTGTTGACCATGCCTTTGACCGCCGTGCCCACGACTTTGAGCGATGTGCCGAGCGGCATAAAAGGGGAGACGTCCGCAAATTTCTCTTTATCGAGAACGATTTGCAGGTGTTTCAGCGACGTGCCGTCGTTCATCTCCAAAAACGCCACGTTTTTGGAGTCGCGCGAGGTACGCACCCAACCGCACACCGTCACTAGCGTGTCGATGAACGTGGCATCGGTGAGAATGTCTTTGATGTCCGTGTGTTTCATGTTATCGCTTCCTTTTTATGAAAATGTGTGTGTTATAATGACAATAAAAAAAGCCACCCGTCCCACAAAAGGGACGAATAGCCAAAACTATCCGCGGTACCACCCACGTTGCTCAAAAAGAGCCGCTTTATCGGTTCATAATAAAACCATTCCGCTTAACGCGCGGCGACGGCGCTCCTACTGCCAAAAGGGTTCGGTTTGCAACTCGGAAGTGTTATTCGCCCGACCGCCGCTGCGGACATTCCAGCGCCGCCCGCTCTCTAAAAGCGCGTGTTCGGGGTACTTGTCTTCGTCAAGGTTTTTTATTTTATAAATAACACAATATATTGTAGCACGATTTTTCAAAATGTCAAGGGGTTTTATAAAGAGATTCTATGGAATTTACTGCAGGGGCGACTTCATTGAAAAAAGCCTTCGACAAATGTCGAAGGCTTTTTTCTTGGTGACCCGTACGGGATTCGAACCCATGTTGCTGGCGTGAGAGGCCAGAGTCTTAGACCGCTTGACCAACGGGCCATATTGGTACACCATCAGGGACTCGAACCCTGGACACCCTGATTAAGAGTCAGGTGCTCTAGCCAACTGAGCTAATGGTGCGTGTTCGAGACGGTTTCTCAAAACCGCCTTGTTATCATATCGTATTCAGCGCCAAATGTCAAGGGAAAAATACAACTTTTTTATAAAATATTTTCTAAAAGCGGCAATTCCAGTCGATAATAGGCGCAAAGCCGCTCCCGACAACGCAGTAACGTGGCGGCATAATCCAGCGGTTCGCCTTTTTCGAGCAGTGCGGGAAGCGATACCAGTTCACATTCCACGTCTGTCAGCGTGTTATGCCGCGAAAACATGGGGAACAGCGCGGTGCGGCGGTCATATTCTTCCAAAAACGCTTCAGTGGGAACGATTGCCTCTTCGGGATGTGTCGGATCGTAGGCCGCCGCCAAGCGGTCGATACCGGCGACAAGCGCGTTGGTTTCCGTCCGCTGATAGAAAAGCGAGCCGACACATGATGCCGCAAGCACCGCCGCGATGACCGCCGCCACGTACAACCGTTTCATTCGTTTACCTCCTCGTTTTTTACAATACAAAAGTTGCCGTCAGCATCAGCCGTCATCATAAACACCTCGTCCATTTTCAGCCCTTTTTCCGCAAGAATACGAACAATACGTGCTTTGTCAAAGCCCACCGACTGCATCGCCCAATCGCAAAACGCCCCATCGGACACTACCGGTAGCGACAGCGGCTCTTTCCTTAAAACCGCCAAATCGCCGCGACTGGCAGGTTGATTTTCCGCTTTCAAAAACACGCTGATTTTGCCGTTGGTTTCCACGATAGCGGTGTCCACTTCGCGCAAATCGAACACGCCTTGTGTACGGAGCGTATCGGTGAGATCCTCGTTGGTCAGCCGCAGGCGGCGCAGGGTGTTTTTGAGCGGTTTTCCGTCTTTGACGACCACCATGGGTGAGCCGGAAACCAGCCGCCCGAATCCGGGACTTTTCAGCCGCAACACCGAGAACAAAATCTCCAACACCACCAACGTAAAAATCGCCGCAATACCGGTCACAAGCGGTGTACCGGGCTCTTGCATGGGAATGGCGGCGAGGTCAGCAATCAGCAGCGTAACAACCAGCTCAATCGGTTGCATATCGCCGAGTTGTCGCTTACCCATCAGCCGCATCGCCACAACTAGCGCCAAATAGATAATAACGGTACGAATAGTGGTTACGGTCATTTTCATCACGTCCTTTTCCCGTTTATTTTTCCTCGCAAAAACAGTTCTATTCGGTGGGACAGGCACATAGAGTTTAGCGTGAGGTGAATGCCGTGGACAATGCCCTGCAAAATGCCGCCATCTATTTGCCCGAACATTTTTCTTTCGCCGCAAACGGCATATCCGACGAAGACGGCCGCACGGTACGGGAAATCCGCTTACGTGCGGGTGCGATGCTGACACTTTCCACCGATGGCGGCGAACGGTTTTTGCTTTCGGACGGACGGCTTTCGGCCATCAAAACACCGCGTTGTCTGCCGATTTGCCGCGATGACGTAGGGGAATGTGTCCGCAAGCTGTGCGGCTATGCGATTCACACGCATCAAGAGGAGATAAAGCAGGGATGCATCACCGCAAACGGCTGCCGCGCCGGACTTTCGGGAACGGTGGTTTACGGCGAAGACGGCGCAATCGTGTCCATGCGAGACATCACGTCCGTTTGTCTGCGTGTCGCAAGGGAACATCGAGGTTGCGCCGACGAAATTTTGCGGCAATATTCTCATGGAAATTACGGCGGTATCTTGATTTTCGGTGTACCGTCCGGCGGAAAAACCAGCTTACTGCGAGATATTGCCGCCGGATTAAGCGAAGGACGGTTTGGAAATCCCGGTCGCGTTGCCGTTGTGGACGAGCGCGGCGAATTGGCACTCGGAAAAACGCTTTGTAACTGTGACGTCATTCGAAGTTGCCGAAAAAACGAGGGAATCGAGCGTGCCGTCCGCTGTCTTGCGCCGGAATATTTGGTGTTTGATGAGTGGACAAGCGCCGAAGAAGCCGATGCCATTGAAAAGGCGTTTACAAGCGGCGTACGGCTTGTTACCAGCGTCCACGCACCGTCGTATGCGGCCCTCAAAGAACGGCGCGATTTGGCGCAAATGCTTGAAAAAAAGCGGTTTTCCGTGATTGCCGGCGTGTCATCGAATCACGGTGTTACCATCGTGGAGGAGGGCAAATGAAAGGACTGGGAATCGTGCTTTTAGCGGCGGCATTAACCGCGTTCGGATGGCAAAAAAGTGCTCGTTTGTCAAGTCGTGCACGAGCACTTCAAACGGTTGAACATCTCTGTCGCCGCGTGGGAGAAGAAATCCGTTTTACCGCTGCGCCACCGGCACCGATTTTGGCGAAAATCGGCGAAGAAGAGCCTTTTTCTTCTTTGAATTTTTTAAAGGAATTTTCCGAAATCTCGCCGGAACAGTTTCACGACTTTTGGAAAAAACAGGCAACCGATTTTGCCAAAAGCAAAGCTTTTACCAAAGAAGAAACCGCCGCGTTTTGTCAATTCGGTGCCGCGCTCGGCACAACGGATTTGCGCGGTCAACAACAACTTTGCGAGACCGCAAAAGAGCGCTTTGCACAGTTTCACGAAGCAGCGGCAAACGACTATCGCGAAAAAGGGCGGTTATACGTTACTTTGGGCGGAATCTCCGGTGCCGCCGCGGCGCTGATTATGCTGTAATACGGGTGGGAGAAACAGATGGATGTAGATTTGATTTTCAAAGTGGCGGCGGTGGGCATTATCGTGGCGGTGCTCAATTTGGTGCTGACGCGAGCCGGGCGAGAGGAGCAGGCGATGCTCACCACTCTTGCTGGCCTCATCGTGGTGCTGACCATGATTGTCAAGGAAATTGCCAATCTCTTTGCCACGGTAAAAGAGGTGTTTCATCTCTGATGAGTACCGTGGCGATTTTGGGGATTTTAACGGTGTCGGCACTATTGGCACTCACCGTTAAAACCCAACGGCCGGAAATGGGTCTTTTGGTTACGGTATTCGTGTCCGTTACAGTAATGACGATGCTGTTTCAAAAACTGACACCGTTACTTGAAACCGCCGAAACCCTGTTTAACGACTTACCGATTTCCTGGGAATACGGAAGTATCCTTTTGAAAGGTCTCGGCATCTGTCTTTTAACCCAAACGGCAGCAGATTGCTGTCGAGATGCAGGCGAAACGGCGCTCGCAAGTAAAGCGGAGCTGTCAGGTAAAATCACTTTACTCGCACTTTCCGTGCCGTTGTTTGAAAAGGTGGTTTCGTTAGCTGTTTCGATGATTGACAACGAGGGGATCGGATAAAAAATGAAATGGAAATACAGATGTTTATCCTCAAATCATCTCCTGAGAATTCTTGTGTTTTCCTTGATATTATGCGCTTTTTTAACAATTATAACCACCGCGGAAGAAACGGACGTCTACGAGACTCAATGGCAGAATTCCGGTGCAGAGGCGGTGTTGGATTCGTTGCCCGACGGCACAAAAGAACTGTTATCCGAACTGGGATTAGACACCTATTCACTGTCAAGTATAACCGCTTTACAGCCAAACAAGACCGCCAAAACACTCCTTTCGGTTGCAGACAGTCAAAAACGGCTTCCGTTGACGGTGACAGGTTCGCTGTTAGGCGTTCTTTTGCTGTGTTGCATTCTTAATGGGATGCGTAAATTGCCGGAAAGCGCCGCCTTATCGACGACCTATAAAACGGTGGGGCTTTTGGCAATTTGCACCACGCTCTTCGTGCCGCTTTGCGGCTGTATCCGGGACGCCTGCAACGCTATGGAAAGCGCGTTCGTGTTTATGGGGAGTTTTGCGCCGGTTTACGCCGCGGTCATCGGTTCGTCCGGGAATCCGACGGCGGCGTTGTCTTTCCAAACCGTGGTGTTGTTTGTAGCACAAACCATGACCGCCGTTCTATCCCAAATCGTCACGCCGCTCTTGACCGTTTCGTTGGGACTCGGGATGGCCGGCGGCATCGACGATACGTTTCCGCTTTCGTCCGTAAGTCGCTTTATTTTGCGGCTTTGCACGTGGGCGCTCGGGATGTTTTGCACGATTTTTGTGGGGCTGTTATCACTGCAAACCCTTGTCGGAACAAGAGCGGACGGCGTCGCAATTCGTGCGGTGCGATTCTCGCTTGCCAACATGGTGCCGGTTATCGGCAATGCGGTCAGCGAAGCCTTCGGCACTGTTCAAAACTGTCTGCTCATTTTACGCACAACATTGGGAGGAATCGGCGTTGCCGTCACCGGCATCATGCTGCTGCCAGCATTGTTTCAATGCGGATGGTGGGCACTGCTTTTAAGTCTTTGTTCCGCGGTCGCCGAATCGCTTTCTTTTCCGGCACTGACCGGTATGTTAAAACTGGCAGCTGACGTGGTTAAAACGCTGGCAGGCATTTTGACCTGCGGTGGATTGTTTCTCATCATCTCCGTCACGGTCGTTACGATGGCAGTCAACGGTATGGGATAGGAGGGGAGAACATGCAAACCATTCGCACATGGGCAATCGGGCTGTGTCTTGCCTCGCTCGGTGGAATGATTCTACGCCATATTGCGCCGGAAAAGGGGAGCGGAACGGTGTTTCGTGTCATGCTTTCCGCCTTCTTCATTTGCGTGTTTTTAACCCCGTTTTTCTCGCTGTTGACTGTTCCGCCGGATATGTTTTCCGATTCGTTTCCCACCGAGTTGCAACAACCGCTTTTGGACGAAGCCATCAACCGCCAGTTGAGCAATGCCGTGGAAATCGCTGTAATAGACATTGTGGAGACCACCTTGTTTGCCCGAGATATTTCCGCAGAAAAAATAGAGGTTATCACGGATTTTGCAGAAGATGGGAGCATATATATCCAACACATCTCGGTCACGCTGTCTGCCAAAAGCCGCGGACATCGCTCCGAGGCAAAGCAAGTGCTGGAAAACCGTTTGGAAACCGAGGTAAACGTGGAGGAAAGCGCATGAACGAGAATACGAACGAAACCGCTTGCCGCGACGGCAAAAGCACAAAACCGGATATTTCCGCTTGGCTCACTTCGCCGAAAATGCGCAATTTCATTGTGTGGGCAGGGCTAATCGGTATGGGACTGATTTTGCTTTCGTATTTCTTTGACAGTAGCAAAAAGGCGGAAACAAGCGTTTCGTCGCAGCCTTCTTCCGATTACGCCGCCGTGATGGAAACAAAACTCCACGATTTGCTTTTGTGCGTGGAAGGGGTAACGAATTGTCAAGTGCTGGTCACGTTGGAGGACAGCGGTCGATTGGTGTATGCAAGCAACAACAGTAAAGAACCGCTGACCGAATGTGAACCGACGGTACGAGGTGTGGTGGTCGTTGTGGAGGGTGTCGTTTCCGACAAAACGGAAGCCGAGATTAAAACCGTGGTGAAAACGGCGTTGCATTTAGCGGAAAAGCGCGTGTGCGTCGTTGCCAATACTGTTGAAACTTAAACGAGAAAGGACGAAGTACGATGAAAAAATGGATGAGCAAAAAGCACGTGTTGTTGGGGTTTTTGGTGGTAGCATTGGGACTGGCGGTCTATCTGAATTATCATTTCGCATCCCAAAACCCCTTGGACGTCTCTCAAAGCGAAACCACCGCCAAAACAACGGCTGTAAAGAACTTGGGAGATTCCAAATTTGTCGGTGCAGAGCCGGCAACGCCTCAAGCCGTCGACCAAGAAGATTATTTTTCCTCTGCACGACAAAACCGTACCTCTGCACGGGATGAGGCGGTAGAGATTATCGAAGATATTTTGGCACAACCCACTGTAACGGAGGATTTGTCAAAGCAGGCTTCGGCAAAACTGACGGCATTAACCGACGCGATTAAGCAGGAAAGCGATATTGAGACGCTGCTCAGCGCCAAAGGTTTTTCCGAATGTCTTGTATTTATCGACGGCAACAGCGCGCACGTGGCGATTAAAGCTCCTAAACTCACCGAGGAACAAACCGTTCAAATCCTTGATTTGGTCACGTCTCATACCGACGTGGCGGCAGAAAACGTGAATATTGTGGCAATTAATTAAAAAAATATACAAAAAATTTGAAAAATGGGTTGCTCTGCGTAAAGTTTGTGCTATAATATAGATTAAAGATTACGTGCGTAATCATATTCCCGCCGGTTTCGGCGATAGGAGGACTGTATAATGAGCGAACTGTTTAACGAGCCGAAAAACGGCGAATGCATTATTTCCGACGACGTGGTGATTACGATCGCCATCTCCGCCGCTCTTGAAGTAGACGGCGTGGCGGCCATGGCGCCCCGTGGCGTGAAGCTGGGCAACGGCAAACCTGAAAAAGCGGTCAAAGTGGTGATGGAGAACGATGAGATTGCTTTGGAAGTCCATCTGAAACTCTTTGCCAACCGCCGTATTCCCGACGTGTGCGCTGAAGTGCAAAAGCGCATAAAGAGCGAAGTGCAGGATATGACCGGTAAACCGGTAACGAAAATCAACGTCCACGTCGATGGCGTTGTGTTCGAGGAATCGGACAAAAAAGAGAAATGAAAATCGCCCTCCGCGGTTTTGGTGGAGGGCTTTTTCCGCGTTTTACAAATAACGCGAAAGGAGAGGAAGGTTTATGACACGTCATGAAGAACGGGAGCAGGCGTTTTTGCTCTTATTTGAAATGACCTTCGGAGAAGAAACCGCCGAAGAGCGGATGGAAAACGCCGTTGAAGCGCGCAACGCGCAGTTTACCGATTTTTCCAAACGCCTTGTGGACGGAGTTGCGGAATATCGTATCCAGCTGGACGACCGCTTGGCCGCCCATTCGAAAAACTGGCGACTGGATCGCATCTCTCGCGTGGCACTGACCGCTTTGCGGTTAGCGGCGTATGAAATGCTGTACTGTGACGACATCCCCGAAAGTGTGGCCATTAATGAAGCGGTGGAATTGGTCAAAGCCTTCGGCGGCGAGGAGGACGGCTCCTTCGTCAACGGCGTTTTGGGCGGTCTTTCCCGTGAATCCGAAACCGAGAGCGCACCGGTATGATTGCCTTAGGACTGGATACCAGCAACTACACAACGTCGGCGGCGCTGTATGACAGCGACACCGGCGTTTTGGTGCAAAAAAAGCAGTTGTTGCCGGTGAAAAAAGGGGAGTTGGGCCTACGCCAAAGTGACGCCGTGTTCCATCATACCCGTCAACTGCCGGATATGGTGGAAGCGCTGTTTGCCGCCGCCAAAGCGCAGGGCGTTTCCGCTTCGTTTTCGGCGGTGGGCGCTTCGGTGCGCCCTTGTGAGACCGAGGGATCATATATGCCCTGCTTTCTTGTAGGGAACGGCCTTGCTCGCAGTTTTGCGGCGGCAAGAGCGTTGCCCCGTTTTGAGTGGTCGCATCAACAAGGTCACGTCGCCGCCGCCACATTCGGCGCAGGACGGTTCGATTTACTGGACAAGCCGTTTTTGGCGTTCCACGTTTCCGGTGGCACCACTGAAATCTTAAAAGTGGCCCCGGGAAACGACGGGTTGCCCCATTGCGAAAAACTCGGAGGCTCGCTCGACCTTAAAGCCGGTCAACTCATCGACCGCGTTGGCGGTATGCTCGGATTGGCGTTTCCTGCAGGCCCGGCACTCGAACAGCTGGCGCTGACCGTGCCGGAACTTAAAAAAGCCGAACGGCCTCACGTGAAAGCGGAGGCGGACGGATGCCATTTATCCGGCATCGAAAACCAGTGTAAAAAACTGCTTGCTGATAGAAAAGAACCGGCATTTGTGGCGCGGTATTGTTTATATGCCGTGTATTTGGCGGTAAAAGGGTTGACCGAGGCCGCCTTATCCGTTACCGGCGACTTGCCGGTGGTGTATGCCGGCGGCGTGATGTCTAACGGCATTATCCGCGAAAAATTGGAAACGGATTTCGGCGGAATTTTTGCGCCGCCGATGTATTCTTCCGACAACGCCTGCGGCATCGCAGTGCTGACGGCGCGTGCGGCAGAAACTCTGTAAGAAAGCGAGGCGAGAGCGGTGGGTGTTGTTACCGTTACCCAGTTAAACCAATACGTCAAATCCCTGCTGGACGGAAACCCGTTGCTGTCGTCTGTATATATCAGCGGTGAAATCAGCAACTTTACGAACCACTATAAATCCGGCCACCTCTATTTTACGCTGAAAGACGAAAACGCCGCGGTCAAAGCGGTGATGTTCAAAGGGCAGGCATCGAAACTGACCTTTGAGCCAGAAAGCGGGATGAAAGTGATTGTTCGCGCTCGCGTGTCACTGTATGACCGCGACGGTGCGTACCAAATTTACGTGGATGCGATGCAGCCGGACGGCGTGGGAGCTTTGCAAAAGGCGTTTGAACAGTTGAAAGCCAAACTCGAAAAAGAGGGACTGTTCGACGAAAAACGAAAAAAGCCGCTTCCGCGGTTTCCGAAAAAAATCGGCGTGATTACCGCCGAAACCGGCGCAGCGGTGCGCGATATTATGAACGTCCTCGGCCGTCGGTGGCCACTGGCGCAAATCGTGCTGTGTCCCGTGTTGGTTCAGGGCGACAGTGCGCCGCCGCAACTCATACAAGCGCTGAACGATATGAACGAACAACACGCCGCCGATGTGATTATTATCGGCCGCGGCGGCGGTTCCATTGAGGATTTGTGGGCCTTTAACGACGAAGGCGTGGCACGAGCGGTTGCCGCCTCCGAAATTCCCGTCATCTCCGGTGTCGGTCACGAAACGGATTTCACCATCTGCGATTTCGTTGCCGACTTACGTGCGCCTACTCCGTCGGCGGCGGCCGAACAAGCCGTTCCCGACCAGAATGAAATGAAAATCCAATTACAGCATTTAATTGAGCGCGCTTCCGGCGCGTTGGATTTCCGTTTGAAACGGGAACATCAGCGTTTGGAATCGCTCGCAAAATCCCGTATGCTACGCGAGCCGCTGTCCTTTATCGAAGAACAGCAAATGCGGCTCGATTACTCGGCAAAGAATTTACAAACCGCGTTCGGCACGACGGTTTCGGAAGAACAAAAACGCCTTTCCGCCGCCGCCGCAAAGTTGGATGCGCTAAGCCCGTTAAAAGTGCTCGGTCGTGGCTACGCCATTGCTCGCAAAGGAGAAAGCGTGGTCCGCTCGGTGAAGGACGTATCGTCCGGCGACCGCTTGACCGTTCATCTTACGGACGGCGAATTGCCCGTTGTGGCAGAATGAGGAGGAAAACCCATGGCAAAAGAATTGACCTATGAGCAAGCAATGACTCGCTTGGAAGAGATTGTAGCCCAATTAGAGGGCGGTAAATGCGCGCTTGACGATTCGATGAAACTGTTCGAAGAGGGCGCGAAGATGGCGGATTTTTGCCGCAAAGCCCTTTCGGAAGCGGAACAAAAAATCGAAAAATTACAAAAGAAAACCGCAGAGGAATCTGCCGAGGAATAATCGTATGAAACTCTATTCGGAAAAACTGGACCGTTACCGCGCTTTGGTAGAAGAGTCGCTGCCGTCCTATCTGCCCGTCCCGAAAGACGGGGAAGAAACCGTCTGCCGTGCGATGGCGTATGCCTGCGAAGCAGGAGGAAAACGACTTCGTCCCGTACTTTTGACCGCCTTTGCGGCACTTGCCGGCGGCGATGCGAACGCGGTACAACCGTTTGCCTGCGCCATTGAGATGATTCACAGTTATTCGCTGGTGCACGACGATATGCCGTGTATGGACAACAGTCCGCTTCGCCGCGGAAAACCGTCGGTACACGCAAAATTCGGCGAAGATATGGCGCTGTTGTGCGGCGATGCGTTGTTAAACCGCGCTTTTGAAACAGTACTGTCCACAAACAACAGCGCGATTTCCGCCGACCGCCGTTTGCGTGCCTCGTTCGTGTTGGCGCGTGCGGCAGGCATCCGCGGAATGATCGGCGGCCAAACCATTGATTTGGAAAACGAGGGGAAAGCCATCGAACTTTCCCTTTTAGAAGAACTCCACCGCAAAAAGACCGGTGCGTTGATTACCGCCGCCTGCGAAATGGGCGCTATCCTCGGCGGAGGAGACGAAGCGACCGTTGCCGCCGCTTGTGAATATGGGAAAAGCGTCGGTCTTTGCTTCCAATTGGTGGACGATATTTTGGATGTGACGGCGACGGCCGACGTTCTCGGAAAACCGGTCGGCGGCGACGAACAAAACAAGAAAAACACCTATGTGTCTTTGTTAGGACTAGATGAAACCCGTCGGCTTGCGGCGGAACATACCGATAAAGCGGTGGCCGCGCTTGACGGCATCGCCGGTGCAGAGGATTTGAAAGCGCTCGCCAAAGCGCTCTTGTCACGCACCATGTAAAAGAGGCATTTTTATGGACGTTCAACTGCTTAACAACATACATAGCCCTGCCGATTTACGGGCTTTAAATAAAGAACAATTGCCTGCGCTTTGTGAGGAGATTCGTTCGGTCATTATTGACCGCGTTTCCCAAAACGGTGGGCATTTGGCACCGAACCTCGGCGTGGTGGAACTGACGGTGGCTCTCCACCGTGTGTTTGACTGCCCACAAGACGCGATTGTGTGGGATGTGGGACACCAGTGCTATACCCACAAACTGCTTACCGGACGGTACGACAAATTCGATTCACTTCGCACGCAAGGGGGACTCACCGGATTTCCCAATCCGCAGGAAAGCGAGTACGATGCGTTTATTGCCGGCCACAGCAGCACGGCGGTGTCGGTGGCGACAGGACTCGCGCGCGCCAATACGCTGAAAGACGACAGTCACACCGTGGTGGCCGTTATCGGTGACGGCGCACTAACCGGCGGTATGGCGTACGAGGGACTCTCCAATGCCGGTCAAAGCAACGACCGTCTGATTGTTGTTCTTAACGATAACCATATGTCTATCAGCAAAAACGTGGGCTTTGTGGCGCGGCATCTCGCCAACCTTCGTGCACGCAGCGGCTACGTGAAGTTCAAGCACGGACTCACGAAATTTTTACATAAGATTCCGCTTATCGGCAAACCCGTTTATCGCTTTTTGCTTCGCGCCAAACAGCATATGAAATACGCGATTTATGACAGCAGTACCATGTTCGAAGATATGGGCTTTTACTACATCGGCCCCATCGACGGCCATAACCTTAAAGATTTGACTACCGCTATGGAATCGGCAAAACAGATTGAACAGCCGGTGTTGCTCCACGTAGATACGGTAAAAGGCAAAGGTTATGCACCGGCGGTGCATAACCCCGACTTGTTCCACGGCATCGGCAAGTTTGACGTGGAGACGGGCAAACCTGCGCCCTCCGGCGAATCGTTCTCCAAAGCATTCGGCAATGCAATGGTGGAACTGGCAAGCGAACACGATGACATTGTGGCGCTTACGGCCGCCATGAAAAGCGGCACCGGGCTTTCCGCGTTTGCCGAACAATTCCCGAATCGTTTTATGGACGTGGGTATCGCAGAAGAACACGCCGTCACCACCGCTTCCGCGATGGCAACCAAAGGCTTGGTGCCGGTTTTTGCGGTATATTCCACGTTCTTACAGCGTTGCTTTGACCAACTGGTGAACGACACCGCTATTTTGGGCAACCACGTGGTGTTTGCCATTGACCGTGCCGGCATTGTACCGGACGACGGCGTTACTCACCAAGGCATTTTTGACGTGGCGATGCTCAACGCTGTGCCGCAGATGACGGTATATGCGCCATCCACCCGTGCGGAATTACCGCTTTGCTTAAAACAGGCGATTTACAGCACCGCCGGCCCGGTAGCTGTCCGTTACCCAAAAGGGGACGAACTGCCTTGTGACGTGGAATATACGCCGGACGGTCATTTGTATACGTTATTTACTCACGACGAGGAAAAACCGCGTATTCTGCTTGTGACCTACGGACGCATTTTCTCGTCGGTGATGAACGCCGCCAAACGCCTTAACGAAAACGGTGTTCCGGTAGCGGTATTAAAACTTACCCGTATCAAACCCCTGCCCAAAGGTGTGATTTCGCTGGCGCTCGATTACGACCGCGTGCTGTTCTTCGAAGAAGCAGAATTGTCCGGCGGCATCGGCGAGTTTTACGCAAGCCGTCTGATTCAGCGCGGATTCAAGGGAAACTATGAGATTCATGCCATCAAAGGCTTCGTTCCCACCTGCAAAACCGATTGGGGCCTTACCCAAGTCGGCCTTGACACCGACGGCATCTGCCGCGCGGTTGTGGGGGAAACGTTTTCGCCGGAGGAGTCCCATGAGTGAGAATCGGTTGGATGCGGCGTTGGTCGCACGCGGCCTTGCGCCTTCCCGTGAACGGGCGAAAGAACATATCAAAAACGGCTTAGTAACGGTGGACGGCAAGGTGGCGAAAAAACCTGCCCAACCCGTTTCGGACGATGCCGATATTGCCTGCAACGCAACCGATGATTTTGTGGGGCGTGGGGGATATAAGCTCGAAAAAGCGCTGAACGAGGGGCATTACGACCTCACCGACAAAATTGCTTTGGACGTCGGCGCTTCCACCGGCGGATTTACCGAACGAATGTTACTCGGCGGCGCCAAAACCGTGTTTGCGCTTGACGTGGGACACGGGCAACTGCACGAGCGATTGAAAAACGACACTCGCGTTGTCAACTTGGAGGGAACGGACGTCCGCTCCGACAAAGCAAAGACCGCCATCGCGGAACATTCAGTAGATTTTTGCAGTGTGGACGTATCGTTCATCAGCCTAAAACAGATTTTGCCTGCTTTGCCCGTCTTTCTTAAAAACGGGGCCGACCTGGTGTGTCTTATCAAGCCGCAGTTCGAAGTCGGGCGTTCCGCTATCGGCAAAGGCGGCATTGTAAAAGACAAAAAAGCACGGGAACATGTGGTATGCGATTTAATGCCCACCTTTTCCGAACGACATTTCCTCGTCCGCACACTGCTGACGTCGCCCATTACCGGCGGCGACGGCAACGTGGAATATTTGGCTCTTTGCTCCTATCTTCCCGACGAAACGGTTCCATCCGTTTCACCGATGGAAGTTCTTGACTATTTGAAATGTGAAAGGAAGTGAATGCGATGCGCATTGTCCTTGTTCAACATCCGCATATAGAAAAATCCGAAGAAACTGCCAAATGCGTGACGGAGATTCTTCATTCCTGCCCGGCTGAAACAGTCTGCGTTCCGTTTGAGGAAGCCAAGACCGCTATCCCCGAAGCGGACGTGGTTATTGCTCTCGGCGGCGACGGCACGATGATTCACGTCGCCAAAATCGCGGCAAAATCAAACGTGCCGCTTCTCGGCATCAACTGCGGCAATTTAGGATTTATGGCCGGTATGGAAGCAGACAATCTCTCCGATTTACCGCGGCTTATTTCCGGCGATTACACGTTGGATAAACGCCGGATGCTGGATGTGACTGTCACAAAAGAAAATGGGGAAGTGCTGCATATTGCTGCCCTTAACGAGGTCGCCGTTTCCCGAGGAATCGGCACCCATACCGCTACGTTTGCCCTTGCGGACAACGACCGCAACGTCGCCGCCTATGCGGCGGACGGTATTTTGGTAGCAACGCCCACCGGCTCGACCGCTTATTCGCTGTCGGCAGGCGGCCCGATTGTGGATCCGCGAGTAGACTGCTTTGTGGTCACACCTATTTGTCCCAATGTGCTAACAGCGCGCCCGATCGTCATCCACGCGGATGCCGATTTAACGTTGCGGCTTGCGCCTCGCCACGAGGACGATAATCTCTATCTTTCCGCAGACGGCGAACCTGCTTTGGAAGTCTCAAAAAATGACGTTATCCGTATTCGCCGTCACGAAAAAACCGCCGATTTTATTCGGTTTATACCCGGTGCGTTTTACGAAACGCTTCACACAAAAATGCTCGATCGCACTTGACTGTGCAAAGAAATAAAAAAGTGAGGATACTGCTATGAAAGACAATCGCAGAAACGCTATTTTGGAAATCATCCAGCAAATGCCGGTTGAAACTCAAGATGAACTGCAACGTCAATTGTCAATGCGCGGCTATGAGGTGACGCAAGCCACCGTCTCGCGCGACATTCGTGCTTTGCGCCTTGTAAAACGCCACACCCAAAGCGGCAAAAGCTGCTACACCACTTCCGATCCCAGTGTCGGCGGCAACTCCCGTTTTTATGCGGTATTTTCCGGCGCGGTGAAAGAGATTGACTATGCCGGAAACATGGTCGTCTTTAAATGCGGCGCCGGCATGGCGAACGCTGTTTGCGCCCCCATCGACGACGAAAGCTGGGAGGACCTCGTGGGCACACTCGCCGGCGACGATACCATTTTCTGCCTTATGCGCAACGACACCGCCGCCAAAAATTTGGCAGACCGCCTGAACACCTTACGATAATCACGGTAAAGGAGAAGCGCGATGCTTTCTCATTTGAGTATTGAAAATATCGCCATCATCGAACGTGCCGATTTGCAGTTTGAACGCGGATTCAACGTGTTGACCGGTGAAACCGGTGCCGGCAAATCCATTATCATTGATGCGCTGTCGGCGGTTCTCGGTGAACGGACAAGCCGCGATCTCGTGCGTACCGGCGAAAGCAAAGGTGTTGTCACCGCAGTGTTTGAGGAACTGTCTGCCAAAACCGCAAAAGCGGTGGCGGCGCTCGGATTTTCCGAAGTAGCCGAGGAACGCGCGGTGATGATATCCCGCGAAATCGGAGCCGACGGCAAAACCACCTGTCGCATCGACGGAAAGCCCGTTACTGCCGCTTTGCTGCGTGACGTGGGACGACTGCTTGTAAACACCCACGGCCAGCACGAAAATCAAACGCTTTTGCAACCGGAAAACCATTTACAGACGCTCGACGTGATGGGGGATTTGTTGCCGCTTCGCGCCACTTACGAAGAAGCATACCATCATTACTGCACGCTGAAACGCGAGTGGAATTCTCTTACGAAATCCGCGGACGAACGAGAAAAACGCCGTGAACTGCTTTCGTTCCAGTTGGCGGAGATTGATGCCGCCGCGTTGAAACCGGGGGAAGAAGAGGAATTGCTCGAAACCTGCCGGTTGTTCCGCGACCGCGAAAAAATCGCAGGAGAACTCGCTCGCGCCAAAAAAGCGCTTTGCGGCGAAGCCGACGATTTGTCCGGAAAAGACGTTGTGGGCGCCGTGGAATTGACAGAAGATGCCGCCGAAAGCCTGCGACGTGCCGCCGTCCATTACAGCGGTGCAAACGCCCTGTCCGAGCGATTGGCAACGTTGTTTAACGAACTGGCAGACTGCCGTAACGAAGTGGAAGCGGTATCGGATTCTTTTGCGGTGGACGAACAAGCGCGCGATGCCGCCGAAACCCGTTTGGCAGAGATACGTAAACTCACCGGAAAATACGGACAAACCGTTGCCGACGTGTTGGCGTACGGCGAAAAATGCCGTGCGGAACTGTCATCGGAAGAACACGCCGATGAACGCCTTTCTGTGTTAGAAGCAGAAATCGACGAAGCGGAATTCGCGGTAATCACCGCCTCCGAAACGCTCCACAACGCCCGTGTAAACGCCGGTAAAGCGTTTGCAAGCGCGGTGGAAAGCGAGCTTTGCTATCTCGATATGCCGGCCGTAAAAATGGCAGTAAACATCAAGCCGACATCGCTGACCGTCACCGGCGGCGACAACGTGGAATTTTTGCTTTCCGCCAACGTGGGCGAACCGCCGAAACCGCTTGTGAAAGTCGCCTCCGGCGGTGAATTGTCCCGTATCATGCTGGCTATCAAAGCGGTGATGGCGGATAAAGACGATATCGACACGCTGGTGTTCGACGAAATTGACACCGGCATCAGCGGTCGTGCCGCGCAAAAAGTAGGCGACAAACTGCGGCAGATTGCCACGTCCGAAACCCGTGCGCGACAAATCCTATGCGTAACCCATTTGGCGCAGATTGCCTCCAAAGGTCACGCGCATTTGCTGATTGAAAAATCGGTACAAAACGGCCGCACCTTTACAAACGTATTGCCGCTTTCCACCGAGGGAAGAGCACAC
>JAZLLJ010000012.1:0-20154 GCA_045598065.1 Acutalibacteraceae bacterium
GTGGTCGTAACGCGCTTTGGCGTTCTCTTCCGCCTGGCTGAACAACTCTTCCGCACGCTCCGGGAAGGAACGAGTCAGCGAGCTGTAACGCGCCTCACCCATGATGAAGTCACGATAGCTGCCGGTCGCCGGTTTGCTGTCAACGGTGAACGGGTTTTTGCCCTCCGCTTTCAGCGCCGGGTTGTAGCGGAACATATTCCAATAACCGCACTCGACGGCTTTCTTCATCTCCGCCTGACAGTTGGTCATACCGCCCTTGATGCTGTGCATCTCGCAGGGAGCGTAACCGATGATGAGCGACGGACCGTGATAGGCTTCCGCCTCGCTGATGGCTTTGATGGTCTGGGACATATTCGCGCCCATCGCGATCTGCGCCACGTAGACGTAGCCGAAGCTCATGGCGATTTCGGCAAGGCTCTTCTTGGCAATCGCTTTACCGGCGGCAGCGAACTGCGCCACCTGACCGATTTGCGAAGCTTTGGAGGCCTGACCGCCGGTGTTGGAGTACACCTCGGTATCGAAGACCATGATGTTTACGTCTTCGCCGGTCGCCAACACGTGGTCGAGGCCGCCGAAGCCGATGTCATACGCCCAACCGTCGCCACCGAAAATCCAAACAGATTTCTTGGCGAGGTATTCTTTCTCGGCAAGGATGTCTTTGCCTTCGCCAGCCGCTTCGAGAGCCGCCACGTACGCTTTGGTCGCATCCGCGTTGGCTTTGCCGTCATCCATCGTGTCGAGCCAAGCCTGGCCCGCTTCTTTCACCGCCGCATTGGAGGTGGAAGCAATGAGGTCGGTCGTCAGCGCCGCGAGACGATCGCGGATGGCTTTCTGGCCAAAGTGCATACCGAGACCGTGCTCGGCGTTGTCCTCGAACAAGGAGTTCGCCCACGCCGGACCGTGGCCGTCTTTGTTGACGGTGTACGGCGAAGTGGCCGCCGGGCCGCCCCAGATGGAGGAGCAACCGGTCGCGTTAGAGATATACATACGATCGCCAAAGAGCTGGGTGATGAGGCGAGCATACGAGGTCTCGGCGCAACCTGCGCAAGAGCCGGAGAATTCAAGCAACGGCTGTTTGAACTGGCTGCCTTTGACCGACGGTTTGTCGCCGACCATATCGGCTTTTTCGGACACGTTCGCGACCATGTAATCGAACACCTGCTGTTGGTCTTCCTGGCTTTCGCGGGAGACCATTTTCAGCGAGTTGGTCGGGCACACGCCGACGCAAACGCCACAGCCCATGCAGTCCATCGGAGAGACGGACATAACGTATTTATATTCTTTGTTGCGCACGTCGGCAAGCTTGGAGTTCGCCGGAGCGTTCGCCGCCTCCGCCGCGTCAAGCGCGAACGGACGAATGGTGGCGTGCGGGCAAACATAGGAGCACTGGTTGCACTGCGCGCAGGTCGTGGAATCCCATTCCGGAACCATCACGGCGACACCGCGTTTCTCGTAAGCGGAAGCGCCTTGCTCGAAGGTGCCGTCCACGTGATCGGTGAACGCGGAGACCGGCAGAGAGTAACCGTCCATCTTGCCGATGGGTTTGAGGATGCCGTCCACCATCTTAACGAGTTTGTCGGCACCTTTGCTGGCGGCTTCGGCTTCGGTATCCACCGCATTCGCCCAGTCGGCCGGCACATCGATTTTCACGTACGCGGTCGCGCCGGCATCGATGGCTTTCTCGTTCATCTCAACGATTTCTTTGCCCTTCTTCATAAACTTCTGGGCTTTTTCTTTCATGTAGCCGATAGCCTCTTCCGGCGGCAACACTTTCGCCAACGCGAAGAACGCAGACTGCAGCACGGTGTTGGTGCGTTTGCCGAGGCCGATTTGCTGCGCAAGGTCAATCGCGTTCACGGTGTACAGCTGGATGTTGTTTTTCGCGATGTACTGTTTCGCGTCGGCTTTCAGGTGCTCAGACAGCTCTTCCGGCGTCCACTGGCAGTTGATGAGGAACACGCCGCCCGGTTTCACGTCGTTGACCATCTTGAAACCTTTTTGGATGTAAGACGGGTTGTGGCAAGCCACGAAGTCCGCTTTGTTGATGTAGTACGGGCTCTTGATCGGCTGATCGCCGAAGCGCAGGTGGGACACGGTGATACCGCCGGTCTTTTTGGAGTCGTACTGGAAGTACGCCTGCACGTATTTGTCGGTGTGATCACCGATGATTTTAATGGAGTCTTTGTTCGCGCCGACCGTACCGTCGCCGCCGAGGCCCCAGAATTTGCATTCAATCGTGCCTTCCGCCGCGGTATTCGGGGCGGCTTTCTCTTCGAGAGAGAGATGCGTCACGTCATCGTTGATACCGATGGTGAAGTGCACTTTCGGCTCGGCTTTCGCCATCTCGTCGTACACCGCAAACACGGATGCCGGCGGCGTGTCTTTGGAACCGAGACCGTAGCGACCGCCGAGGACTTTAAGCCCGGTACGGCCGGTGGCGTTGAGCGCCGCGATCACGTCGAGGAACAACGGCTCACCGAGAGCGCCCGGCTCTTTCGTGCGATCGAGCACCGCGAGGGTTTTGGCGGTCGCCGGGATGGCTTCGACCAATTTCTCCGCGGAGAACGGACGATACAGGCGAACTTTGACAAGACCGACTTTCTCGCCTTTAGCGGTCAAGTAGTCAATAACTTCTTCCGCCACGTCGCAGATGGAACCCATCGCGATAATCACGCGCTCGGCATCCGGCGCGCCGTAGTAGTTGAACAGTTTGTAGTCGGTACCCAGTTTGGCGTTGACTTTGTCCATGTACTCCTCAACGATACCCGGCACCGCATCATAGTAGCAGTTGTTCGCTTCACGATGCTGGAAGAAGATATCGTCGTTCTCGTGGGAGCCGCGCATGGTCGGATGTTCCGGATTGAGGGCGCGTTTGCGGAACGCTTCCACCGCGTCCATATCGCACATCTCTTTGAGATCTTCGTAATCCCAAACGGCAATTTTCTGAATCTCGTGAGAGGTACGGAAACCGTCGAAGAAGTTGAGGAACGGCACGCGTCCTTTGATGGCGGCAAGGTGCGCCACCGCGGACAGGTCCATAACCTCCTGCGGGTTGGTTTCGGCGAGCATCGCGAAACCGGTCTGACGGCAGGCATACACGTCGGAGTGGTCGCCGAAGATGTTCAGCGCGTGGGACGCGACACAGCGCGCAGACACGTGGAACACCGCCGGAAGCAACTCACCGGCGATTTTGTACATATTGGGGATCATAAGCAGCAGACCTTGGGACGCGGTATACGTCGTGGTCAGCGCACCGGCAGCGAGGGAGCCGTGGACAGTACCCGAAGCGCCTGCCTCGGACTGCATCTCAACGACTTTCACCTGAGTGCCAAAGATATTTTTCTGGCCCTGCGCCGACCATTGGTCCACGTAGTCAGCCATGGGGCTGGACGGGGTAATCGGGTAGATACCGGCGACTTCCGTAAACGCATACGACACGTGGGCCGCGGCGTTGTTACCGTCCATGGTCTTAAACTTTCTTGCCATTTTGGTTCCTCCTTAATTTTATCCGGTTCGAATACGAACCGTGCAATTTACACCAACTTGTATTCTACCACTTTACCACCTCAGTTGTAAAGGCTTTTTTTGCTTTTTTCGGTTTTTTCCATATAAAAAGCGAAAACAGTTGACTTTTTGTCCGTTTTTCCGTATGATATGAATAATCCGAAAGACGTTTCTTTCGGGAAAATTTGAAAAATCAAAGAAAGGGGTATTCGTTTTATGGATCCCGACCCGAGCGGAAATATATGGGTGCAAATTCTGTTGCTTGTGGTGTTGATTGCCATCAACGCGTTTTTCGCCGCAAGTGAAATCGCGCTCATTTCCCTCAACGAAGCAAAAATGGAAAAATTAGCCGAGGACGGCAACAAAAAAGCAAAGAGAATCTGCAAATTGCTCCAAAATTCCTCTCGCTTTTTGGCCACCATCCAAATCGGCGTCACTCTGGCAGGCTTTTTGGCCTCTGCAACGGCGGCAGGCTACTTAGCCGAACCGTTTGCCGCATGGATTATGAAAATTCTTCCTGCGCTCGCCGATCACGCCGCCGGAGTGGAAACGGTTTCGCTCATCTTTATCACGCTCGTCATCTCCTACTTCTCCCTCGTGTTCGGTGAACTGGTACCGAAGCGCGTAGCGATGGCGAAAGCGGAAAAACTGGCGTTCTCTTTGTCCGGTATTCTCACCGCCTGCTCGGTGATTTTTGCTCCTTTTGTCAAATTCCTCGCATTAAGCACCAACGGCGTGTTGCGGCTCTTTGGGATTGATCCCCACGCAGACGACGATCCCGTGACCGAAGAAGAAATCCGCCTCATGGTGGATGAGGGCGAGGATGCCGGTATCATCGAAGAATCTCAGCGCGATATGCTCGAAAACGTGTTTGAGTTTGACGACGTGGATGCGGAAGATTTGATGACACCGCGTATCGACGTTGCCGCGCTCGACGTCACCGAATCGATTGCCGACGCCATTGACGAGTGTATGCAAAAAGGCTACTCCCGTCTGCCGGTTTACGAGGAAGACATCGACCACATCATCGGCGTGTTATACGTCAAAGATCTGCTTCCCTACGTGGGCCGCGAATTGCCTGCTTCAATTACCTTGAAAAGTCTTTGCCGCGAAACGCTGTTTGTTCCTGCCACCGTCAAGGGCAGCGCGCTGTTCCAACAGATGAGCGAAAAACACCTGCAAATGGCGATCGTCATCGACGAATACGGCGGCACCGCCGGCATCGTCACGGTGGAAGATTTGCTCGAATCCATCGTGGGCAATATGCAAGACGAGTTTGACCACGAGGAAGAAGAATTGGAGCAGACCGGCGACAACTCCTTTGAGGCCGACGGCGCTTTGGACGTGGAAGAGTTAAGCGAACAGTTGGGCGTAGAATTCCCCGAAGGCGACTACGATACGCTCGCAGGGTTTCTTCTCTCCGAACTGGGGCACATTCCCAAAGTCAGCGAACAAGTGACGTTTGAAAACGTAACCTTCACCGTCACCGAAATGGACGACCGCCGCATCGAAGCCGTCCACATCGACGTCGTCCCCACCGAAACGGAAGAATAAGCAAAAAACAAAAGCGACGAGGAAAGGCCGGGAGTTCGCAAGGAATGTGTTGTTTCTCGCCTAAAAATTCCCGTCTGCATTGTTTCAAAAGCCCGTAAGGCATCAGCCTTACGCGCTTTTTCAACTTCCCAGAACGAAAATTTTTATCGGCTACGAAACCGCGAAGCGCCTTAAAACACAGATTTTGGATGAAGAACGCGAAAAACCGCCTCGACTATACTGGCGTATAGCGAGGCGGTTTGACAATGTTCTGCGCCAAAATCTCGTGTTCTTAAGGAATACATTCCTTAAGAACTCCCGGCCAAGCGATGCTCTTTTTTGTGTGGGGTTTTTGATAAAACCTGCGGCGTGTCCGTAGGGGCGATTCACGAATCGCCCCATTCCAAAA
The DNA here is from genome assembly GCA_045598065.1 of Acutalibacteraceae bacterium. Lineage (GTDB taxonomy): Bacteria > Bacillota > Clostridia > Oscillospirales > Acutalibacteraceae > RGIG426. The sequence goes on from JAZLLJ010000012.1 coordinate 5,447, forward strand.
CATCACACCGACCGAAAAGGGGTCATTCGTGAATGACCTCTACAAAATCAATTTGGACGGCATCGAAATCCGACAAGAATGCCGGCGGGCATCTACAAAATCAAAAACACCCTTACCGATTTTCGGTAAGGGTGTTATTCGTTGGTGGGGGAAAAACGGGACGTAAATTCTTTGCCGTTCACGATGTAATCAATGGACACGTCGAAATAGTCGGACAGTTGCCGCAGCATCTGCACGTCCGGACTGCGCTTGCCGTTTTCGTAGTAGGAGAGGGCTTCGCGTGAAATACTTAAATCCAACGCGATTTTTTGTTGGCTGAAACCTTTCTTTTTTCGGATTTCTCGCAGGCCGAGCAAGCCGACGGGGGAGTCGCTCATTAGAAATTCTCCCTTCTTTAAAAAATTTTTCGATTTTTTGAAAAATTCTCTTGACATTATTGTAACACTGTGTTACACTCTGTTTGTAACAGATTGTTACAATTTTCCGAAAATCGAAAGATTCTTGTGGGAATTTTGAGCAACTTGTCCAAATCGGGCGGACCAACTCACCGTCCGTTGGAAATATTTCAACTCATTATCTTTGAAAAGGAGAAATGCTTTATGAAAAAAATGAACAAAAAAGGCTTTACCTTGATGGAAATGCTCATCGTTATCGCGATCATCGCCATCTTGATTGCCATCGCCATCCCGACCTTCACCTCCGCTCTGGAGAAATCTCGCATTAAAACGGACCTCGCCAACGCCCGTGCGTTGAAATCCCTCGTCCTTGCGAACTACATGACCGATGGCCTTGAATCCGGCACTTACTATCTGGCCAAAGGTGGTCAATCCTACGCGGATAGCGACTCCGATTGCATTATGTGCAGCTCCAGCAAATACGGCAAAGACAAGCAGGTTAGCGTTACCTTGGACATCACGGCGGATGAGCCGATTACTGCGACCTATCCGGATGTTACCGATGTGGATTCGTAATTAAAGGGTGACTTTACTAACTAAACAGTGAACTTCTGGGCGGAGGATGAGAGTTGCATCCTCCGCCCTAACACTATAAACAAAAGGAGATGACAACGGTGGACTATCGAAAACGCATGCGCGAATTGCGGATGGCGCGCGGCCTTACCCAAACCCAGATGGGTGCGCTGCTCGGCAAATCGCAACAAGGCTATAACCATATTGAAGCAGGACGCGCGGAGTTGAGTATTGAAGATATGATTCGCCTTTGTCGATTCTATGGGGTGACAACGGACGAATTTGTGGGAATGACCACCGTTACGGATATCACTGAAAAACCTGCCTAAAACATCCAAACCGTTTGGTTTGGATGTTTTTTGTTTTGCGGGGATTTTGATGGGATGAATGTTAACGAAAAAAACGCGGTGTAGGGACCGGCGTCCCCGACGGTCCGCGTGAAATTTTGATGAAACCTGTGGTGGTTTTGTAGGGCAGGGCCTCGGTCCTGCCGCCGTCGGTCGGTGCGAAATTCAAGAACGGCAAGAGCAAGCCCTTGCCCTACGGTATCCTTTGAGTTGTGTATGTAGGGACCGGCGTCCCCGACGGTCCGCGTGGGATTTTGATGAAATGTGTGGCGGTTTGTGCGAACCCCTTACGCAAAAAGCGCTTCCCACCACTCGATGAGTTTGAATTTCACCTTGTACCGCGGTGCATCGGTGACAAGCGCATCTTCGGCATCAGTGAGTACGTCGGCGGTGGTTTTTCGGTCGGTGGCTGCCGACACACACAGCGGCGGAAACAGAACACACCACCAGTTATGTCCCTCGGCTTTGCCGAGAAGCAGTTGTACCGCCGGATACCGTCCTGCCGGAAGCGTAACGTTGTCGTAGACACGGGTGGGGAAATAGGTTTCGCTCACTTCGGCGGTAACGCCGTAGTCCGCGCCCTGCTCGCGCAGTACGCGCTCGGCCACGGCACACACGTCGTCGAGTTTTGTGGCGGCTATAACGGCGGCATCGTCGGCGTTTTTTGCACCGTTGAGAAGTCCGGCACATTCTTCCACGACCGCATCGCGGACTTTGAGTTTTACACTTTGGTCAACGGCGCTGTCGGAGTTTGCGAGGATATGTAACCGAAGCACCCGTCCGCGTAAATCGTTTACCTCGCCGGCAAAGCCGCAAATCGAAAGACACAGACAAAGACACAGTCCGCCGGCGACGGCGCGCAGTACACGATGTTTTTGCATAAAAAAATCCCGCCTAACTGTCAAATTTTCCCTTTCGGGTAACGACAGTATGGACGGGATTTTGTGATTTATTCAGCGTTTTCGTTTTTCGCGTGGGGTTTTCTTTTTGACGGTCGGTTTTTGCGGTCGTTTGCCGGGTTGCGGCGGTTTCGGCTCGGGTTTCACAAGGCAGTTCGGCCCTGTACCGATTAAATCGGTTCGTCCGGCTTTTTTAAGGGCGGATAACACGATTTGGCGGTTTTGGGGCAGAAAATATTGCAAAAGCGCGCGCTGTTCCGCTTTTTCTTTCGGGGTGCGCGGAACGTACACCGGCTCGAGCGTATACGGATCCAGCCCTGTGTAGAACATACAGGTCGAAATCGTGCCGGGCGTGGGGTAAAAGTCTTGCACCTGCTCCGGGTGAAGCCCCTCTTTTTTGAGGAACAGCGACAGTTCAATCGCGTCCTTGATGGTGCTTCCCGGGTGGGAGGACATGAGGTACGGCACGAGATATTGCTCTTTTCCCACCGATTTGGTGAGTTCGTAAAACCGCTTTTGGAAGCGGCGGTACGAGCCGATTTCCGGTTTGCCCATTTTGGCGAGCACGGCGGCGGAACAATGTTCGGGTGCGACTTTCAGTTGACCGCTGACGTGATGTTCGACAAGTTCTTTGAAGAAACTTTCATCCGGATCGGCGATGAGGTAATCAAAGCGGATGCCGGAGCGGATGAACACTTTTTTGACTTTCGGAAGTGAACGCAGACGGCGTAAGAGATGTAAGTATTCCTTGTGGTCGGCTTTAAGTGCAGGGCAGACGGTGGGTGCCAAACACTTTTTGCCTTTGCACAGTCCTGCCGTTTCCTGTTTTTCGCAGGACGGATGACGGAAGTTGGCGGTCGGGCCGCCCACGTCGTGGATATAGCCTTTGAAATCCGGCAGTTCCGTGAGTTTTTTTGCTTCAGCCACGAGCGATTCCTCGCTCCGCGTGGAAATGGCGCGGCCTTGGTGGTAGGCGATGGAGCAGAAGTTACACGCGCCGAAACAGCCGCGGTTGTGGGTGAGCGAAAATTTCACTTCTTTAATGGCCGGCACACCGCCCTGCTCTTCGTACATCGGGTGATAGTCACGCATATAGGGGAGCGCGTACACGGCATCCATTTCTTCCTGCGAAAGCGGCGGCATCGGCGGGTTTTGGAGCACGATTTTGTCGCCGTGCCGCTGAATGACCGCTTTGCCGCGCACCGCATCTTGCTCATCGAGTTGCTTGCGGCAAGAAATGGCGTATTGTTTTTTGTCGGTTTTGACCGTTTCATACGGCGCACACTCCACGCACGGGCGCGGCGTGTACTCTTTGACGGGAATGGCGACACACGTACCGAGAATATCGGTCATTGTAGAGGGCGATTCGCCCGACTTCCAACGGTCGGCGATTTCGACGGCGTGTTTTTCGCCCATGCCGAACATGAGAATGTCCGCGCCGCTGTCGATAAGCAGCGAGGGGCGCACCGCATCGTCCCAATAATCGTAGTGAGCGAAACGGCGTAAAGAGGCTTCGAGACCGCCGATAGCGAGCGGTATGTCACCGTACGCCGCACGTACCCATTTGCAATACGTAAGTACCGCACGGTCGGGCCTGAGGCCTGCTTTGCCGCCGGGAGAATAGGCATCCTCCGAGCGCTTGCGTTTGGCGGCGGTATAGTGAGCGACCATCGAGTCGATGTTGCCGCCGGTGACGAAAAAGCCGAGTTTCGGGCGGTCGAAGCGTTTGATATCCGCAACGCCTTGCGGTTGCGGCAAAATTGCCACCTTGTAGCCTGCATGTTCCAACACGCGCGAGATGATCGACACGCCGAAACTCGGGTGATCCACGTACGCATCACCCGTGATATACACGATATCGGCGGCATCCCAGCCGCGCTCGCTCAACTCTTCTTTTGTCACCGGTAAAAACGGCATATCGTCACCTCGTTTCGTTTAGCCTTTCGCATCAAACCACGTGTCGCCGACGTGGGCATCCACCGCCATCGGAACGGACAGCGACACCGCTTTTTCCATTTCTTCCTGGAGCAACGTCTTGACCTGCTCCGCTTCGGCTTTCGGGGCTTCGACTATCAGTTCATCGTGCACCTGCAAGATGAGTTTTGCCGCAAGTCCCTCGGCTTTTAGGCGGTTTTCCACGCGAATCATCGCGATTTTAATGATGTCTGCCGCCGTGCCTTGAATGGGCATATTGCGCGCGGCGCGCTCACCGAATGCGCGGAGCATGTGGTTCGAAGAGGCGAGTTCCGGAAGCGGACGGCGGCGGCCGAACAACGTCTCACCGTAGCCTTTCGCTTTCGCGTTTTCCACAAGACCGTCCATAAACGCGGTGATCGCGCTGTATTTATCGAAATACGCCTCGATATACTTCTTTGCTTCGCCGTAACTGATGGACAAATCCTCGGCAAGCGAGTGGGCGCCGATGCCGTACACAATACCGAAGTTGACCGCTTTTGCGCGGGTGCGCCAAAGGGGCGTGACCTCGCTTTCCGGAACGCCGAACACCTGCGAGGCGGTGGTGCGGTGAATGTCCGCACCGGAGACGAATGCCGCGGTCATCGTCGGCTCGTCCGCCATGGCCGCCAAAACGCGCAGTTCAATTTGGGAATAGTCCGCATCGCACAGCACAAAGCCGTCCGCCGCCTTAAAGAAACGGCGCAGTTCGCGGCCGAGTTCCGAGCGCACGGGAATGTTTTGCAAATTCGGTTCGAGCGACGAAATACGTCCGGTGCGCGTTTCGGTTTGGTTAAAAGAGGTGTGCACGCGTTTGTCGGCGGCAATGACTTTGAGCAGTCCGTCGCAGTAGGTGGATTTGAGTTTGGCAAGTGTGCGGTAGTTTAGTAAGTCGTCCACAACGGGATAGAGTGGGCGTAGCTTTTCCAGTACGTCCGCGTTGGTGGAGTAACCGGATTTGGTCTTTTTGCCGTGCGGCATCCCCATATCCTCGAAAAACGCTTTACCGAGTTGTTTCGGAGAGTTTAAGTTGAACTCATACCCAACGGCATCGCATACGGCTTTGCGCAAGGTTTCAATTTTACCGTCCAACTGTTCACCGAATGTACGAATTCCCTCACCGTCCACCGCAAAGCCGCGGTGTTCCATTTTGGCAAGCACAAGTGCCAAGGGAAGTTCCACTTCGCAAAGCAAAAATTCCTGACCGCTTTCGGTAACGAGCGTCGGAAGTTTGTCTGCCACCGCCGAAAACGTCGCGGCGGCGCGAATGGATTCCTCTTGTGCGTTCACCAGGGGGATTTCGTACTCTTGGGCGAGGCGTGTAACGCTGTAATCGGATGAAAGTGGGTTCAAAAGATAGCCGCAAAGACGAGTATCCACCGAAACGAGTGTTAAGTCATCTTCCTTTACGCCATTGTCCAAAAGCAGGCGGTACAAGGCTTTGCTGTCGTTTGTACGCACGGTGGCGACGGGCAAAACGGGGAGCAATTTTGTGAAGTCCGAAACCTTTACAATTTCTTCCGGCAAGCAAACAAACAATTCGCCGTTTTCGATGACGATATCGAGCGATTTTTCCGTTTCGGCAAGGGAAATCACATCGGAGAGCTGTTCATCGCCGCTGATTTTTACGGTGGCGGTGGAGGTGGCTTCGCTCGTTTCGGCGGCAGGAGCATCTTCTTCCAGTTCCAGCCGTTTTAAAAACTTAAACAGTTCGAGCCGTGCCAAAAGACGGGACAACTCTTCGCGCTTTACGGGTTTTTGGATATAGTCGGTGGGGTTCAAGGTCGCAAGCGGCACCGTTTTGCAAATTGTGCCGAGCGTGCGCGACAGTTGTGCATCCTCATAGCCGTTTTTGAGTTTGGTTTTGAGCGTGTCGCGCAAGTCCGCGCCGTCCAACTGTTCGTAAAGCGCATCCAGCGAGCCGAATTGTTGCAAAAGCGACACAGCGGTTTTTTCGCCGACACCGGCAACACCGGGGATTTTGTCGCTTTGGTCGCCCATCAGCGCTTTCAGGTCGATCAGTCGGTCGGGAGTGAGTCCGTATTTTTCAAAAATGGCGGTGGGATTGTAGATCACCGTTTCGGCTTGTCCCATTTTGGTGGAGGCGAGCAGGACGGTGACGTTATCGGACACCAGTTGCAGGCTGTCACGGTCACCGGTGGCGATAAAGCATGCGTGTCCCTGCGCTTCGCAGGCGGCGGCAAGCGTGCCCAAAATATCGTCCGCTTCATAGCCCGGTTGTTCCAAAACGGTACAGCCGAGAAGCGTTAAAATCTCTTTGACAAGCGGCAACTGCGCGGCGAGCTCGTCCGGCATCGGTTTGCGGCCGGCTTTGTAGCCGTCATACAGTTTGTGGCGGAAGGTGGGCTCTTTTAAGTCGAACGCCGCCACGATACCGTCGGGGGAGACTTGTTCTTTCAGTTTTGTGAGGATGCTTAAAAACCCGAAGACGGCGTTCGTGAACGTGCCGTCTTTGGTGGAAAGCAGGCGCACGCCGTAAAACGCGCGGTTGACAATACTGTTTCCGTCCAACACCAAAAGCTTCATAAAAGCGGCCTCCTTTTGAGATATCCATACATAAAAAGTATACCATATTTTGCGTTTTATTTCAATAGTTTAAGAAAAATCTACAAAAAAAGCGAAAAAAAGCGTTTTCATACTTGCAACGGCGGAAATTATCCGCTATAATAAAGAATGGTTTTGAAACTAAATAACCGAAAGGAGTTTCTTGTTATGAATTATTCCCGCGAAGTGGAAAACATGTGCGTTGTCCAAAAAGGTCCGCACCACGATCCTGCCCCCATTCCGGAAGAAGGCAAATGGATCGCGTCCAAACAAATCACCGATATTTCCGGCTACACCCACGGTGTGGGTTGGTGCGCTCCGCAGCAAGGTGCTTGCAAACTCTCGCTGAACGTCAAAAACGGCATCATCGAGGAAGCCCTGGTCGAGACCATCGGCTGCTCCGGTATGACGCACTCGGCGGCTATGGCGGCCGAAATCTTGCCGGGTAAAACCCTGCTCGAAATGCTCAACACCGACCTCGTGTGCGATGCTATCAACACCGCCGCTCGTGAGCTGTTCTTGCAAATTGTTTACGGCCGTACCCAGTCCGCGTTCTCCGAAGACGGTCTCGTCATCGGTGCCGGTATGGAAGATCTCGGCAAAGGCGCCCGTTCCATGGTCGGTACCATGTACGGCACCAAAGCGAAAGGTGTCCGCTACCTCGAAATGACCGAGGGCTATTGCACGCGCATGGCGCTCGACGAAAACGACGAAGTCATCGGCTACGAGTTCGTTTCTCTCGGCAAGATGACCGACTTCATCAAAAAAGGCATGGAGCCGAACGAAGCCTACGACAAGGCGAAAGGCACCTACGGCCGCTTTGACGAAGCCGTCAAATACATTGATCCGCGTAAAGACTAATTGAAGGAGGAATATCGACATGGCACAGTTTGAAGGTTATGAGAGACGTGAGGCGAAAATCCTCGCGGCGCTGAAAGAATTCGGGATTTCCTCCATCGACGAATGCAAGGAAATCACCTTGGCGAAAGGCATCGACATCGACCAAATCGTGCGTTCTACCCAGCCGATTTGCTTCGAGAACGCCATCTGGGCGTACACCGTCGGCGCCGCCATCGCCATCAAAAAAGGCTGCACCAAAGCTGCTGACGCCGCTGCCGCTATTGGTATCGGTTTGCAGAGCTTCTGCATCCCCGGTTCTGTTGCCGAAAACCGCAAAGTCGGTCTTGGCCACGGCAACCTCGGCAAAATGCTTTTGAGCGAGGAGACCGAGTGCTTCTGCTTCCTCGCCGGTCACGAGTCCTTTGCCGCCGCCGAGGGCGCGATCAAAATCGCCCTCAACGCGAACAAAGTCCGCTCGAAGAAACTCCGCGTTATTCTGAACGGTCTCGGCAAAGATGCCGCGTACATCATCTCCCGTATCAACGGCTTCACCTATTGCGAGACCGAGTTTGATCCCTACACCGAAACCGTGAAAGTGACCAAAGAGATTCCGTTCTCCAAGGGCGCTCGCGCGGACGTCAAATGCTACGGCGCGGACAACGTGCCGGAAGGTGTGGCGATCATGAAACTCGAAAACGTGGGCGTTTCCATCACCGGTAACTCCACCAACCCGACGCGCTTCCAGCATCCGGTTGCAGGTACCTACAAAAAATGGGCAATCGAGAACGGCGTCAGCTATTTCTCGGTGGCTTCCGGCGGCGGCACCGGCCGTACGCTCCACCCGGACAATATGGGTGCCGGCCCGTCCTCTTACGGTATGACCGACACCATGGGCCGTATGCACTCCGATGCCCAGTTCGCCGGCTCGTCCTCTGTCCCGGCGCACGTCGAGATGATGGGCCTCATCGGTATGGGCAATAACCCGATGGTCGGCGCGACCGTCGCCTGCGCGGTGGCTGTCGAAGAAGCGTCCAAATAAGTTGCTTTTTACTAAAAATCCCTCCCGGTCTTCGACCGGGAGGGATTTTTTTTATTATTTTCGTATTTCCACCGGCACTTCCACGGCGATGTCCTCGATTATCGTGTAGGTAACGGTCAGCGTAACACCGGTTTTGGTGGTGGTGAATTGCGTGGATTTTGACAAAATCTCCGCATCGGGGAAGGCGGCTTTTGCGGCGGATTCGGCGCGGCGTTTTGCTTCGGTCTCTGCTTGTGCTTTGGTGCGGACGGTTTCGGTTTTCGTCATTTGGTGGGCGGATTCTTTCGTTACCGAAAGGGGCAAATTCCGCCCGAAAAGCCGCACCGAGCGAGTGGCGGTTTCGGTCTGCCATCCGTCGGTGTCAAGCGGTGTATAGAGTGGTGCGGAAAGCCCGAACGCCGAAAGCGTATAGCGGTTGACCGCATCGGTTGCAGGTGTTGCGGTCACTTCGCAAAACGGCACGGTGACGGTTACTACGCGTGTTGTTTCGGCAAGCACCCGACCGGTTGCACGGCGGAGTAACGGGCCGACTTTGGTATCCACGATACCGGTGGCGAGAAGTGTGCCTTTGGTGACGGCTTCGTCGATAAGGCACACCCGTTGCCCACTTGCAATCTCACAGCGGCGCACAATGCCGTCTCGCGCCGCCACAAGGTTTGAGAGCGTGGCCTCTTCCACTCGCTTTTTTTCGTAGGTTTCGCGAGGCATCACCGATACGTGCGCCACACAACCGGACACGTTGACCGAAAGGGTTCCCACGCCCTCTATTTCAGCAGGAGCGGTCAGGCGAATACTGTTTGGGGAAAGGTGGCTTTTCTTTGCGCCGAGAAATACGCCGTTTTGTTCCAAAAAATCGGTGATATCTGCTTGAAGTGCCGGAGAAAGCGGAACTTTGACGTCCTCGCTTTGCAGTTCAATCACCCATATCCGTGGGCATAAAACCAAAAACAGGACGAGGGAAAGCGCAAGTCCGAGGGGAATGCCGAAACGCCCACGATAGCGAGCGAGAAAAAAGGGTAAGCCGCGTTTTTTCTCGATATGCACCCACATTCCCGTATGGCGGACGAGCGGCGGAAGGCGCTTGTAGTCGTCGGCATCGCACCACGCGGTAAAACCGCCGTCAAAAAAGCGCAACTGCCACAGTTCCACCTCGGCGGTTTTGAGTCGGGCCAGCAACCGCGTGGGGTTGCCGCCGAAGGCGCGGAATTTCACCGATTTTCCGGCGCTTTTCACAAGATCGGTTACAAACATAAAGCGCCTCCTACTCGAATTCCACAGACGACAGTCGTCCTTCCAAAACGGCACTTTTGGCATCAAAGGCGGTGAGACACAAATCCCGTCCGCGAAAGCGAAAAACGGTTTTTCCGACGGTCAGCACCAATACATCTTCGCCGCATTCCGTGATTTCGCATCCGCCGTCGATTAACACCCGTCGATTATCGAACAATTCCAAATGGGCGCTGTTGTCCCAGATACCGTCCGGCAAATCCAACCATTTTGCTGCCGCTTGCCGCAGGTTTTCCGCCATGCTATCGCCGCCTTTCGCTTTACTGTATGCAAGGCAAAAGGGAATAATGCCCCGTTTTGCGAATAGAGATAAACGGGGAGGCGATAGGATGACGGCATACACGTTGCGACTGACACGCGTGAAAAAAGCGCTGCTGCTCGCGGTGTTTTTGTTTGCTTGTTCGGCATTATTGTGGTTTCCTACCGCCGCCGCAACCGGCGCAAAACGTGGGCTTGCGGTATGCGGCGACGTGCTGATTCCGTCGCTGTTTCCGTTTATGGCGCTGTCCTCGTTTTTGGTGGAAAGCGGGCTGTCCGATGTCATAGGACGGCGGTTTTGCGGCATCACCCAACGCGCGTTCGGACTTCCCGGTTGCTGTGCTGCCGGAATTCTGCTCTCGTTTGTGGGTGGCTATCCTTCCGGCGCCGCCGCGTGCGAAAAACTGCTCAGGCGCGGCGAATTGACGTTGGAAGAAGCACAGCGTATGATGCGATTTTGCGTAGTGAGCGGTCCGGCGTTTATGGTGTCTACCGTGGGGGCGGAATTGCTTGGAAGTACGTTTCACGGATGGCTGTTGCTGGTCGCCCAGTGGACGGCGGCACTGCTCATCGGGTTTGCCGGCGGTCACGGTTGCCGCCTGCACAAAGCACCGTCAAAAAAAACGGTAAAAATCACGACGTTGTCCGCGGTTGGCACAGCGGTGGGGGAGGCCGCGCGCGCGATGCTTGTGATGTGTGGATTTGTGACCGCCTCCACCTGCTTTTTGTCGGTTTTGGATGCGTTGGGATTGCCGCAAAAGGTCGTGGACACGGTGGCCGCCGCCACCGAAGTGTCGGTCGGTTGCATCGCCTGGGCGCCGCGCGGCGTGGTGCTTTCGGCGTGTATCGGATTCGGTGGATTTTCTGTCCATGGACAGATTGCGGCTTTGTTTTCGGGACGACCGGTCGTTAATCGCGGCTTTTTTGCGGCGAGGGTTGCACAAGGGCTGGTTGCCGCCGGCATCTCCGCGATTTTGTTCCGCGTTTTCCCGTTGCCGCTTTCGGTGTTTGCACCGACCGAAGCCAAAATTTTGCCGCTGTCCGGCAGCTTCACCGGCTCGCTTGCGCTGCTTGCAACGGTTGCCACGGCGCTTTTGTCGCTTCCGCAAAAAGCTAAATAAAATCCCTTGCATTTTTCGGCGGCGTATGCTATACTGCAAAACAGAAAGGAGTGGGAACGATGAAACGGAAGTTGTATGGCAACCGCATCGAGGATAAATGCGAATATTGTCATTTCGGCCGTCGTGTCGCGGACAGACAGACCATCCTCTGTATAAAACACGGAGCGGTGGCCGCCACCTATTGTTGTAAAAATTACGAATACGATCCGTTAAAACGCATTCCCACTCGCCGTCCGCAACCGTTGCAAAAGCCCAAAAGCGGCGAGGAATTTAAGCTATAAAAAAAGTCCTCTGTTGCAGAGGACTTTTTTGTCACACAACGATGTGGAAAACCAAAGGAGAATGGCTATGAAACGAGGATTATTGCTACTGCTGTGCTTGCTTTTGGCGGTGGGAATGATGTGTTCCGCCACCGGATGTGGGGAAAAAGATACAAAAAAAGAAGAATCGTCGGCGCTGTCCGATGAAGCGCAAGAGGCGCGAGATGACGCCGAAGTGTATTATAAAAGTCATTTTGTCAAAGACACGGATATCGGCCTTTGCGCTGACGTGACCGGCGACGAGATTCCGGAACTCATCGTGGTGCGGTATACTACGGAAACGCCGGGCGCTATCGAAGGAACGGTGTATACGCTTTCTGACGGAAAAATGAAACCGATTTATACCAAACGCGGCAGTTTTTACCATGGCGGCGGCTTTTTCTCTTGGTATTTAGCGCCGAATGGCGAAAACAGTTTTTATTTCGCGGAAGAAACCCATGCTATGTGGACGGGAATCGGAACGGTCACAACGCGAGTGTATCAGTTGGATGCTTCCGGCAACGAAAAAGAAATTGATTCCATCGTCTTTTCGACCGATGACTGGGAAAACCTTGAACAGCAAGACAACGGTGAATGGCGTATTAAACAGTCGGCGTGGGATGCCTACGGCGACGACGTACAGGAAATGCTGAAAGGCGGCTATATTATTTACACGAACGCCTCGAACTGTGACCTTTTCCATGCCCTTTCCTACCTGGATGACGAATACTATCTCTCCGATTTGCGCGAGTTGTCCGATACACCGCCCTCGTTGGAAGATAACGGCACGATTCCCGAAGATGAGCCGTCGGACACACCTGCTGTGACACCGGCGAGTTCCACAAAGCCGACTTCACCCGTTGACCGGCCGCACGTTGACACGGTGGATGCCGCATTTTGGCGTGATGCCGAGCCCGCGATCAAGGCGTGGAAACGAGCAATGTTTTTCGGTGGAGCGTTTTGTGATTTTGAGTGGGAAAATGAGGCGGGCCGTTTTATGGGCCTGAATAGTAGTGAGCAAAAGTACTATGCCTCTTTACTTCAGACCGAAGAAGATCGTGAGAGATTTTTGGAGCAAACCGGGGCAAGGGATTGCGTTGCCATATCCCGTTGTTGCCATACCTACGAGGAAGTGAAAGAGCACAATCAGCAATATCTCTCGAAGAATTATTTGCAAGAGTGGTTATACAGTGGGGATCGTGCGATAGGCGAAAAAGAATCGCCTGTATTTGAAATTAACGGAGAAATATGGGCGGTGTTCGGCACAAGTAAACCCACTTCTCCCAACATCAACGTAACGACGTCTTCATTCGATTTTTCAAACCCCAACCGTCCGGAAGTAACCGTGTATAGTCCTGAAGTTGATGGTATTCTTATATACACGTTCGCCTTTGTTAAGGAAAACGGAACGTATAAAATTGACGGTACTGACTCCGAATGGATCGAAGATGGAGTGTATTTCCAACAGTTAAAGGAAGATTTATCCGAATACTACACGGTTTCTTCTGACTATTTCAATCCCGTGTATGTGGAAAACTATACACTGGACAGTCCTGTTTGGATTTGCGTTCCGGTGGATGGCAATGGCGTGGATTCAATACTGGTCAACTTGACGACCGGCGAAGCACACGAAGCGATTAGTGGCAGCGATGCGTTTTCTTTGGATGATTACACCCTTGTCGGCGAATCATTTTACGTGCCGATTAGTTGGTAACGGAAAAATCAAAACCCACCCCGAACGGGGTGGGTTTTTGTTGTTTTGTGCGAGATTTTCCCTTACACCGTGCCGGTGACGGTGATGGTGGTGGTGCCGGGGTTTGTAATCCATTCGCCGGTCGTCGGGTCTTGGGTATAGGTCGCGGCAGGGACGGTGAACGCCGTCGGTTCGGTGGCAAACTCACCGTTCGCCGGCGTGTAGGTGTAATCGTTGCCTGCGTTGCGGCCAACGCCGTCAATCGTGACGGCAATCGGGTCAAGAATCGGGTTAAACGTGTCGCGAACAATGACGTTGTCGCCGGCATCGGTCGCCACGTTACCGCTGTTTTGGATGACGAACGTGTAGGTGATTTGTCCGTTCTCGGTCACAGTCGTGGGCGAGAGGGATTTGGAAATCGTCAGTTGAGGACGGCTGTCCGGCAAAATGGTCGCGGTCGCGTCGATCGGCGCGGCAATGCCGACACCGGAAACGGACGCGGTGTTGACCACCGAGCCGTTAGCATCCAGCGGCGCAAAGTTGTTGACCGCCGCTTCATACACAATCATCGCGTTGCCACCGGCAGGAACGGTCAGCCCGGTCACTTGCATTGGCGGTCCGGCGACCACCGCCGGAGTCGGTTGCAATACGCCGTTTTGGTAGTAACGCACCGTGTTCGGCACGTAGTCGAGCGGCACAAGGTCGGTTGCACCGAACGCGTATTGGCCGAGGTTGTCGCTCACCGTCACGTCGGTCACGTCGGTCGTGCCGGCGTTGACGAGACTGACGACGAACGCCACCGTGTCGCCGGCTTCATAGCGGTCATACACCGCTGCTTTGGTGACCGAAAGCTCTTCGAGCAGTTCGCCCACCGCGATGTTCGAGGTCGTGGAAAGTCCGTTATAGGAAAGTGTTGCTTGGTTTTGGAACGTTGCCATAGTGTTCACCCTTTTGTGTCGAAATTCGAAGGCGCGTGCCTTCCTTTTTTATCGTATGCAAAAAGGCGGACGGGGGTGAATGGTGATGTCACTTCGGGTGATGACGTAGGGCAAGGCCTTGCCCTTGCCGTTGTGAGATTTTGATGTTGCTTCGGGTGCACATCGCCGCCGAAAACAAAAACCCCGCCGCCTTGTTTAAGACGGCGGGTTTTTATCAACTTATACGTTTCGCAACCCTTTCGGGTAGTGGTTTTTGAGCGTGCCGCCGGTGACTTTGCCGCCGCCGAGCGCCGCGCCTGCAACCGTGACGGCTGCCCAGCCGTCGGACGTGTCCGGCACGTCGAGCGTCTCGCCGTGGAGATACGCGGTGAGCTGACGGTCGTCCGTCTCGCTGCCGAGGCGCGGCAGGGGACCGCCGGGAAGATCGACCCGACGCCGGAAATCCTTACCGAACGCACTGCAAAACTGGTGATGCGGCACGAGACGCCCCTTTTGCACCTC
>JAZLLJ010000013.1:0-18040 GCA_045598065.1 Acutalibacteraceae bacterium
TGACACCTTTGAGCCACGGAGACTTGTTGGATGCCACACGCGTGCGCACGATCTTCGACTGGTGGCGAGCAATGGTGTTAAACGTCAAGGTCGGGCAGTTTTCATCGGTGTCGATGATTTTGCCGTACGGCACAAGACCGAGTTTAATCAGCGCCTGGAAGCCGTTGCAAATGCCGCACATCAGACCGTCACGGTTGTCGAGAAGATCCGTGACCGCCTCTTTAATCGCGGCGTTGCGGAAGAACGCGGTAATGAATTTACCGCTGCCGTCCGGCTCGTCACCGCCGGAGAAACCGCCGGGAACAAAGACGATTTGCGACTGTTTGACAGCCTGTGCAAACTCCTCTACGCTGCGGCGAATGCCGTCGGCAGAGAGGTTGTTGATGACGTAAATCTGCGCTTCGGCGCCTGCATCCTCGACCGCTTTCGCGCTGTCAAATTCGCAGTTAGTGCCCGGGAACGCAGGAATGAGCACTTTCGGTTTTGCCACCGCAATCGCGGGTGCTGCGGTGTTACGGCCGTCGTAGGAGAACGTCTCCATCGCGGACGGCGTTTGCGCGATGTTGCAGGCGTACACGCCTTCGAGTTTGTTCTCATAAATCGTGGAAAGTGCCGAAAGCGCAATGTTCTCGCCCTCACGGGTGATGGCATCGCCGTTCGTCACCGTGCCGAGGAGAATTCCGTCTGTCTCCCCCGTCACTTCAAGAACGAAACTGCCGTAGGCATAGCCGAACAGGTCTTCCATCGACAGTCCGGCGGCGTAATCAAAGCCAAATCCGTTGCCGAGCGCCATTTTGTAGACCGCTTCCGCAACACCGCCGAGTCCCGGCGTGTAGCAGGAAACAGCAACGCCCGAACGGAGCAGGTCAGTGACTTTGTCAAAGAGTTTCAGAAGACTTTCCGCCGTCGGCAGACCGTTTTCGTCCACCTCGGGTTTAAGCCACACCACGCGGTTGCCCGCGCTCTTAAATTCCGGCGAGACAACCGAAGCTGTTTTCTCGGTCGTCACGGCAGACGAAACGAGCGTCGGCGGCACGTCGATATTCTCGAACGAACCGCTCATGGAGTCCTTGCCGCCGATTGCGCCGATGCCGAGCTCTTTTTGCGCTTTGAACGCGCCGAGGAGCGCCGAAAACGGCTTGCCCCAACGTTTTCCGTCGGTGCCTGGTTTTTCGAAATACTCTTGGAACGTGAGGTACACGTCCTCGAATTTCGCGCCGGTGGCGATGAGTTTCGCCGCCGATTCCACCACCGCCAAATACGCGCCGTGGAACGGGCTTTGCTCGGTGATATACGGGTTATAGCCCCACGACATCAGCGAGCAGTCGTCGGTATGTTTTTTCTCCACTGAGATTTTTTGCACCATCGCCTGAATCGGCGTTTTTTGGTACTTGCCGCCGAATGGCATCAACACCGTTCCGGCGCCGATTGTGGAGTCAAAACGCTCGGAAAGGCCGCGTTTCGAGCAAACGTTGAGGTCGGCGAGAAGCGCTTTATAACTATCGGTGAACGTGCCACCGATTTCCTTTTCGGGTTTAGCCGTCGCTGCCGGCAAAATCGTAATATGCTTGTCCGCACCGTTGGAATTTAAGAATTCGCGGCTCACATCCACAATGGTGTTGCCGTTCCAGGTCATCTTAAGCCGCGGCTCGGCGGTCACCGTCGCCACCGGGCAGGCTTGCAGATTTTCTTTGTCGGCAAGCGCCAGAAATGCCGCCACGTCTTTGGCTTCGACAACCACCGCCATACGCTCTTGCGATTCGCTGATAGCGAGTTCGGTACCGTCGAGGCCCTCGTACTTCTTCGGCACGGCGTTTAAGTCAATGGAAAGACCGTCCGCCAGTTCGCCGATAGCGACCGACACGCCGCCGGCGCCGAAGTCGTTGCAGCGTTTGATCATACGGCAGGCATCGCCGTTGCGGAACAGACGTTGGAGTTTACGTTCTTCGGGAGCGTTACCTTTTTGCACTTCCGCGCCGCAAGTCTCCACCGAGTGGGAGTCGTGCGCTTTGGAAGAGCCTGTCGCACCGCCGATACCGTCGCGGCCGGTACTGCCGCCGAGGAGAATCACCACATCGCCGGGCGCCGGCACTTCGCGGCGGACATTTTCCGCCGGAGTCGCCGCAATGACCGCGCCGATTTCCATCCGTTTCGCGGCGTAACCGGGATGATACAACTCATCCACAATGCCGGTGGCAAGGCCGATTTGGTTGCCGTAGGACGAATAGCCGTTCGCGGCCGTCGTCACAATTTTGCGCTGAGGCAGTT
Source organism: Acutalibacteraceae bacterium (assembly GCA_045598065.1). Taxonomy (GTDB): domain Bacteria; phylum Bacillota; class Clostridia; order Oscillospirales; family Acutalibacteraceae; genus RGIG426. The sequence goes on from JAZLLJ010000013.1 coordinate 2,269, forward strand.
TGCCGGGAATGGTGTCGCATACCGGAACGGTCGGATCGGCCGCACCGGTCAAACGCATCGCACCGTAGACGTAGGAACGGCCGGACAACGGATCGCGGATAGCGCCGCCGGTGCAGGTTGCCGCGCCGCCGGACGGCTCGATTTCGGTCGGGTGGTTGTGGGTTTCATTTTTGAACAGAAGCAACCACGGCTCGGTTTTGCCGTCCACCTCCACGTCGATTTTAACGGTGCAGGCGTTGATTTCTTCCGATTCGTCGAGTTTGTTGAGTTTGCCGGTCTTTTTGAGATAGCGCACCGCGAGCGTGGCGATATCCATGAGGCAAACGGGCTTTACGCGACCGAGATCTTTGCGAGTCGCAAGATAGTCGTTGTACGCCTCTTCGAGCAGTTTGTCCTCGAATTTCACGTTGTCGATAACCGTGCCGAAGGTGGTGTGACGGCAGTGGTCCGACCAATAGGTGTCGATCATACGGATCTCGGTGATGGTGGGATCGCGCTGTTCTTTCTCGAAATACTCGCGGCAGAACGCGATATCGTCCACGTCCATCGCCAAACCGTAGGTTTTGATAAACGCCGCGAGTTCGTCGCGCGAAAGTTTCGTAAAGCCGTTAAGCGTCTCCACCATTTCGGGGATATCGTAATCGGTTTTTAAGGTTTCCGGTTTTTCAAGCGCGGCTTCGCGCGCCTCCACCGGGTTGATAACGTATTTTTTGATTTCCGCCACGTCCGTCTCGGTCAAATCACCGTACAGCGCATAAATTTTGGCACTGCGGATAAGCGGACGCTCGCTTTGGAACAAAAGCTGGATGCACTGCGCCGCGGAATCCGCGCGCTGGTCAAACTGACCGGGCAGATATTCCACCGCGAACACCGTTGCCCCCTCCAAATTCACGTCGGCGGTGGCGATGTCGAGCTGCGGCTCGGAAAACACGGTTTTCACCGCGTAATCGAACTGCTCGGCGGTGATATTTTCCGCGTCATAACGGTTAAAAAGCCGCACGTCGGAAAGCCCACTGATTCCGAGAAGGCCTTTCGCATCATTTTTCAGCGCGTTGGCTTCGTTTTGAAGTCCCGCGCGTTTTTCCACAAAAATTCTGTAAACCATCGTTATTCCTCCAAAGCGCGAAGCGCTCTTTGACCGATATCGTGACGGAAAAAGGCGTTGCCGAACGAGACGGTGGAAACACGGTCATACGCGGTTTTAATTGCGGCAGGAAGCGTGTCTTCTACCGCGGTCACACCGAGCACGCGACCGCCGTTCGTGAGCAATTTACCGTCTTTAAGCGCCGCTCCGGCAACAAAAACGTATGGGGTAGTTTCGGCAGGAATGGTCATTTCATAGCCCTTTTCATAGGCAACGGGATAGCCCTCCGATGCCATCACAACGCAGCAGGCGTGCTTGTCGTAAAACTCCACGTCGCAATCGGCGAGCGTACCGTTCGTCACCGCCTGCATCACGGTAAGCAGGTCGGATTTGAGCAGCGGCAGCACCACCTGCGTTTCGGGATCGCCGAAACGGCAGTTATATTCAATCACTTTCGGGCCGTCAGGGGTAAGCATCAAACCGAAATAGAGGCAACCTTTAAACGTTCTCCCCTCCGCGTTCATGGCGTTCATGGTCGGCAGGAAGATTTTTTCCATACATTCCGCCGCAATGTCCGCCGTGTAATACGGGTTCGGAGCAATCGTGCCCATACCGCCGGTGTTGAGGCCCGTATCGTTGTCGCCGGCACGTTTGTGGTCCATAGACGAGACCATCGGCACGACGGTTTTGCCGTCGGTAAAGGACAGCACGGACACTTCGGGACCGGTCAAAAACTCCTCGATGACGATGTTTTCGCCGCTTTTGCCGAACTTTTTGTCCTGCATCATCGACACGACGGCGGCTTTCGCCTCATCGCGCGTTTCGGCGATGACCACACCTTTGCCGAGCGCCAAACCGTCCGCTTTGATGACGGTCGGAATGGGCGCGGTTTCCAGATACGCGAGCGCGGCGTTCAAGTCGTTGAACGTCTCGTAGCGGGCGGTGGGAATCCCATATTTTTTCATGAGGTCTTTCGAAAACACCTTACTGCCTTCGATAATGGCGGCGTTCGCTTTCGGGCCGAAGCAGGGAATCCCCTTTTCGTTAAGCGCATCCACACAGCCAAGCACCAGCGGATCGTCCGGCGCAACAACGGCATAATCCACCGCATTTTCCACGGCGAAATTCACAATGCCGTCAATATCGGTGGCTTTGATGTTCACGCAAGTGGCATCCGCCGCCATGCCGCCGTTTCCCGGCAGAGCGAAAACCGCGGTCACCGCAGGGTTTTCGTTCAGTTTTTTGATAATGGCGTGCTCCCGTCCTCCGGAGCCGACAACCAACAGTTTCATAATTTTCCTCCTTAATGGTGGAGCGTATTAGTGGTGGAACAAGCGCATTTTCGTAAAGGACATGGTCATACCGTACTTGTCACAGCACTCGATGACCAAATCGTCGCGAATCGAGCCGCCCGGCTCGGCGATGTATTTGACACCGCTCTTTTTGGCGCGCTCGATGTTGTCGCTGAACGGGAAGAACGCATCCGAGCCAAGCGCCACACCGTCGATGGTGGCGAGATAGGCTTGCTGCTCTTCACGGGTGAACGGCGACGGCTGCTCAGTAAAGTATTTCTGCCAGTTGCCGTCGGCGCAGACGTGTTCTTCGTTTTGGTTGATATAGCCGTCAATCACGTTGTCGCGGTCGGGACGGCCGATTTCCGCTTTGAACGGCAGATTCAGCACTTTATCCGCTTGACGGAGGAACCACGTATCCGCTTTACTGCCTGCAAGACGGGTGCAGTGGATACGCGACTGCTGACCGGCGCCGACACCGATTGCCTGACCGTCCACCGCGTAGCAGACGGAGTTCGACTGGGTATATTTCAGCGTGATAAGCGCGATAATGAGGTCGCGCACCGCGCTGTCCGGCAAATCTTTGTTTTTCGTCACGATGTCGGAAAGCAGTTCTTTGTTGATTTTGAAGTTGTTGCGGCCCTGCTCAAAGGTGATACCGAACACCTGTTTATGCTCCGCTTCGGCAGGCACGTAGTTCGGATCGATTTTCACAATGTTATAGCCGCCCTTGCGTTTGGTTTTGAGGATTTCGAGCGCTTCCGGTTCGTAATCCGGCGCAATAACACCGTCGGACACCTCGCGTTTAATCATCAGCGCGGTGGTCACGTCGCAGGTGTCGGAAAGCGCCACCCAGTCGCCGAACGAGCACATACGGTCAGTACCGCGAGCACGGGCATAGGCGCAGGCGAGCGGCGAATCGTCGAGACCTTCGATATCGTCCACAAAGCAGGCTTTTTTCAGTTTATCGGACAGCGGAATACCCACCGCCGCAGACGTCGGGCTGACGTGTTTGAACGACGTCACTGCCGGAAGACCAAGCGCCTCTTTCAGTTCTTTGACGAGCTGCCAGGAGTTGAACGCATCAAGAAAGTTGATATAACCCGGACGGCCGTTGAGGATTTCAATCGGCAGGTCAGAGCCGTCGTGCATAAAGATTTTCGAGGGTTTTTGGTTGGGGTTGCAACCGTATTTCAGTTCAAATTCTTTCATTGTTCCCACTCCTTATTTGTTCTTGTTGATGAGGCGGTTGTCCGCGTCTCCGGTCGCGAGGTCCACATAACGGACGTACAGCGAGATTTTATTGTTCTCGTCCAGCGCGTTCCACAGTTTGTCGGTAAACGCGTCGATGTCGTTGTCAATCGCCACCCTCTCCGGCTCGCCCTGGAACGTCGGGATCGGGTTGCCGTCGCACACGTAGGTGTGGATAAAGTGGCCGAGTCCGGCAACCGACGGATAATCGAAGGTATAGCGGGCGCAGTCGGAACCGTCCGCATCGATGCTCTTGAGGATGCTCATTTTATAGGTAAAGTCGCCGTCTGCGAAGGTCAGCATACCGCTGATACGCGGCGTGAAGTTCGGGGCATCCGGCTCAAATTCGCGCGTTTTAAGGGCTTTGCAGAAGCAACCGCCGTTCGCGAGGCTGTCATAAATCGTGTCGGTCTGGTTGCCGTTCGTCACAATGAGTTTGTTCTCGTAAGAACGGATGGCGGCATAGATGATAAGGCTCGGATCCTGCACTTTGGACGCATCAAACGGCTCGGTGAACACTTCCCCGTTTTTCTCGGTGAAGATACGGTTGCGGCTGTTTTCGCTGCGGCCCATAATGAAGTAAGCAGTCGCGGCTTTTTTGCCGTCGGCGGGTTTACCGATAACAATACCGCGACCGACGTAGGAGTTGTCCTTAATGAGTTCGGCAATGTCGTTGACTTTATAAATGTTCATAACAGTTTCCTCCGTTAATGATTTTTAGCTTCTAACAACGCCGCGGCAACTTTTTCGGTGGCCGCAGGCAAAATTTTCCATTCTGCTTGGCGCATTACGCGCTTTTGCAGCGTTTCGGGCGTATCGTTTTCCCGGACACTGACGGCTTTTTGCAGGATAATCTCGCCGCCGTCGGGAATCTCATTGACAAAATGCACCGTAGCACCCGTGACTTTTACGCCCTTTTCCAGCGCCGCTTTATGCACACGAAGCCCGTAAAATCCCTCACCGCAGAACGACGGGATAAGCGACGGATGCACGTTTAAAATACGGCGTTCGAAGTGCGAGGTGAATTTTTCGCTCAAAATCGCCATAAATCCGGCGAGCACGATAAGTTCTGCACCGGCTTCTTCGATTTTTTTAATGATTTCGTCCTCAAACTGCTCTTGCGACAGACAAACGGATTTGAGCACCGTGGCGGTGGGGATTTCTGCATCCGCCGCGCGTTGAAGCGCAAACGCATCCGCTTTGTTCGAGAGGACAAGCGTAATTTTTCCGCTTTTCAAAATGCCGCTTTTTTGGGCATCGATAAGCGCTTGCAAATTGGTGCCGCCGCCGGAAACCAGCACGGCAATTTTGATTTTCTTGGTTTTCAATGCCGTCTCCCCCTTTCAAGAGTTGAGAGTAACGGAAAATTTATTCAATCACAATCTTTTCGTCCGAAGCGATAATTTCGCCAATGACGTAGGCATCCTCGCCGGCTTCTTTCAGCACAGCGAGCGCTTTATCGGCATCCTCTTTGGCAACGACGATGCTCATACCGACACCCATATTAAAGGTGTTGAACATATCGCGTTCGGAGATGCCGCCCTGTTTTTGGATGAGGTCGAAGATCGGCAGGATCTTCACCGCGCTCTTTTGGATTTTCGCGCCGAGTCCATCCGGAATACTGCGCGGAATATTCTCATAGAAGCCGCCGCCGGTGATATGGGAAATGCCTTTCACCGTTACCGCTTCCAAAAGCGCCAGCACAGGTTTCACGTAAATGCGCGTGGGCGCCAAGAGCGCTTCGCCAACAGATTTGCCGCCGAGTTCCGCGAGCGGGGTTTTAATGTCGGCATTTTCCACGTCGAACACCTTACGCACGAGCGAGAAACCGTTGGAGTGGACACCGCTCGACGGAAGCGCAATCACCACGTCCCCTGCTTGCATCGTTTTATTGTTGATGATTTTGGCTTTATCCACCACACCGGTGCAATAGCCGGCCAAATCGTATTCGTCCTCGGGATAAAAACCGGGCATCTCAGCGGTTTCGCCGCCGATGAGCGCCGCGCCCGACTGGACACACCCGTCACACACGCCTTTCACAATGTCGGCAATGCGCTCCGGCACGTTTTTACCGCAGGCGATGTAGTCGAGGAAGAACAACGGTTTCGCGCCGCAACAAATGATGTCGTTGACGCACATGGCAACACAGTCAATACCGACCGTGTCGTGCTTGTCCATCAAAAAAGCGAGTTTCAGTTTTGTGCCCACACCGTCCGTGCCGGAAACCAGCACCGGACGGGTAATGCCCTCCAAATCCAGCTCAAACAGACCGCCGAAGCCGCCCACGTCCGAGCAGACACCGGAAGTCATCGTTTTGGCGATGTGCTGTTTCATCAGCTCCACCGCTTTATAGCCGGCGGTAATATCCACACCGGCGGCAGCATAAGCGTCCGAGCGAGAATTCATGTTCATAACGCTTACTCCTTTCCGTTCCAACAATACGTGCACAAGTCTTCCGCAGGAAGACCGATGGCTTTGATTACATTTTCGAGAGACTGGAATTCCAGCGAGGCAAAATGGAATTTTTCGCAGATGACACGGCGCAAATTCTGACCGCGCTCGGTGGAATTATCCATATACTCGTCAATATGTTTTTCGCCCTCTTCACCCTCGAGTTCAAAAATAACGCGACGGGCAAGAAGTTCCATATCCCCCGTTGCACGGGAAAAATTAAGGTATTTACAACCATACATAATCGGCGGACAAGCAGAGCGCATATGCACCGCTTTGGCACCGCTTTCATAGAGGAAATCCACCGTTTCTTTCAGTTGCGTTCCGCGAACAATCGAATCGTCCACAAACAACAGTTCCATATTTTCGATGAGTTCTCGTACGGGAATCTGTTTCATTTTAGCGATTTTCTCGCGCTCCACTTGCTTCGTGGGCATAAAACTCCGCGACCAGGTTGGTGTATACTTGATGAACGCGCGCGCAAACGGCACACGACTGTGGTTGGCATAACCGATGGCGTGCGGTGTACCGGAATCGGGCACGCCGCCGACGTAATCGAGTCCGTCACACACACCGAACAGTTCGTCGATTTCGGCGAGCAGTTCACCGTTGCGATATCGCATCATCTCGACGTTGACACCTTCATAGGTGGACGTAGGATAGCCGTAGTAACTCCAAAGGAACGAGCACACCCGTTTTTTCTTGCCGGGCGCGACCAGCTGTGTGATGCTGTCGGGGGTAATCTCTACCACTTCGCCCGGGCCGAGTTCGCGCACGTTCTCAAAACCGAGTTTGTTAAACGCAAATGACTCGAACGCGACAGCGTATCCGTCCTCCCGTTTGCCGATGGCAACGGGAAGCCTTCCCACCGCATCACGGGCGGCAATCAGCGCACCGTCCTCTTTCAAGATGAGGATGGATGCCGTGCCCTCAATGGATTTTTGGGCGAATTGGACACCTTCGGCAAAGTTGCTCTTTTGGTTGATGAGTGCGGCAACCAGTTCGGTGCCGTTCACCTTGCCGCCGGTCATCGAGTCGAAGTGGCCGCCCGAGAAGGACAGATACTGCTTGATGAGTTCCTCGAAGTTGTTGATAACACCCACCACGCCGATGGCGTAGGTGCCGAGGTTCGAGCGAATGAGCAACGGCTGAGGAAACGTGTCGCTGATAACACCGATGGCAGACGTACCGCTCATCTCCTCAAAGATATGCTCGAATTTGGTGCGGAACGGGGCGTTGCCGATATGATGAATTTTGCGTTGAAGCCCGATTTCTGCATCATATGCCGCGAGGCCGCCGCTGTAGGTTCCGAGGTGCGAATGGTAGTCCGTTCCGAAAAACGCGTCGGCAAGACAGTCGTTTTTGGATACGATTCCGAAAAATCCTCCCATGGGATTTCCTCCGTTTCAGATAGTAGAAAATTAAGCGAAGAACAGTTTGGAAAGCGTCATCGGATCAATGTATTCGCCGTTTTTATACACGCGCATATTGCCGGAGGCGATTTCGTCAATCAGCATCACGTTGCCGTCGGCATCGTAGCCGAACTCGAATTTGATGTCATACAGCACAAGGCCTTTTTCCGCCAAATCGTCCGCAACAATTTTGGTGATTTGCTGCGTCATTACTTTGATGTCGTCATACTGTTTCGCGGTCATCACGCCGAGGTCCACAAGACCGTCTTTGGTCACGAGCGGATCGCCTTTTTCATCGTTTTTGAAGGTAGTCTCCACGTAGGCAGGCAAATCGGCGCCCTCCTCGCAGTAGTCGCTGTAACGGCGATAGAAGCTGCCCACCGCTTTGTAGCGGCAGATGACTTCCAGGCCTTTACCGAACACTTTTGCCGGAAGCACTTCCATAGTGGTGTCCGCGAGGTCGGCGGAAACGTAGTGAGTTTTGATGCCGGCGGCATTCACTTTTTCGAAGAAATAGATGGATATACGCAGATTGACGTCGCCCACGCCTTCGATGGTCAGGCCGACGGAGTTCTCGCCGGGATCAAACACACCGTCTTTGCCGGTGCAGTCATCTTTGAATTTGAGGAGATAGTTGCCATTGTCCAGAGCAAATACGTCCTTAGTTTTGCCGGTGTACACAAGTTTCTTTTCCATTGTTGATCGACTCCTTTTTTTATAGTTAGGGTTTATAACAAACAATTTTACAGCCGCGCCATAATACCTGCATCTTTTTCGAGCACAGCATCGGCGTCAGCTTTGCGCTTCGCATCCAGTTTGGCAGCGAGGTCTTTATCCTCCACCGCGAGAATCTGGGCACAAAGCAAAGCGGCATTGACTCCTCCGTTCAGCGCGACCGTCGCCACCGGGATTCCGGAAGGCATTTGGACCGTCGCCAAGAGGGCATCAATGCCGTCAAGGGTGCCACCTTTACAGGGAATTCCCACCACCGGGAGCGTGGTGTTGGCGGCGATGGCACCTGCCAAATGCGCCGCCATTCCCGCGGCGGCGATAATCGCACCGAATCCGTTCTTGCGAGCATTCACCGCGAAGTCGCGCGCCTGCTCGGGTGTACGGTGCGCCGAATAGACGTGGACTTCATAGGGAATTCCCAAGCCGTCCAGCGTGTTCGTTGCTTTTTGGATGATGGGCAAATCACTGTCGCTGCCCATAACGATACCGATTTTTTTCATCAAAAAACCTCCTTGTTTCGTTTCAAAAACAAAAGGACGCACGTAGTCCTGTACAAGGTCAACGTGCGCCCAGACGGTCGGCTGTAAAGCGGGGTGACTTTACCCCTCGCTCTTTGATCCTCCGCGGTGCTCCGCGATGTTCCGTCAGTCACAAAGAGCGCTTTCAATGGCTATGTTCAGTATACCAAAAAAGCGCTTTTAAGTCAAGCGAAGAACGCACTTTTTTGTCAATTTTTTTCTTCTGTTTCGCAGTAGACACAGCGACGGGTTTTACCGTCGGCGGAGATTTTAAAACGGTGGGCAAGTTCCTGCTCGTTCGAGGTAATACAGCGCGGATTGTCGCAATGGCCGCCCTCCTGCCCCATTTCGTTTTCGTAGGGCAAATCACGTTCGGAAAGCAGTTTCAGAATCAGCGCCATACGCATATACTTGCCGTTTTTGACTTGTTCAAAATAGCAGGCACGGGGATCGCTGTCCACTTTCACGCTGATTTCGTTGACACGCGGCAGTGGGTGAAGCACACAGCAATCGGCGGCGGCTTTTTGCATCTTCTCTTCGGTCAGCACGTACACGTCTTTCAGACGTTCATATACCGCCGGATCATCAAACCGCTCCCGTTGGATGCGCGTCATATACAAAATGTCAAGATTGGGGAGCGCCTCTTCCAGCGAGTCGGTCTCGCTGTATTTTAGGCCGCTTTTTTCGATGACCTCGCTCTTGACGTAGTCGGGCAGGCGCAGTTCTTCGGGCGAGATGAGCACAAATTCCACACCGGGATACCGCGACAGCGCGCCAATCAGCGAATGAACCGTGCGCCCGTATTTGAGGTCGCCGCAAAGGCCCACTTTCAAGTCAGAAAACCGTCCTTTATGGCGGTGAATCGTAAGCAAATCCGCAAGCGTCTGTGTCGGATGGCAATGGCCGCCGTCGCCGGCGTTAATCACCGGAATCCGCGCGTTTTGCGCCGCCACCAACGCCGAGCCCTCTTTCGGGTGGCGCATGGCAATGATATCCGCATAGCACCCGACGGTGCGCGCAGTGTCGGCGATACTCTCGCCTTTTTCGGTCGAGGAGGCACCAGCGCCGGACATGGACAACACACTGCCGCCCAGTTCCAGCATCGCGGCCTCAAAACTAAGCCGCGTGCGCGTAGACGGTTCGAAGAAAAGCGTGGCAAGTTTCTTGCCTTTACACGCTTCAACGTACATTTCAGGGAATTCCAAAATGTTTTCCGCGGTAGCAATGAGTTCGTCGAGTTCCGCCACCGACAAATTCAAGGTGTCAATGAGACTTCTCATACCCTTACGCTCCAATCCAACTTTCGTCCGAGGGGTTGTTGCGGAATGCAATCAGTTTTGCAATGTCCGCGGTGGCGATATAGCCCTCCTCCGCGGCGACTTCGGCAATGGTGTCGAAGTTCGTAAGCGAGATGTTTTTGACGTTGGCCGCAGCAAGGCGATCAAGGCCTTTTTGCATTCCATAGGTGAAGATGGACACCACACCGAGCACCTCTGCGCCGGCTTCGCGCAACGCCTCCACCACTTCGATGACACTGCCGCCGGTGGAAATAAGGTCTTCGACAACCACCACTTTCTGCCCCGCTTCAAGTTTGCCCTCAATGCGGTTTTGGCGACCGTGGTCTTTGTTGCCGGAGCGAACGTAGCCCATCGGCATTTTAAGAAGGTGGCCGACGATCGCGGCGTGCGCGATGCCGGCGGTGGACGTGCCCATCAGCACCTCCGCCTCGGGAAAATTCTCTTTCACAAGCGCGGCAAGACCGTTTTCCACGTCGTCTCGCACTTCCGGCGCGGTCAGCGTTAAACGGTTGTCGCAATACACCGGGCTTTTGATACCGCTCGCCCAGGTAAACGGCTCTTCCGGGCGGAAGAACACTGCTTTGATTTTTAAAAGGTCTTTGGCAATCACTTTGTTCCGTTCCATACTGTGTTTCCTCCTCAATCTATAAATTCCGCAAGGCAACGCTCATACGCCGCCACCGGATTGTCCGCCGCGGTAATCGGGCGGCCGACTACGATATAATCCGAGCCGATTTTCTTGGCTTCCGCCGGTGTCATCACGCGTTTTTGGTCGCCGATATCGCCGTCCGCAAACCGCACACCGGGCGTAATCGTCAAAAATTCTTTTCCGCAAGTATCGTGCACTTTGCCGGCTTCGAGCGGCGAGCAGACAACGCCGTCCAACCCTGCCTCTTTCGCATTTTTCGCATAGTGCATCACGACTTTATCCATCGGCTCTTTGATGAGCAAATCGTTTTCCATACTCTCTTGGTCAGTGGAGGTCAGTTGCGTTACCGCGATAAGAAGCGGTCGCGTGCCGTCCGGACGGGTAAGTCCCTCCACCGCGGCTTCCATCATCCGTTTCGTTCCTGCGGCGTGGAGATTCGTAATATCCACGTCCAACCGCGACAGCACCGCCATCGACTTTTTGACGGTGTTCGGAATGTCGTGGAGTTTCAAATCGAGGAAAATTTTATGTCCTCGGGCTTTGAGTTCCTGCACAATCGCCGGGCCTTCGGCATAAAACAATTCCATTCCGATTTTCACAAACGGCTTTTTGCCGGTGAATTTATCCAAAAACGCATAGGTGTCGGCGGCGGACGCAAAGTCGCACGCCACGATAACGTCTTTTCCCATAATTACGCTCCTTTTATGATATCCAAAAGATTTTCGATGCCGTATTGCGCCATCACACGCGGTAAATCCGCCACGATATCGCGGCAAGCAAAGGGGTTCACAAGGTTGGCGGCGCCGATTTCCACCGCGGTGGCGCCGGCGAGCATCATTTCGAGCACATCTTCCGCAGAAGACACACCGCCCATTCCGATAACCGGAACGTTTACCGCGTGGGCGACTTGGTAAACCATACGCAGGGCCACCGGGAAAATCGCCGGGCCGGAAAAACCGCCCATTTTGTTCGCGATAACCGGTTTATGAGTCTTCAAATCAATCCTCATTCCGAGCAGAGTGTTAATAAGGCTGATACCGTCTGCCCCTGCCTCTTCACACGCTTTGGCGATGGCCACGATATCGGTAACGTTCGGCGACAACTTTACGATAACGGGTTTTGTCGTTACCGCTTTAACCGCTTTGGTCACCTCCGCCGCGGCTTCGGGATTGGTGCCGAAACTCATTCCGCCGCCGTGGACATTCGGGCAACTGACGTTGACCTCAAGCCAACCAACTTGCGGTTCTTTATCGAGTTTTGCGCAAGTGTATGCGTAATCGTCCACCGAAAAGCCGGAGACGTTCGCCATCACCGGTTTATGAAAGCACGATTTCAGTTTCGGCAATTCCTCCGCAATAACCTTGTCCACACCGGGGTTTTGCAGTCCTACGGCGTTGATCATTCCGGCGGTACATTCCGCAATACGCGGTGTCGGATTGCCGAAACGCGGGTCTTTGGTCGTCCCCTTAAACGAGAACGTGCCGAGGCAGTTGATGTCGTACAGTTCGGCAAATTCATAGCCGAAACCAAACGTACCGGAGGCAGGAATCACGGGATTATCGAGCGGTATGCCGCAAAGATTCACACTCAGGCTTCCCATAAAATCTCCTCCTTTTCGAGCACCGGCCCGTCTTTGCAGATACGCTTGTAGCCGGTAATCGTTTTGCACGAGCAACCCATACACGCGCCGAAACCGCACCCCATCCGCTCTTCAAAACTGAATTGGCCGGAGGTGTTCGTCGCTTTATACACGGCTTTGAGCATCGGCTCGGGGCCGCAGGTGTAGAAATAGTCGTAATTTTCGGGCAGCGCATCGGTCACGAAACCTTTCACACCGTACGAGCCGTCGGCGGTGGTCACGGTCACGTTCGCGCCGAGCGCCTTAAACTCCTCTTCAAAGAAGATTTCGTCTGCTTTGTTAAAGCCAAGCACCACCGACACGGTTTTTCCGTCGGCGAGCAGGCGTTTGGCAAGCAGATAGAGCGGCGGCACACCGACACCGCCGCCGAGAAGCAACACGTGCTGCCCTGCCTTGGTCATGTCATAGCCGTTGCCGAGCCCGGTCAACACGTCCACCGTGTCGCCGGCTTGCATCTCGCTCATCTGTTTTGTGCCCTTCCCTACGACCTTGTACACCAGCGTTAGTTCGTCGCCGTTCACGTCGCAAACAGAGATGGGACGGCGCAGGAACTTGCCTTCCAGTTGCAAATTCACGAATTGCCCCGGACAGGTGATGGCAGACGTATCGCCGGAAAGCACCATTTTGTATACCAGCGCATTAAGCGCCGTGTTTTCTTTTACGGTAAAAAATCCCTGTTTCATACGTTCCTCCCCTTACGCGTCAATCGTAGAGATGGTAAGGGTGGTTTCTTCCAGCACGTCGAGCAGCACATTCACCGTATCGAGCGAGGTAAACATCGTCACGTTGTTCTCGGTGGCAAGGCGGCGAATCTGCATACCGTCGCTCACTTGACCGGTTGCGCCAATGTCACGGGTGTTAATCACGTAGGCAATGTGGCCTTGACGAATGGCATTCGGAATCTCATCCTCATCTTCGCTGATTTTTTTCAGCACGTGGGTGCGAATGCCGTTGTCTTTGAGGAATTGCGCCGTACCGGAAGTTGCCTCAATGTTGAAACCGAGGTTATAGAAGCGGCGAATCAGCGGCAGCGCTTCCGCTTTATCCTTGTTCGAAACGGTCACAAACACCGTGCCGTAGTTTTGCAGGTGCGTGCCGGAGGCCTGCAACGCTTTATACAGTGCGCGGTTGAGTTTGTCGTCATAGCCGATGGCTTCGCCGGTGGATTTCATTTCCGGCGAGAGGTAGGCGTCAAGGCCTTTGATTTTGTTAAAGCTGAACACCGGCACTTTCACGTAGAAACGTTTTTTCTCGTCCGGATACACATCGAAAATGCCCTGTTCTTTAAGGGATTTGCCGAGGATGACTTCGGTGGCAATGTCCGCGAGGCTGTAGCCGGTGGATTTCGAAAGGAACGGCACGGTACGGGACGAACGCGGATTCACCTCAATGATATACACGTTTTCTTCGCTGTCCACGATGAATTGGATATTGTAAAGGCCGATAATGCCGATGCCAAGACCTAATTTCTTAGCGTATTGCAAAATCACGCCTTTGACTTTATCCGAAATCGAGAACGCCGGATACACGCTGATAGAGTCGCCGGAGTGGATACCCGTGCGCTCAACGAGTTCCATAATGCCGGGAATAAACACGTCTCTGCCGTCGCAAATCGCGTCCACCTCCCCCTCTTTGCCCTGAATGTATTTGTCGACAAGATCCGGCTTGTCCGCGTCGATTTCCACAGCGGTTTTGAGGTAGTGGCGCAGTTGCTCTTCGTTCGCCACGATCTGCATAGCGCGACCGCCGAGCACGAACGACGGGCGCACAAGCACCGGATAACCGATTTCCGCGGCGGCGGCAACGCCATCCTCAATCTTCGTGACGGCGCGGCCTTGCGGCTGCGGGATGTTGAGGTCTTGCAGGATTTTTTCGAAACTGTCGCGGTTTTCAGCGCGCTCAATGGCAGCGCAATCGGTACCGATGATTTTGACACCGCGATCCATCAGCGGTTGCGCGAGGTTAATGGCCGTCTGACCGCCGAGCGAAGCAATCACGCCGTCCGGCTGTTCAAAGTCAACGATCGCCATCACATCTTCCGGCGTCAGCGGCTCAAAATAGAGCTTGTCCGCCGTGGTGTAGTCGGTGGAGACAGTTTCGGGGTTGTTGTTGATGATAATGGCTTCGTAGCCGGCGCGTTTAATCGTCTGCACCGCGTGAACAGTGGAGTAGTCGAATTCCACGCCCTGGCCAATACGAATCGGGCCGGCGCCGAGCACGATAATTTTCTTCTTATCGGTAAGCCGCGAGGCATTTTCGCCGATATAGGACGAATAGAGATAGGCAATGTATTTGCCGGTATGCAAGGTATCCACCATTTTGAAGATAGGCGTAATACCGTTTTGTTTACGTTTGTTGTAGACCTCGATTTCGGACAAATTCCACAACGAAGCAATGTATTTATCCGAGAAACCGAGGATTTTGGCGGCTTTCAGCGTTTTCACGTCGTTGACGTTGTCTTTGAGCAGGTTCTCCATTTCCACGATACGGGCGAACGCTTCAAGGAACAATTCGGTAATCGCGGTGATTTCGTGGATTTTCTCGATGCTCGCACCGCGGCGCAAGAGCGCAAACACGGCATACAACGTGTCATCGCGGAAGGTTTTGATGTACTCATACAGTTCGTCGTCGCTCATGCTGTCAAATTTCGGCATATAGAAGTGGCACACACCGGTTTCGAGCGAGCGGACGGATTTGAGCATACATTCTTCGAGAGTCGAGCCGATGCCCATCACCTCGCCGGTGGCTTTCATTTGTGTGCCGAGCGTGTTCGGCGCATCGGCGAATTTGTCGAACGGGAAGCGCGGGAATTTCGCCACAATGTAGTCGAGCGACGGCTCGATTGCCGCCGTGCCGCCTGCCACCGGAATGTCTTTGAGCGCCATACCGAGGGCAATTTTCGCCGTGACACGCGCAATCGGATAGCCGCTTGCTTTAGAGGCAAGCGCCGACGAACGGGACACGCGCGGATTGACTTCAATCAGATAGTATTTGCTCGAATTAGGATCAAGCGCAAACTGCACGTTGCATCCGCCGGAGATTTTCAGCTCGGGGATGATTTTGATAGCGCTGTCGTTGAGCATTTTGAGGTCGTGGTCGTTAAGCGACAAAATCGGCGCAACAACCACCGAGTCGCCGGTATGCACACCGACGGGATCGACGTTTTCCATACCGCAAATGGTGATGGCGTTATCGTCCGAGTCGCGCATCACTTCGAATTCGGTTTCTTTATAGCCTTTGACACTCTTTTCAATCAGCACCTGATGCACCGGCGACAGTTTGAACGCGTTCGTGCCGATTTCAATAAGTTCCGCCTCGTTGTTGGCAAAACCGCCGCCCGTGCCGCCAAGCGTAAACGCCGGGCGAAGCACGACCGGATAGCCGATACGCTGTGCCGCGGCTTTGGCCTCTTCCAAATCATAGGTGATTTCCGACGGAATAACCGG
>JAZLLJ010000014.1:0-5187 GCA_045598065.1 Acutalibacteraceae bacterium
AACCGCGAAGCGCCTTAAAACACAGATTTTGGATGAAGAACGCGAAAAACCGCCTCGGCTATACTGGCGTATAGCGAGGCGATTTGACAATGTTCTGCGCCAAAATCTCGTGTTCTTAAGGAATACATTCCTTAAGAACTCCCGGCCAAGGCACGCTCTTTTCCCGTTTTCTTTATTCTTCTTCGGATTCCGTTTCTTCCGATTGCGTTTCGGTCGGTTCCTCGGCAGGTTCTTCCGCGACGTCCTCGACCTCTTCCTCGGAATTTTCTTCGTCAACCTCATCGGCGACTTCTTCCTCGGAATTTTCTTCGTCAACCTCGTCGGCGACTTCCTCTTCAGATTCCTCTGTCGCCGCTTCCTCCGTTGCCTCGGCTTCCTCAACCGCTTCTTCAACCGCAACGTCGGCAAGGTCTTCCTCCGCCGTGTCTTCTTCTCCCAACGGAATGAACGTTCCTTTTTCTTCGTCGGCAATCGCTTTCAGACGAGCCTTCTCCAGAAGTTCTGCTCGATATTCTTCGGTTTTCTCCACCGCCGTTTTCGAGCAGGCCACCGCACCCACTGCCAACGCAAACACACCGTTGAGTAAATCGGTCACGTCGGTCACAATCACCGCTCCGGCAACCAAATCAGGGGCTTTCACTTGCAGATAATACCGCGCCACAAACGCGCTGACTCCAATCATACCAAACGCAAATGCGCAAACCGGAACGCCCATGCCGCTCAATTTCAGACGGCCGTTTAAATGCTGACCGACCATATAAAAGAACATCAGCGACAAAATCAACTCCGCCGCCTGCACCGCGGAAAACGCGTTGCGAATCGTAGAGGAGTAGGACTGGACATAGCGCGCCAACCGGCAAAACGCCCACAGAATAGGCAGCAGCGACAACCACTGGCCGAAAGTGCTTCCCGGCTTGCCGCCGAACATCCACAACAGTCCGAGTACCAACAATCCTGCACCGCCGAGCACGCCGAAAATCAACGTGCCGTGGAGAAACAGCTGGTCGACACCGTTGAACACCGCGCGGTAGGGCAACGGGGCAATACCTTTTTGATAGTAGTCCCACGCTTGCAATCCGCTGTTAAGCAGCAAGTTGGCACCTGCCGCCACGCCGGTGAATCCGAGCAAAACGGAGCCGCCACCCCAATGGAGCAACGCGCCGCGCGGTCCGATTCCCACGTACACCGCCACAAGCGCCATAAACACTGCCAGCACAAGGGTGGGAACGTAAATTGCAAATTGGCGATATTGCTGTTGTTGAATATAAGAGGCGGCATTAAGTTGTAAAACCACCAGGCAGACCGTCATTACCAAAGAGGTCCACACCGGGTTTCCGAGAAATCTACGCTTCAAAAGGTCGTCATCCTTTCCGACGGGAACATTTTTCTTCCGCATTGCATATACATTATATACTAACCGATTTAGATTATAGCAAATTTTCCCGTAAAGTCAAGAAAGGAAACGTATTTATGCAAAAAAATAACAAATTTTACCTTCTGCTCACCCTGCTTTGCGCGCTCTCTCTTTTCGGCATCCCGTTGCTTTTTTTCTCCGAAAAAGCGGACAAGACCGTTTCGGCTTCCGCCTTTTTGTTTTCTGCCCCAACGTCTTCCTCTTCATCCGCGACCGAAAAGATAACACCGGCCGCCGCACCGGCATCTTCTTTTGCGGTAGAGGCACTGAAAAAAGAGACGTTTACCGTTCTTCACGCCGATGGAAAAACCATCAGCAGCATTTCCTGTCGCGACTTTCTCATTTACACCTTAGCCGCCGAAATGCTTCCTTCTTTTGAGCCGGAAGCGTTAAAAGCTCAAGCGGTTGCCGCGTACACGTACTTTTGTTACGAACGGGAACGGGAAAAAGAAAATCCGCAAGGATCCCTCTGCGGTGCGGATTTTGCGGACACGCCCGTGCCGTTTCCCGAAGGGTATACCGCCGCGTACTGGCAAAAAAAATGGGGCAACGAAACCTATGCTGCCGCCTATGAAAAACTGGCCGCCGCCGTGGATGCCGTCGCAGGACAACAAATCACGTATGACGGCAAACCCATTTTAGCCGCTTACCACGCCGTCAGCTCCGGCAAAACGGAAGTGGCGGAATCGGTGTGGGCGGCGGCGATTCCCTACCTGCAATCCGTGGACAGTCCCGATGACAAAAAAGCGCCCGATTATACCACAACCGTCTGCCTTTCTTCCGAGGAATTCAAAGCCGCCTTATCCGATTTAGAGGGCATCGACCTCTCCACCTCTCCCGACAAATGGATTTCTCCCGACGTCACTCGCTCGGCGGCCGGTACCGTGTTGAAACTTACCGTCGGCTCGATAGCGCTGACCGGTCAAGAGTGCCGCAACCGCTTTGGCTTGCGGTCCGCCTGTTTTTCCGTTGCCTATGAAAACGGCAAATTTACTTTCACCGTCACCGGTCACGGCCACGGTGTAGGGTTAAGTCAATACGGCGCACAATACGCGGCACTGGACGGCGCGGATTATAAAGAAATTCTCCACCGCTATTACACAGACGTGGAAATAAAATAAGAATTTTTCTCTTGTTTTTTTTCGTCGTATACGCTATAATAATGTACGACTTTTGAAAAAGGAGGGATGCCCAATGCCGCTTTCATCCAAAGAACGTGAGCGCCGCCGCAAAAAGCGCCGTCGTCGCGGCTATTTGATTTTGGCCGCCCTCTTTTTAGCCTTTGCGCTGATCGTTGGGATTATCGTTTGGGTTATCTGCATCAGCGTGGATGCTCTTTCCACTCCCTCCTACCCTGCGCCCAACAGAAAAAAACCGCTTCCCGTTCCTACAACCACCTATCCCACGCTGAACGCGGAAGAGATGACCAAACAAGTCAGTATGAACAATATTATTTTGTACGACGCCACCCACGACACGGTGCTGTATGAGCAAAACGCCGACGAAAAATCCTTCCCTGCCAGCACCACCAAACTCCTTACCGCGATCGTGGCGTGTCAGTACGGAAATCCCAGCGCCACCTATACTATCGGCAGCGAACAGGCCTTGGTGGAGTGGGATGCCAGCCGTGCGTATTTGCTGGAAGACACGTCCTACACGCTTTCCGGTATGCTGGACGGCTTGCTCCTTCCTTCCGGTGCGGATGCCGCTTACTGTTTGGCGGCCAACGTGGCTCGTTACCACGAAAGCAACCCCGACCTAACGGATGAAGAAGCCATCGCCACGTTTGTGGGCTATATGAACGACTATGCCGCCACCCTCGGCTGCACCAATTTTAATTTTGTCACGCCCGACGGGTACCACGACGATGCCCACTACTGCTCCGCACGGGATATGCTGAAAATTGCCCAAAACGCCTTGCTGTTCCCGGAGATTCGCCGCTCGGTCTCCTCTCCTGACAGCGACTACGGCGATTGGACCAACGGCAACGCGTTGGTTGTTCCGGAAAGCGGATTTTACTATGAATTTGCCACCGGACTTAAAACCGGCTACACCGACGAGGCCGGTTTCTGCTTGGCGGCCTGTGCCGAACGAAACGGTGTGCAGCTGATTGCCGTTCTGTATATGAACGAAAGCCCCGATACACGCTTTATAGATTCTCGCACCCTGTTTGAACAAGGGTTCGCGTTGGCAGAAAACATTCCTACCACCGCGCCTCCGGAGTTGTTCAACTACCTCACCACCGCGGCTCCCACCACGCCGACAACCGCCAGTCCGGCCGCCTAATTCCCTAAATTTTCCTTGAAAAACCGCGGTTTTTGCGGTTTTTTCAAAAAAATCGAAAAAATTTGAAAAAAGTTCTTGACATTTCCTTACCCTTGTGGTAAAGTTAGTCCTGTTCCCCCAATAGGGGGAGCGATAGTTGGTGTCGATGGCGGTGAGGGTACACCTGTTCCCATCCCGAACACAGAAGTTAAGCTCACTTGCGCCGACAATACTTGGCTGGCGACGGCCCGGGAAGATAGGAAGACGCTAACACAAAGACCTGCACTCCGGTGCAGGTCTTTTTTGTTTATTTTTTTCGAAATCCTTTGCGAAATTACAAATTTCTCTTGCAATTCGGAAAAATCACGTGTATTATTATTACTATCCTATATATAGGGGGTTTTCCCATGGCTTCTATCAACACAATGTCCGCCGCCGCTCTCGAAGCGCGGTATGCAGAACTCAAAACCGAATACACTGCCTTTTGCGAAAAAGGACTACATCTCGATATGTCCCGCGGCAAACCGGGCGCGGATCTTTTGAAACTCGCGCCGGGACTGCTCGACTGCGTAAGCGAGCAAAGCGGCTATCTCGCCGAAAACGGCTTTGATACCCGCAACTACGGTATTTTGGACGGTATCCCCGAAGCCAAAAAACTGTTTGCCGATATTTTCGGCGTGTCCCCCGACAACGTCATTGTCGGCGGCAGCTCGAGCCTTAATCTCATGTTTGATTATATCGCCACCGCGTACGCCAAAGGCATTTGCGGCGCGGATCCGTGGGTGAAGCAGGGCGCGTGCAAGTTCCTCTGCCCCGTTCCCGGTTACGACCGCCACTTTGCCGTCACCGAATATTTCGGCCTCGAAATGATCAACGTTCCGCTCGTGGACGGCGGCCCGGATATGGATCTTGTAGAAGAACTCGTCAAAGATCCGCTCGTGAAAGGTATGTGGTGCGTGCCGATGTACGCAAACCCCACCGGCCTTACCTATACGGACGAAACGGTGCGCCGCTTAGCCGCGCTCAAGCCTGCGGCAGAGGATTTCCGCATTATGTGGGACAACGCTTATTGCCTGCACCATCTGAGCGATGACCAGGATACGCTGCTCAACATTTTTGATGCCGCCAAAGAAACCGGCAACGAGGATATCGTCGTGTCGTTTACCTCGACTTCCAAAGTCAGCTTCCCCGGCAGCGGTGTCGCCGCGATTGCCGCTTCCGCGAAAAATATTGCGGATATCAAAAAACGTATGACCGTGCAGACCATCGGTTTTGATAAGATCAATATGCTCCGCCACGTGCGCTATTTCAAAAACCTCGACGGCATCAAAGAGCAAATGAAACTCCGTGCGGATGTGCTTCGCCCGAAATTCGAAACCGTCCTGCGCCTGCTTGATGAGCGGCTCGGCGGCAAAGACGTTGCCGAATGGACCAACCCGCGCGGCGGTTATTTCATCTGTGTCGATTTGTGCGACGGCTGCGCTACGCGCGTGGCAACCCTCATGAAA
>JAZLLJ010000015.1:0-23780 GCA_045598065.1 Acutalibacteraceae bacterium
GCGCCGGTTTCACGGGCTGAGCCGGTTGTGCCGGTTTCACGGGTTGCGCCGGTTGCGCCGGATTCACGGGCTGAGCTGGTTGTGCCGGTTTCACGGGTTGCGCCGGTTGCGCCGGTTTCACGGGCTGCGCCGGTTGTGCCGGTTTCACGGGTTGCGCCGGTTGCGCCGGTTTCACGGGTTGCGCCGGTTGCGCCGGTTTCACGGGCTGCGCCGGTTGTGCCGGTTGCGCAGAATTCACCATGCCCAATTCCGCCAAAATATCATCCACCGACTTGTCCAACGAGCCGGTGGGAGCGTGTTTCACCCAATCCGCCAGGAATTCTTGTTCTTCCCAGCGATTCAAATTTTTTCTTTCCATACAAAATCCTCCTTTGGAAGATTAAACGTGTGCCAGCGTGTCGCGGGCATATCGAAGCGCATCGCAAAAAGCGCGGATGGCAGTTTCATCGGTATCGTGTGAAAAACTGATGCGAAGCGAGGAGTCAATTTCTGCGGTAGGAAGCCCCATGGCTTTCAGCACGTGGCTTTGGTTGCCCTTGGCACAGGCAGAACCGCCGGAGACAAACACTCCTTTTTCCGCCAGAGCGTGGACGAGTGTTTCGCTTTTGCGCCCTAAAAGGGAGAGGTGTGTGATATACGAAACAGCGGTTTGTGGGGTGTGTACCACCACGTCATCGAGGTCGGAAAGTTCCGACAGCAACAAGGCGCGCAACGTTTCGTAGTGTTTTTTCTGTTCGGAGGGAGAGGGAAGCGCTTTGACCGCTTCGCCGAAGGCGGCGATGGCCGGCATATTCTCCGTCCCCGAGCGAATACTCTTTTCCTGGCCGCCGCCGAGTGCCGCGGGAGGAACGAGCCGCACGCCTTTTTTTATAAACAGTGCGCCGACACCTTTGGGAGCGTGGAGCTTGTGGCCGCTGACCGAACAGAGGTCCACGCCCATTTTATCAAGAGAGAGTGCGCATTTTCCTGCCGCCTGTACGCAGTCACAGTGAAGTGTTGCGAGCGGCGATTTTTTGCGGATGGCCGGAGATGCCGTTTCCCATGAGAATACAGCGCCGGTCTCATTGTTGACCGCCATCGCGCTGACGAGGACGGTATCTTCCCGACAGGCGGCGAGCAGGTCGCGAGGCAGGATGGCGCCGTCGCTTTGGGGCATGACGCGTGTGACTTCAAACCCGTCCGCTTCCAGTCGCGCAAACGCCTCAAGCACCGACGGATGTTCGATAGCGGTGGTGACGACGTGGTTGCCGCGGCGCTTTTTTGCGTTTGCCGCGCCGAGAATGGCTAAGTTGTTGGCCTCTGTTCCGCCGGAAGTGAAGGTCACGCAGGAAGAATCGGCTTTCAAAAGTGTAGCCACGCTTGTTCGCGCGGCGGTCAGTTCACGCTCTGCCGCAAAGCCGAGCGAGTGGAGCGAAGAGGGGTTGCCGAAACAATCGGTCATCATAATCGCGGCTTTTTCGGCCGCTTGCGGACAGACTTTGGTTGTGGCGCTGTTGTCGAGATACGCAAACACGGCACTTCCCCCTTCTACATACCTATACAAAATACATTATAATATAAAATAAGAAAGAGTGCAACTGATTTTTTTCGTTTTTTTAGAGGAAATTTTGGGGTTGCAAGCAGAGAGAACATCGGGTATACTATACGGTAGATGAAAACAAGGGAGGTGGACGGTTTGACCGATATCGTAACCGAACAAGTGCCTCAAAAGGCGGTGCTTGTCGCGTTGGACACCGGCGAATACGACATGGAGACTGCGTTTGCGGAATTGCGCGAATTGGCGAAAACGGCCGGCGCGGAAACGGTGGCAGAATTGTGCCAAAAACGGGACACGCCGTCTGCCGCCACGTGCATCGGAAGTGGCCGCGCCGAGGAATTGCGCGATTTGTGTGAGCAAACGGAAGCGGAAATTGTGATTGTGGATAGGGAACTGACCGCCACGCAACAGCGCAATTTAGAGGATATCGTGGGCAGGCTGATCATCGACCGCACCACGCTGATTTTGGATATTTTCGCCGCCCGTGCGCGGTCGGCCGAAGGGCGTATTCAAGTGGAACTGGCACAGTTGCAATATCGGTTGCCGCGACTTGCAGGACAAGGTGCCGCCTTGTCCCGTCTCGGCGGCGGTATCGGAACGCGCGGCCCCGGTGAAACAAAACTTGAAAGCGACAAACGACATATTCGGCGACGCATTTCCGCTTTAAAAGAACAACTGGCCGAAGTGGAAAAACGGCGAGAAAATTTGAAAGACCACCGTAAAAAAACCGGCATTTCCACGGTGGCGCTCGTGGGCTACACCAATGCCGGAAAATCCACGCTTCTAAACTATTTGACCGATGCAGGCGTGCTTGCCGAAGATATGCTCTTTGCAACGCTCGATCCCGTGTCGCGTGGGTTAAAACTGCCGGACGGACGGCAGGTGCTTTTAATCGATACGGTCGGGTTTGTGCGCCGATTGCCGCACCATCTCGTCAACGCCTTCCGCTCGACACTCGAAGAAGCGGTGGAAGCGGACGTTATCTTAAACGTGTGCGATGCGGCGAGCGACGAGGCGGCGGAGCATTTCGCGGTGACGAAAGGACTGCTCGAAGAACTGGGTTGCGGCGAAAAGCCAATGATTGCGGTGTTTAACAAATGCGACAAAGCGCTTCCGCCCTATCCGCATACCGATACGCAGACGGTTTGTATCAGCGCCAAAACCGGCGAAGGGGTGGACACGCTCTTGGAAGCGGTGGCTGCGGCGTTACCGCCGGACAGACGGCGCGTGACGTTGCTGTTGCCGTTCAAAGAGGGGGCGCTTGCCGGACGTTGCCGCAAAGACGGCGCGGTGGAGAGCGAAGAATACGTGGCGGAGGGATTGCGTATGACCGTCACCCTCGGTTCGCCGCTTCTTGATTTGGTTGAGCCGTACATTGTGGAAGAATAAATAACAAACCCCCCTGCAACCTCACGGTTGCAGGGGGTTCGCTTTTTTTAATCAGTTGGTGCTCTTTTTGTCCGGGCGAATCATGAGATAGGCTAAGAGCGGATAGATTTCGAGACGGCCGAGGAGCATTGCAAAGCTCAAAATCACTGTGGCAAAATCGGAATACATCGCGTAGCCTGCCATCGGGCCTGCCTCGCCGAACGCCGGACCGATGTTGCCCACACAGGCGACGGCCACCGAGATATCGGTTTCAAATTTTGTCGGTTCCATGGCGAGACACAGGAACGTGGCAAAGATGATTGCCATATACAGCACAAAATAGGTGTTGATGCCGGAAACGGTGCTGTCGTCTAACATTTTGCCGTTGAGGGTAACTTTTTTTACCGTGCGAGGATGGACGGCGCGTTTCAAATCGTTTTTGGCGTTGCGCATCATCACCATGATACGGCCGATTTTGAGGCCGCCGGAAGTGGAACCGATACAACCGCCGCAGAACATAAGGAAGAATAGGACGGCTTTGGAAAATTCCGGCCAGGCGGCGTAGTCAGCAGTGGCAAAACCGGTGGTGGTAATCATAGAGGAGACGGCGAAGAAGGCATCACGGATGGCTTTGCCGATATCTACGCCGTAGGTGGAAGCGTTGGTGATGGCAAGAGACAGCGTGATGAGAATCGCCGCGACAACCGTAATGCCGACATAGTAAAACAGTTCGTCTTGTTTTTTGAGGTCTTTCCAGCGTTTGGCAAGCATCAGGAAATAGACGTTGAAACTGACACCGAACAGCCACATAAAGACGGTGACAACAATTTGTGCGGCAACGTTGTAGGATTCGAGGCTGTCGGCTTTGATGCCGAAACCGCCGGTGCCGGCGGTAGCCATCGCGTGGCAAACGCTGTCAAACAGCGGCATTTTGCAAAGAAGCAATGCCACGATTTCCCCAACGGTCAGAGAGATGTAGAGGTAGTAAAGCAGCTTGGTAGTTGCACGGGCGGTGGGAGCCACTTTGTCCACGTCCGGGCCGGCCATTTCGGCGCGGAGAATGTGGATGGAGCGGCCGAACGACCGCTCGGCAATGGAGAGAACAAACACCAAAACGCCCATACCGCCGATCCAGTGGGTGAAGCTGCGCCAAAAGAGAATGCATCTTGGCAAACTTTCCACGTCGGGAAGTACCGAGGCGCCGGTGGTCGTAAATCCGCTGACCGTTTCAAAGAAGCCGTCTACATAAGAGCAACTGTCGATGGTGAGTACAAAGGGGATGGCGCCGATAAGCGACATTCCGAGCCACGCGCCGGACACGATGGCCATACCGTCGCCGGAGCGCAGTTCAAAAGAGGCTTTTTTGCAAAGAAGTGTCAGCAGAACACCGATAATAAGCGCACCCACAGCAGGGATGAGGAAGCCGAAGATGCCTTGATTTTCGCCGTCGATAACGGCGACCAACAGCGGTAGCGTTAAAAACGCGGCTTCCACCATCAGCACTTGGCCGATGGTATATAAAATTCGTTTGTGGTTCATTCAGAACACCTCTCAAACGTAAAACTCCACGAGAACATCGGTATTGTAGCACATTCTTTTCAGAAAGTAAAGCAAAATGAAACAAAACATAAGAAAAACCGCTGTGGCGATTGGTTCCACAGCGGTTTTTGGAAATAAGGCAAATCAAGCGCAATTATTAAGAAGAAACACCGGCGATGCATTTGCGCACGAGCAGAACGTCTTTCAGGTTGACGGCGCCATCGAGATTGACATCGGCATTTTTCAGGTTGATTTCCGTGTCCATACCGGCAATGTATTTGCGCATGACCAGCACGTCTTTCATATTCATCAGACCGTCATCGTTGGCATCGCCGAGGATGCCGTCATTCGTTCCGGTCGCGGTCGGCTCGGTTTCGGTCACGGTCGGCTCCGCTTCGGTCACGGTCGGCTCGGCTTCGGTGGAGGTGGGGTCCGGCACGATGACGGGAATTTTACCGAAATACGCCACATCCGACCAGTCGCCGTTCATAAAGGTGGCATCTTCGCCCTTCATTTTCACGCTGCCTGCCCAACGAACGCGCACCATAAGCGTGGTGTTGTCCCAGTTGACGAGCGCAAGC
The DNA here is from genome assembly GCA_045598065.1 of Acutalibacteraceae bacterium. Classification (GTDB taxonomy): domain Bacteria; phylum Bacillota; class Clostridia; order Oscillospirales; family Acutalibacteraceae; genus RGIG426. The sequence goes on from JAZLLJ010000015.1 coordinate 5,026, forward strand.
GCCGGATTGGAGACGGTGACGGACAGCGTGTCGGTCAGGTTGCAGGGGCCGCTGATGAGTTTGTCCTCGGTCAGCCAGTCGGTCATGCCGTCCACTTTGTAGTCCACCTGGGCACCGATTTCAAGACTTTCTACGCCGGCAAGCGATAGAATGAGCGCGTTCGATGCCATTTTCAGCAACGATTGGTCGCTTTCACCGATTTCGTAAGAAACGGTAAGTGCGGTGCCGCTTTGTGTTACGGTGACGTTTTCCGGCGTGCCGATATCAATGGGCAAATCGGCGGCGGCGACGGTGGTAGTGGCAAGAACGGCAAGAAGCGCCACGACCGCAACAACGGAAAAGAGTTTTTTGAGTTTCATTTTGAAATCCTCCTATTTTTTTCGACAAATGTCGATTATTAACGGTGAGAAACGGGTTCTCCGAGATTAACACCGTTTTCGGCGGCAAAAAGTTTCACCGAAAGCAATGTGTTTGGTGGGAAAACGCCTTGGAGTTTTACCGGTGTGTAATTTTCGGTGTACCCTTCGGTGAACGCGCCGTCGTTTTGTTCGGTGAGCAAGGTGGCGGTTGAGCCGATTTGGGCGGTCAAAAACGCGTCCCGCGTTTGTTCGCATACAGCGGTCATACGGTGACTGCGCCGAGTTTTTTCGGCGGCAGAGACTTGGTCGGGTGCTTTCGCCGCCGGCGTACCCTCGCGCCGCGAATAGGCGAAGACGTGCGCACGGGCAAAGCCGATTTGTTTTGCAAACGCCAGGGAAGCGGAAAATTCTTCTTCCGTTTCGCCGGGAAAGCCCACCATAATATCGGTGGTGATGGCGCAGGTGGGGAACGCCGCACGGAGATTGTCGCAAATTTGTAAGTACAGCGCCGTGTCGTAGCGGCGGCGCATCCGCTTTAACGTGGCATCACATCCGCTTTGGAGTGAGAGGTGAAATTGCGGACAGAGTTTTTCGGACTGTTTGAGTCTTTGGATGAGCGTTTCGGTCATATCCTCCGGCTCGAGCGAGCCGAGCCGTACCCGTTCGATGCCGTCGATGTCGTTTGCCACCGCCACGGCATCGGCTAAATCCAACCCCGATTCTTTGCCGAATGCGGTGAGGTTGATGCCGGTCAGAACCACTTCCCGGAACCCTTTTGCGGCAAGGGTTTGCAGTTCGGTTTTGAGCGAATCCAAATCGCGCGAGCGAATGCGCCCACGGGAAGTGGGGATGATGCAATAGGAGCAAAAACGGTCGCAACCGTCTTCAATTTTAACGAAAGCTCGTGTGCGCTCGTCAAAATCGGTAATGCAAAGCGGCTCGAATTGTTTTGAATGTTCCGGAACGCGCGCCACTTGGGTGTGGGTTTTAAGAAATTCCTCCACCGCCGGCAGTAGGTCGGTACGGCGGCTGTTTCCGAGCACCACGTCCACGGGAAGCGCGGCGGCGGCATCGGGATAGGCTTGGGAGGAACAGCCGCATAAGACGAGCACGGCGGCAGGATTATCTTTGCGCAGTCGGCGGCACAGTTGCCGCGCTTTGCGGTCGGACTCGGCCGTGACCGAACAGGAGTTGACCACAATCACGTCGGCGGACGTTTCTTCCGGGTTTACGAGAACGTAGCCTGCCCCTGCCATTTGTTCGCGCATAGCTTGGGTTTCGTATTGGTTGACTTTGCAGCCGAGCGTAAAAAAGCCGACGGTCACGGCAGTCGCCTCCTTTCGGGGAAATCGGAAAAAATCAGAAATTACGCCTTACGGGCGAGGAGCGCCGCAAACGCTTTGTGCGCCATATACACGTCGGTTTTGGCGACCACTTCGAACGGTGCGTGCATACATAAGACCGGCACGCCGAGGTCCACGGTATCCACGTCGAGGTCGGCGATGAACTGCGCGATGGTGCCGCCACCGCCGCCGTCCACTTTGCCGAGTTCGCCCACTTGCCAGGCAACGTCTTCGGCATCCATAATGGAACGGAATTTGCCCATCAGTTCGGCGGAGGCATCCGACGTGCCGGATTTGCCGCGCGCGCCGGTGTATTTGGTTAGTACCACGCCGCCACCGAGAACGGAGCAGTTGCGCGTTTCGGTTTGTTCGGGATAGAGCGGATCGTAGCCGGCATTTACGTCTGCCGACAGGCAGAGCGAACGGGACAGCACGTGGCGCAGTTCGATGCCATAGGGCGCGGCGAGGTCGGCTAAGAAGTTTTGGAGATACGTCGAGCGCATACCCGAAACGCCGGCCGAGCCGGTTTCTTCTTTATCCGTCAGTACGGTGACGGCGGTGTAAGTCGGCTTTTTCAGCGACAACAGCGCGGTCAACGCCGGATAGGCACATACGCGGTCATCGTGGCCATAGGCGCCGATAAGACTGCGGTCAAAGCCCACGTCACGGGCATCGCCGGCAGGGACGGCTTCGAGTTCGGCACAGCGGAAGTCTGCTTCGGTAATGCCGTATTTGTCGTTTAAGAGTTTCATCACGTTGAGTTTGATGAGGTCGGCTTCCTCGCTGTCGTCCAACGGGCGCGAGCCGATAAGCAAATCGAGATGTTCGCCGTCGATGACCTCGGAGGCTTTCATCTGCATCCGTTCGCCGCTCAAATGGATGAGCAGGTCGGTGACGACAAACACGGGATCGCGCGGATCGTCGCCGATTTTTACGTCTACCGTTGTGCCGTCTTTTCTGACGACCACGCCGTACAGCGCGAGCGGAATAGTGGCCCACTGATATTTTTTGATGCCGCCGTAGTAGTGGGTGTCGAAGTAGGCGAAACCGTCTTTTTCATACAGCGGATTGGGTTTCAAATCCAAACGAGGGGAGTCAATATGGGCGATGGCGAGGGACACACCGTCCGACAGCGGTTTTGTGCCGATAGTGGCGAGAATGACCGCTTTTTCACGGTTGACACAGAAGACTTTGTCGCCGGCCTTGTATTGTTTGCCTGCCTCAAAGGGGACAAAACCCACTTTTTTTGCGGCGGCAACCGCAAGTTTCACCGCTTCGCGCTCGGTTTTGGCGGCGGAGAGGAAGGTTTTGTATTCCTCGGCATACGTGTCGGCTTTTTTTTGTTCGGCGGCTTTCAGCACCACCGCTTTCGGCTTGCTCGCAAGCAGGTCTTTTTTTAAGGCTTCGCGTTTCGTCTTTTCCATCATCGTTACTCCTTTTCTCAGTTGGAATTCTACGGGTTACGGTTTTTAGAGGTTAAGCCACGGAAGAAGGTCTTCGGCGGCGGATTGAAGAGCGGCGATATCTCCGTCGTTGCGGATGACACGGTTGGCACGAGAGGTGTAAAAGAACTCTTCCGGTTGGCGTGCCATTCGGTCGGAGGCGGCCGCTTCGGAAATGCCGTCTCGCTTGCAGATGCGAGCAAGACGGGCGGCGCGGTCGGCGATGACGACCACGGTTTTGTCACAATCGGCATGAAGTCCCGACTCGAATAAAAGCGGCGCATCCAGCACGATAAGCGCGTTTTCGTTTTCGACGGCTACGTGCATTTCCTCGCGCATCCGAGACAAAATAAACGGGTGGGTAATGGCAGTGAGACGAGCGGTTTTTTCGTCGGTTGCAAAGGCTTTTTCGGCGAGCGCGTGACGGTTGAGCGTGCCGTCGGCAGAGAGAATATCGTTGCCGAATTCCTCTGTTAAAGCGGCAAGACACGGCTCGCCTTTTTCCACGATTTTACGGGAGACGGCATCCGCATCGATAATCGCCGCGCCGTGAGATTGCAACACGCCGGAGACCACGGATTTGCCGCTTCCCGTCGGGCCGGTGAGCCCCAAAATAACGGATTTTTTCGGTCTGTCCAAATCGATGACCTCAAACGCGGCGGCGCGGAGAAGACGGTTATACACTGCCAATCCCACGCCTTCTTCGGACGGGCAGGCGGCATAGAGCGTGGTTGCTCCGAGCTCGTCCGCTCGGCGCAGACAGAAAAACAACTGCTGCGCTTGGGTGGCGGCATCTTCGCGGCTTCCGTAAGTCAGCGTGGGGACAGCGAGCGCGGATTCTTCGCCGGAAAAGCAAAGAGCGTAAACGCCGTCGGCTTTTTTGCCGTTGACAAACGCGGCGAACGCGGCAGGAGCGCCTTTGACAAGAATCACTTTTGCTTTCGGGGCGTAGTGTTTGTATTTCATACCGGGAGAGGCGACCACCGCGCCCTCTTTGAGTTTATGGGTGACGGCGCTATCCACTTCGACTTCGCCCAAAACGGCTTGCAGTTGGGCGAGGGTGATGCCGCCGGGACGGAGCAGACGAGGTTTGTCGCCGACGAGGGACACTACGGTGGATTCAAGTCCCACTTGGCAGGAGCCGCCGTCCACAATCGCGGACACGCGGCCGGTCAAATCCGACGCTACGTGCGCGGCGGTGGTGGGGCTGGGACTACCGGACAAATTCGCCGACGGGGCAGCGAGCGGACATCCGCTTTCGCGGATAAGCGCCTGCGCCACCGGATGAGAGGGGAAACGCACCGCGACGGTGTCAAGCCCTGCCGAAACGACGGCAGGAATGGTATCCGCACGGGGCAATATCATAGTCAGTGGGCCGGGCCAATAGGCGGCGGCCAGTTTTTTTGCGGAATCCGGAACGGATTTTACAAGAGAGGACAGTTCACTTAAATCACTGATATGCACGATGAGCGGATTGTCCTGCGGACGACCTTTGGCCTCGAAAATAGAGGCGACCGCCTGTTCGTTTCGCGCATCGGCGGCGAGACCGTACACCGTTTCGGTGGGCATCACCACGAGTTCGCCGCGTTTGAGCATAGCGGCCGCAAGCGCGATGTCGGCGGGAGTGTCTTTTAGCATTTTGGTCTCTATGGGTTTCATACAGTGCCTCCCGATGCGGCTAATTTTTCCGTTTGTTCCGCCAAAAGCAGAGCATCGAACAGTTCGTCCAAATCGCCGTTCATTACACGGTCGAGTTTATACAAGGTTAGGCCGATGCGGTGATCGGTCACGCGGCCTTGAGGGAAATTGTAGGTGCGGATGCGGTCACTGCGGTCGCCGGAACCGACCAGCGATTTACGCTCGGCGGCAACGGCACTGTCGCGCGCGACACGCTCGCGCTCGTACAGTTGGGCGCGGAGCATCGCCATCGCGGTGTCGCGGTTTTGGTATTGGCTTCGCTCGGTCTGGCACGCCACCACGATGCCGGTCGGAATGTGGGTGAGGCGTACCGCGGAAGAGGTTTTGTTGACCTTTTGGCCGCCGGCGCCGGAGGAGCGGTACACATCCATTTTCACGTCTTCGGGGCGGATGTCCACTTCCACGTCGTCCACCGTGGGAAGCACGGCGACGGTGGCGGCGGAAGTGTGGATGCGACCGCCGCTTTCGGTTTCGGGGACACGCTGTACCCGATGGCCGCCGGATTCGAATTTTAAGTGACTGTACGCATCGTCGCCCGACACTTTGGCGGAGAGTTCCTTCACACCGCCGAGTTCGGTTTCGTTTGCAGAAAGAACCTCGATTTGCCAGCCTTTTTCGGCGGCATACATCGTGTACATTCGAAACAGTTCGGCGGCAAACAAGGCGGATTCTTCGCCTCCTGCACCGCCGCGAATTTCCAAAATGACGTCGCGCCCGTCCATGGGATCGCGCGGAAGAAGCAACACGCGCAGTTCCTGTTCCAAAGCGGAAAGGCGTTTTTCGGTTTCGGCGAGCTCTTCGCTTGCCAGTTCTTTCAGTTCTTTGTCGGCGGAGGCGTCGGAAAGCAGGGCTTGCGCTTCTGATTTTGCCGTTTCGCAGGCATCGTATTCGCGTGCGGCGGTGACAATCGGTTCCAGACGTTTGGATTCTTTGGTCAGTTCCCGGAAGGCGGTAACGTCGGAAAGCACCGCCGGATCGCACAGTTTGCGAGAGACCTCTTCATAGCGCTTAAGCACGCCGGAAAGCGTTGCATTCATAAGGTTTCCTCGCTTCTTTCAATGGTTTTGATGTGGCGCTCGATTTTGTTGCGCGGCACCATCATTTCGTGGCCGCAGGTCTCACAGCGCAGGCGAAAATCCATCCCCGTGCGCAACACCGCAAAGCGGTTGCCGCCGCAGGGATGTGTTTTTTTCATCACAAGGGTATCGCCTACACGAACGTCCATACAAAAACCTCCGTTCTTATTTCAGTGTGATTACTTGAATGGGTTTGCCGATGTCCATACACGTGCCGATGACGGATTTGGTGCCGGGAGAGCGGCCGTCCCAAAACGCGAGCACACAGTCGGCGTAGTCGATGATTTGGCGGTTGCGAAACAGCGGTGCTTGGCGGCCGTAGGTTTCGTAATCCGGCAGGAAAATTTTAACGGGCAGAGAAAGGGATTTTGCGACTTCTTCGGCGAGCGCGTCAATTCCGCGCGCGCCGCCGCTGACGATTTCGGTCACGTCGGCCGGAAGATGTTTCAGGATGAGCCGCGCCGCACTTTGGTCGGCATCGCGACTGCCGATGACCGCCACTTTCATAGTCTGCCCCCTTTTAATCTATATCTTATCCATTATATAACCGGTGGAAGCATTTGTCAACGGCTTTTGGCGTGGTTTCGGTATCAAAAGGAAGGTTTCGGACAGAGTAATTTTGAAGGAGAGTGACAAACAATGAAACGAATTCCGAAAATCACAGCGGCGGTATTATTACCGCTTTGTGCCGTGATTTTAACGTTGGTGGCGGTGGCGGAAAGTCGCGTGCCGGACGTGTATCAAAACACCGAAAACAGCCACCGATTTACGCTGTTTCACGGGGCGGTGACGGCGTCGGCGGCGACGGGCGAAAAAAGTCAAACGGTGGCGGCGGCCGGTGGAGATTTAGAGGAATGGGAAGTGCGCCTTTTCGGCGTGGTTCCGGTTAAAACCGTTACCGTGAAAATCACCGATGCGCCGGTGGTGCAGTTATGTGGCGTGCCGTTCGGTATCAAAGCCTACACCGACGGGGTGTTGGTGGTCGGGCTTTGCGACGTGGACGACAACGGCAAAAATGTGTCGCCGGCAAAAGAAGCAGGTATTCGCGTGGGGGATGTGATTTTGTCGGTGGAGGGAAACACCGTGACTACCAACGAGGAGATTGCGACGCTGATTTCCGGGGGAAAAGGCAAACCGCAGACGTTCTGTGTACGACGGGAAAACGTGGAATTTACAGCCGACGTGCGTGCGGCGTATTCCGTGTCGGAAGACACGTACAAAGCCGGTATGTGGGTACGGGACAGCGCGGCAGGAATTGGTATGTTGACGTTTTACGACGAGCAAAATCAAATGTTGGCAGGGCTCGGTCACGCCATTTGTGACGTTGATACCGGCGAAGCGTTGCCTATTTCCGGCGGAGAATTGGTGCCGGCGTATATCTTCGATATCGAAAAGGGAGAAGAGGGGCAAGCCGGTGAGTTGCGCGGTACGTTTGCCGGTGGCAGTTTCGGTGAGCTGTATAAAAACGTGGAGACGGGGATTTACGGGCTGTGTTCGTCATCGCCCACAGATGGCGACCGAGTGACAATCGCGATGAAACAACAGGTGGAAGAAGGCGCGGCGAAAGTATATACCTGCGTGGAGGGAAACGAGCCTGCATGGTATGACGTGGAAGTGACGAAAATCCGTTATAACGAAAAAGCACCCACGCGGAATATGGTAGTAAAAATCACCGACAAGCGGTTGCTTGAAAAAACCGGCGGCATCGTGCAGGGAATGAGCGGCAGTCCGCTCTTACAAAACGGACGGCTCATCGGCGCGGTAACACACGTGTTTGTGGATAATCCTACCGAGGGGTACGCGATTTTCGCCGAGAATATGTGGAAAACGACGGTCGCGGCGGCAGAAAACGTTGACGATGCGGCATGATACGTCGAAAAACGCGGCATTTTTTCTTTACAATCCCAAAGAGATGTGGTATAGTGTGGTTGTTCGAAAATAAACATTCGCCTACAGAAAAACGGGGCGTTTTGGGAGGAACTACCATGAAAAAACTACTTTCTCTTTTGTCGGTCGTGGTGCTTTTGGCAACCCTGCTCAGCGTTGCGGCAACGATGACTTCCGCCGATACCGAAGCGGCCGGTGGCAACGGCTTTCACTACAACGAAGCCGGCGAGCCGGTGATGGACTTTATGGACGAAGCCGACGACGCCCAAATCGGTACCTGGTGGTGGAACACAGACGATGCGTTTGACATCGAAACGCGCGACAAATACCTTAATTTCATGGAGGAAAACGGCGTCAACGAAATCTACTACTACGGTTTCTATCTGCTCCAAAATAAGAGCGACCGCGCGATGCTTCACGAATTCGTGCAGGAGGCGAACAGCCACGGTATCGCTATTTCGTTTATTTATGACGATCCGGAAATCGCCACGGTGAACGGTAACAACTACCTGAAAAGCGCGGCGGACGATTATCTCACCTACGTTGCTGAATATCCGGACGATATGGTGAACGGATTGCACTTTGACGTGGAACACAAGACCACGCGGCAGTTTGTGAACAATATGGTGTCTCAGTTCGCCGCCGCGCGCGAACGCGGTGTGCCGCTTGCGATGGACGTCAACTGCGCGATGGATGCGACTGCCGGCGAACTGAACGGCGTGACCGGCATTTATAACATCATTGCCGCGAATGTGGATACGTTGTCGCTCATGTCCTACAAAGACAGCTACGCCCACATGTGGTCGCTCGGCAAAAACGCGCTGGCGGCGGCGAAAGCGCAGGGTTGTCGTGTGGTGTTCGGCGCGGAAACCGGTGATTACAGCTCGGGTGCCGCTCCGCACCATGCTACGTTCAACGATCCCAGTGATGAGTATGCCCAAGAGGATAAAGAATATATGTATGCGCAACTCGCGCAGGTGTATGCGGAGCTGAAAAAAGATCCGCCGGCAGGCGGTTTCGGTGTGGCTGTTCATCAACACGAGGACTGGTATAATCTGCGCAAAGCCGACGAGCCGGTAACGACGAAAAAGACCGAGCCGACCGCGCCGCAAGGCGAGCTGAAAGGGAACGTCTTGTGGGCCGGCGACGTGGGACAAAACGTGTATATCGGTCAGCCGAAAGCCTATCAAGGCTCGCTCGAGGGAGATGTCGGTGAGGCGGTGAATGCCGCGATTCAAGCGGATATCCGTGAAAACGGGCACATTTCCGGCGACGAGTATTACGAGATTACCACCACCGGCAAGGCGCGCGGCGAAAGCGGCTACGCCACCACCGGTTTTGTGGTGGGCGACTGCCAAATCTGGTCGCAGGATCACTTTGACGGCTGCGGTGTTATCAAGAAGTCCGGCGGCTCGTTTACACAGCGATTGATGGGCGACACCACCGACAAAATGGGACGGGAAGTGTTGACCGAGAAGATGGACGAGACGACCGAGTTTGTGTTTTTCAGTGACTCGGATGGCCGTTGGACGGACGTTTGCACCGTGGATTCGCTGTCGATTACGGTGTATCGCCACGAAAAACTGCCCGAGGAGACCGGCGCGGAGCCGAGTTTACTCGGTGATGCGAACGAGGACGGTGCAGTGAATATGAAAGACGTGCTGACGATGCGCAAATACGTGGGCGGATTGGACGTTGCGTGCAATCTCCAAAACGCGGATGTGAACGCCGACAGCGCAGTAAATATGAAAGATGTGTTGCTTGTTCGCAAGTACATTGCGAGTATGATTGAGAATTTCTGATAATTGAAAAGAAGAAACGCCGCATCGTTTGATGCGGCGTTTTTTGTATGTTCTTATTCTTTTTCGAACAGGGATTTGTAGAGCGATTTGTAGGCATCGGCAGAGGATTTCCACGAAAAATCGGAGGCGAATGCGCGGTCGCGCAAAAGTGTCCAATCCTCTTTGTTGCGGTAAGCACCGACGGCGCGGTTTAGGGCATTTAGCATATCGTCGGCGTTGTAGGTGGAAAAGGTGAATCCGTTACCGAAGCCGTCGCCGCAGTCGCGGATGGAGTCTTTAAGACCACCTGTTTCGCGTACCACGGCTACCGTGCCGTAGCGGCAGGCAATCATTTGGGAAAGACCGCACGGCTCGAACTGGGACGGCATCAAAAAGATGTCGGCGCCGGCGTAAAGACGGCGCGCAAGCGAAGGGTTAAAGCCTTGATAATAGCAGAGTTTATTCGGATAACGGGCTTGGGCGCGCTTGAAAAATTCCTCGTAGGCATAGTCGCCGGTGCCGAGCACCGCCAATTGGACGTCGGCGGAAGACAGCCATTTATCCAGCGCGTATTTCACGAGGTCTAACCCTTTTTGCGCCACCAACCGTGTCACCATTGTGACAAGCGGCACGTCGGGGTTTTGAGGCAGTCCCAATTCTTTTTGGATTGCCGCTTTGCACGTGGCTTTTCCGGCAGGATTTTTGGCGGAATAGTTTTCGGCAAGCGCTTGATCGGTGGTGGGATCGTAGGATTTTACATCGATGCCGTTCAAAATGCCGGACAGTTTGAAACTGCGCGGACGGAGAATGTCGTGGAGCCCACGGGAAAACCACGTATCCAAAATTTCGCCGGCATACGTGGGGCTGACGGTGGTGACACGGTCGGCACATTCAATCGCGCCTTTCATCAGGTTGACGCATCCGCCGTATTCCACCACCGAGCGGTCGTTGCCGCCGATGCCGAACACGTCGCCGAGCGTTTCCATACCGTATTGTCCTTGGTAGGCGATGTTGTGGATGGTGAACACGGTTTTCATTCCGTAGTAAAACGGATCGTGGACGTAGTAAAGGCTGTGGTAAACGGGCACAAGCGCCGTCTGCCAGTCGTTGGCGTGGATGATATCCGGCTTGTAGCCCACGGCTTTGGTCACTTCCAGCGCCGCACGGGACAAGAAGGCGAAGCGTTCGGCATCGTCATAGTGACCGTAGAGGCCTTGGCGCTTGAAATAGTATTCGTTGTCGAGCAGATAATAGATGACGTTGTCGATTTTTGTTTGGAAGATGCCGCAATATTGCCGCCGCCATGAAACGGGGACGGAAATGCTGGTGACAAATTCGAGATTGTCGCGCAGTTCCTGCGGAACGCTTTCATACAGAGGCATCACCACGCGCATACCGATAGAACGGGCGCGAAGCGCTTTGGGAAGCGAGCCTGCCACGTCCGCCAAGCCGCCGGTCGCGGCAAAGGGGGTGGCTTCGCTGGTCACGTATAATACTCTCATCGTATGACCTCCTTTTCGGTCAAATGTGCTTGCCTTTTTTCACACAAAGGGGGAATTCGGCAAGGCCGGTAAGGGATTTTCCTTCGGACAACACCACGTTTTTATCCAAAATCGCGTGGGAGACACGGGCGCCGGCTTTCACGACCGTGCCCTGCATCAAAATCGCGTTTTCCACGACCGCGCCTTTTTCCACCCGTACGTCGCGGAACAAAATAGAGTGTTTCACCGTTCCGTCCACAAAACTGCCGTCCGCTACGAGCGAATCGGACACGCTGGAATTCAGACCGTAGACGGCAGGACACACGTCGCGGTTGATGGTGTAAACGGGGTTTTGAAGCGGCAGAAGCGCGGCGCGCTTTTTGTCGTCCAACAGTGCCGTGCTCGCCTCAAAATACGTTTCGGGGGAGCTGATGACGTGGGTTTCGGCAGGGGCTTCATAGCCGCGGATGCGCAACGTTTGCAACCCCGGAAGCAGCACGTCGCGGTCGAAATGCATAAAGTTTTCGGCGGCGGCTTTGGCAACGAGGCGGCGAAGCAGGTCTTTTTGGATGACGTAAATGCCGAGACCGCAGATGTGGTCGCCGTCGGGGTTGACACCGAGGCGCATGGACGTTACGTCGCCGTCGTCGTTGAGCTCCAACAGCAGGTTGTCCGAAAGCGACGGGCATGCACCGCGGCGGCAGACAATCGTGACGTCGGCGCCGGAGTCGATGTGGGATTCGATAAGGGCTTTGTAGGAAAGCGGACTGACCACGTGGCAGTCGGAAAGCACCACCACGTCTTCAAGACTGCTTTCCAAAAAGTCGTCTAAACTGTGCAGCGCGGCGACACGGCCTTCATAGAGATTGTCCGGCACGTCGTGCGGCGCTAAATAGTAGAGGCCCTCGGTTTTGCGCGACAGTCCCCACGCTTTACCCGAGCCTAAATGCTCCATCAGCGATTGGGCGTTGCGCTTGGTAATCAGTCCCACTTTGCCGATGCCGGCGTGTGCCATGCCCGAAAGGGCAAAATCGACCAAACGGTAGCGCCCACCGAACGGGACGGAACCCAAGGCGCGCTCGGCGGTGAATTCCCGTAGCGCCTCGTCGTGGTTGTTCGGGAAAAGCAACCCTAAAACACGGTTATTACGCACGGTCATCGCCTCCTTTCGCGTCAATCATGGCTTTGGCCGGGATGTGCGCGTTTTCGGCGACGGTGACACGTTCGCCGACAACCGCTACGCCCCATTCTTCTAAGTTTTCCTTATCTTCCGGGCGTTCGCCGACCACGGCGTTTTCGCCGACGGTGACGTTTTCCGCAAGAATGGAATATTGGACTTTGGCGCCGCGTTTTACCCGAACACCGGGCATCAAAATCGAGTCGCGCACCTCCGCGCCGTCTTCCACCGTAACGGTGGGGAACAAGACCGAAAAATCCACCGTTCCGTAGACGGCGCAACCCTCGGAAATCATACTGTTTTGGACTGAAGCGCCGGCGCCGATATACTGCGACGGAAGAGCAGGGCTATTCGAGTAAATGCGCCACGCAGGATCGGACAAATCCAGCGGTACGTTGGGATCGAGAAGGTCCATATTGGCCTCCCACAAGCTGTCAATTGTTCCCACGTCTTTCCAGTAGCCGTCAAAGGGATAGGCAACCATCGGCTCGCCGGCAGAAAGCATGGACGGCAAGACGTCGTGGCCGAAATCGTTTTTAGAGGTGGGGTTTTGGTCGTCCGCTTTCAAGTAGGCTTTGAGTTTTGCCCAGGAGAAAATATAGATGCCCATCGAGGCAAGATTGCTTTTCGGGTGTTCCGGTTTTTCTTCGAATTCGGCGATGCGGTCGGCCTCGCCGACGTTGACGATACCGAAACGGTGGGCTTCCTCCGGTTCGACCGAAAGGACGGCTACCGTGCAGGCGGCGTGGTGGGATTTGTGGAATGCGAGCATTTGGGAGTAGTCCATTTTATAGATGTGGTCGCCGGAGAGAATCAGCACGTATTCCGGATCGTACCGCTCGATGAAATTCATATTTTGAAAAATGGCGTTGGCGGTACCTTTATACCAATCTGCGCCGGAGGTTTGCTGATACGGCGGCAAAATGTGCACGCCTGCATCCGCCATATCCAAGTCCCATGCCTGGCCGCTACCGATATAGTCGGACAGTTCGAGCGGTTGATACTGTGTCAGCACACCGACGGTGTCGATGCCGGAGTTGACGCAGTTGGAGAGGGGGAAGTCGATGATACGGTATTTGCCGCCGTAGGGCACGGCCGGCTTAGCGATTTTTTGTGTCAGCGTATACAGACGGCTACCTTGGCCGCCGGCAAGCAGCATGGCGACACATTCTTGCTTACGAAACATTCTTACCCCTCCTTTTTCGGTTGGTATTCCAAAAATACAACGGACAGCGGCGGCAGGTTAAGCACTGCCGATTGCTCGAAACCGTGGGACGGCGTTTTGTCGGTTTTGATGGGCTTGTTGTGGAAGCCACTGCCGCCGAACGCCGCGTTGTCGGTAGAAAACACCTCGCGGTAGGTGCCGCGTTGCGGCACGCCGATGCGGTAATTTTCGCGCGTGACGGGTGTAAAATTGCACACTGTCAGAAGTTCGCGGCCGCTTTTGTCGCGGCGGATGAATGCCACGACGCTTTGGGCGGCATCATCCGGCACAATCCACGAAAATCCCTCCCAGTCGAAGTCATCACCCCATAACGCTTGGTGGTCGAGGTAGAAGCGGTTGAGCGCTTTTGTGAAATCTTGATAGGTTTTGTGGGCAGGATAATCGAGGAGAAACCAGTCAAGCGGAGCTTTGTAGTCCCATTCTTTGAACTGGCCGAACTCGTTGCCCATAAAGGTGAGTTTTTTGCCGGGATGTGCTATGGTATACGCGGCAAACGCGCGCGCACCGGCGAATTTTTCCTCGTAACTGCCGGGCATCTTGTCGAGTAGCGATTTTTTGCCGTGGACCACTTCATCGTGGGACAGCGGAAGAATGAAATTCTCTGAAAAAGCGTAGAAGAACGAGAACGTGAGGCTGTGGTGGTTGTCCTTGCGGAAGAGGGGATCAAGGGACATATAGCGGAGCGTGTCGTTCATCCAGCCCATATTCCATTTGTAGTTGAAACCGAGACCGCCGGCATCGACCGGACGGGAGACAAGCGGCCACGCGGTGGATTCCTCCGCAATCATCAAGGCGTGGGGGAATGCGCTGAACACCGCGGTGTTCATCCGTTGCAAAAAGGCGACGGCTTCCAGGTTTTCGTTGCCGCCACGCTCGTTTTTCACCCACTGACCGGGTTTGCGGCCGTAATCGAGATACAGCATCGAGGCCACCGCATCCACACGGATGCCGTCTACGTGATACTGCTCAAGCCAAAAGAGGGCAGAGGAGATGAGAAAACTCTGCACCTCGTTTTTGCCGTAGTCAAACACGCAGGTGCCCCATTCTTTGTGTTCGCCTTTGCGAGGATCAGCATATTCGTAAAGTGCCGTGCCGTCAAAACGGTAAAGCCCTTGTTCATCTTTCGGAAAGTGGGCGGGTACCCAGTCCATAATGACACCGATACCGGCTTTATGGAGAATGTCCACGAATTTCATAAAATCGTGCGGTGTGCCGAAACGGGAGGTGGGAGCAAAATAGCCGGTGACTTGATAGCCCCACGAACCGTCAAACGGGAATTCCGTCACGGGAAGCAGTTCCACGTGGGTGTAGCCCATTTCGTGAGCGTAGGCGGCAAGTTCCGTTGCGGCTTGTTCATAGGAGAGAAAATCGCCGTTTTCCTGCTGTCGCCACGAGGGAAGATGCACTTCGTAGATGTTGAGCGGAATGTCGTACACCGAGCGTTTTTCTTTTTTCGCTTGCCACGCGGCATCCTGCCAATCGTAGCCCTCTAAATCAAACACTTTCGAGGCGCTTCCCGGACGGGTTTCGTAATGCGTGGCAAAGGGATCGGCTTTCATCACGGTTTTTCCGTCCGCTTGTACCACGGCGTATTTGTAGGACGTAAAAGTCGGGAAATCGTCGCAAACCAGTTCCCACGCGCCGTCCGGCAAGCGGAAAAGCGGCAGATTTCCGGGTTGCCAATCGTTGAAATCACCGACCAGCGATACCGCTCGGGCGGCGGGGGCATATACGCAAAAACGGCGGCGGCCGTCGGGCGTTTTGCGGTTGCCGAAGCGCTCGTAAGCGCGTGTGTCGATGCCGTCTAAATTCGCGGAAGTTTGATTGTCGCTCATACCGTCGCCTCCTTTGATGCTCGTCCCAAAAAGACTATGCGTTCTCTTGTGGTCATTATACCAATTTTTTCCGCTCTTTGCAAGGGCTTTCCCGTATAAGTTTGTCCGATTTTTCGACGGGAAACGGAGAAAAGTCGAAAAAATTTGCTTTTATATAAAAATAATGCTTTACAAATCGAAAACAGCGTGGTATACTGATTCGGCAAGCGAAATTTTGCGCTTGTGTAATCCCTTTACACGGGCGGCGGAGAATGCCCCTTTCGGGAGTCCGATTCCCCGTTCTGTGTTTGGCGGAAATTTTAACAAAAGGAGGACAAACACATGCTTCTGCCCGAAGAGAAAACCGCTATTATGGAGCAGTACGCTACCCACGAGGGTGACACCGGTTCGCCGGAGGTCCAGATTGCCGTTTTGACCAAACGCATCAACGATCTCACCGAGCACCTCAAAGTGCACAAAAAGGACCACCACTCCCGTCGCGGCCTGCTGAAGATGGTCGGTCATCGCCGTAACCTCTTGAACTATCTTGCGAAAAAAGATATCAACCGTTACCGTGCGATCGTCGAGAAACTCGGCCTGCGCAAGTAAGAAATCTCGATAAGGCAGGCGAACTGTTCGCCTGCCTTATCCTCTTTCCCAAGGTCAACCGGGTGTTTGCGATTTTAGCGATGAAACGAGCGCCGCACGTTTGCGGCGACGTTGGTTTTATTGCTAATAATCGTGTGACACCCCGAAAATATTATTTTTATCGGAGGTAAAAACCATGTTCGAAAACGAAAGAGTATTCGAAACCACTCTTGCCGGCCGTCCCCTCGTGGTCGAAACCGGCAAACTGGCGCAACTGTCCGGCGGCTCCTGCCTCGTCCGTTACGGCGAGACGGTGGTGCTTTGCAACGTGACCGCTTCCGCCAAACCGCGTGATGGCGTGGACTTCTTCCCGCTTTCCGTGGACTACGAAGAAAAACTGTACGCCGTCGGCCGCATTCCGGGCAGTTTCCTACGCCGCGAAGGCCGTCCGACCGAAAAGGCCATTCTCACCTCGCGTGTGATCGACCGCCCGATCCGCCCGCTGTTCCCGAAAGATATGCGCAACGACGTCAGCATCGTGTGCACCGTGATGTCGGTCGATCCTGATTGTCCGCCGGAGACGACGGCGATGATCGGCGCTTCCATCGCGATTTCCATTTCGGATATCCCGTGGGCAGGTCCGATTTCCGGCGTTGTGGTCGGTCTTGTTGACGGCGAATACGTCATCAACCCGACGGCCGAGCAGGAAAAAGTGACGGATATGCACGTCACCGTCGCTTCCACCGAGGAACTCGTCGCGATGATCGAGGCGGGCGCGAACGAGGTGGACAACGACACCATGTTCAACGGCATTATGGCCGGTCACGAGGCGAACCAAGCGATCGTCCGCTTCATCAAAGACATTCAAGCGGAAATCGGCAAACCGAAATTCCCGTTTGTCTCGAACGATCCCGATCCGGCGATGTTCGAAGCGATCAAAGAGTTCGCCATCGAAGACGTGCGCGCCGCGCTCGACACCGATGACAAACGTATCCGCGACGATCGCCTCATCCCGGTGTACGACAAAGTGCACGAGAAATTCGACGAGGAATACGCCGAGCAAATCGAGAAAATCGACGAGTGCCTTTACAAATTGCAAAAATACGTCGTGCGCCGCTGGCTGCTTGACGACGGCAAACGCGTGGATGGCCGCGGCATCAACGAGATGCGTCCGCTGGCTTCCGAAGTCGGTATTTTGCCGCGTACCCACGGTTCGGGCCTCTTCACTCGCGGTCAAACCCAGGTTTTGACCACCGTGACGCTCGGTTCTTCCAAAGATGCCCAGCTGCTTGACGGTATCGACGACGAGACCGAAAAACGTTATATGCACCACTACAATTTCCCGTCCTACTCGGTGGGCGAAACCCGTCCGTCGCGTGGCCCGGGCCGCCGCGAAATCGGTCACGGTGCTTTGGCGGAGCGTGCCCTTGTGCCGGTGCTGCCGAGCATTGAGGAGTTCCCGTACACCATGCGCCTTGTGAGCGAGGTGCTTTCTTCCAACGGCTCTACGTCGCAGGCCTCTATCTGCGGCTCTACTTTGGCGCTTATGGACGCCGGTGTGCCGATCAAAGCGCCGGTTGCCGGTATTTCCTGCGGTCTTATCAGCGAGGGCGACCGCTTTATGACCATGGTCGATATCCAAGGCCTTGAAGACTTCTTCGGCGATATGGACTTCAAAGTGGGCGGTACCAAAAAAGGTATCACCGCGATCCAGATGGACCTGAAAGTGCACGGCTTGACTCCGGCTATCATCCGTGAGGCGCTCGACAAAACCTACACCGCGCGCTGCTACATCCTCGACGAGGTTATGCTGAAAGCCATTCCGGAAGTTCGTCCGGAGCTTTCCAAATGGGCGCCGAAAATGCTTTCTACCAAAATCGACGTGGACAAGATCCGCGAGGTTATCGGTAAAGGCGGCGCGGTCATCCAAAAAATCTGCGCTGACTGCAACTGCACCATCGACGTGCAGGAAGACGGTCAGGTGTTCATCTCCGCGGTCAACACCGACGATGCCCGTCGCGCGCTGTCTATTGTTGAGACGATTGCCAAAGATCCGGAAATCGGTGCGATTTACAAAGGCCGCGTAACCCGTCTTATGACCTTCGGTGCGTTCGTGGAGATCGCTCCGGGTAAAGAGGGCCTTGTCCACATCAGCAAACTCGACATCCGCCGCGTGGAAACCGTCGAAGACGTTGTGTCCGTCGGTGATGAGGTGATCGTGAAAGTCGTGGAAATCGACGAGCAAGGTCGCATCAACCTGTCCCGCCGCGATGCGCTTATCGAGGTCGAGGGCCTTACCCCGGAAGAGCCGGAAGAGCCCCGTCCGCCGCGCCGCGAAGGTGGTCGCCGTGACGGCGGTCATCGTCCGCAGCGCCGCTGATTAAAAGGTATATATAATAGAACGCCCCTGCAACCGTGAGGTTGCGGGGGCGTTTTTTGTTGTGTGTAAATTGTATATAAAAATCCGCCCGCAAAACTTGTGGGCGGTTAGGTGGCTTTGGGGAGATCGAGAATTTCAGTAGCGGCGAGCGTGTCAAGAGGGGGAGAGAGCAGTTCGTCGAGGGTGCGGTCGAGGGCTTTGGAGAGGACGACCAGTTCGATGTCGGTGACAAAGCGCTTGCCGGCTTCGATGCGCTGGATGGCGTTCTTGTCTACGTCGAGCCCGTTGAGTTGAAGTTTATCCGCCAATTTCCGCTGGGAGAGATGCATCTCTTTGCGGAATTTTGCGACGTTTTCACCACAAAGATTGTTTCTTCCGTCATCGGTTTTGTTGATAAACACAAAAAATTTCTCCTTTTTTGACATTTAGTGCTTGACACTTTCTCTATTATATGCTACAATCACGGTAGAAAATGACATTCAGTGAATGTCATTTTCGAGAAAA
>JAZLLJ010000016.1:0-20364 GCA_045598065.1 Acutalibacteraceae bacterium
TTCTCTACCGCCGCCGCGGATTTTGCCGCTTCTTTGGCGGCTTTTTCTCTCTGACGGATAACCTTTCCCTCGTACCGTTCTTTTCTTTCGTTCAGCCTCTTTTCATCCAGGTAGTTGCCGGAGCCCGATCTCACAAGAACAGAGGTTTCCTGGAAAGACAGCGGCAGGAAGCCGAGCTCATCCTCCGTCGGATCGTATTCAAGCACCGTAAATTCGCCGAGGATATCGCTTTTTTTGTTCACGTCCGGCTCTTGGCGGACTTTTTGCAGCGTCGCTTCCACCTCTTGGCGGGTGATCTCTTTACCGTCCGGATAGATCAGCATTCCGTATTTGGTGGCATCCACAAGAACCTCTTGGAGCTCGGCACTGTCTATATCGTATCTGTTCGCCAGCTTGCCCAAAACGCCCGCAACACCGGCTTTGTATTCTTGCTCCTTTTCTTCGCTCATATCTCCAAACGAAACGCCGTCATACTCTTTCGGCCCGAGTACCGAAAAATCCACAGGACGACGCTCCGCCGCGATTTTCTTTTGTATTTCGATTTCGTCGGCGTTGTCCTCGTATTTTTGGGCCAACTCCTCCGCGGTTAAGGGCGTGGTATCCGCCTCAATCGTCGAAGAAAACGGCGCAGTAATCGGATGGTAACTGAATTCTTGTTTTTCCGGCTTATTCTGGTTGTAACGTACCAAAACGAAGTCGGAAAGGAAAGTGGTGGGGCCGATGTTATCCTCATACCCGTTGCGAATCCTCGTCAGTTCGGCGCCAATTTCGTTCACGGCGACCGGCCTGCCGTCCGCATGATAGAGCAAGCCGTTCGTGATGGCTCTTTCGAGGCTCTCCGTTAATTGTTTCTCGTTTTTATAGTGCGACAAATCCTCCAAAATGCTTTCGCATCGGCTTGCAAACGCCTGTTTTTCCGCTTCGTTCATTTCGGCAAACGTTTTACCGTTATAGCCGGTCGGTCCAAATCCCATAATTAACTCTCCCTTTTTGAATGCTTTTTGTTTTTGGGGTTCACCCTTAATACCCCACCGTGCATAAAAAAGTTACGTTGCACGGCAAAGCAAAATTCTTGTTTTTAGCATACCACATTTACAGCTAAAATGCAACAAAAACCGCCGATTTCATAGGAACGTGCACAAAGCAGCAACTATTTAATGGGACTGTTGGTCACTCTGTTGTTCTTCGGTCTGACGTTTATCGGCTGAATTGAGTCGTAAAATGAAAACCTGCCCACCTCGTTTTGGGATGGGCAGGCATTTTCAAATCTGTCGTAAAAGTTTACTTTATCTTCTTAAGAAATCCCGGCCAACGAATGGGCCTGTGCTTGTATAGGACAATTTCCGGCTCTGCGTCATTGCCCCCATACTTACTCACAAGAATAAATTTTTCATTCGCAACCACACCATACTACATCAAATTCATCGCACCATATTTGGGAGAGTCGCTGCTCTTACCCCACCTTTTTCCATTCATAAATCCAACGCGTATCGGCATCGCAAGCGCAGAAAAAGACGCCGATTCGGTCGCCCTCGCTGCCGGCGCCGAGCTTGCCGGTAACCGTTATGTCACCGCTTTTTTCGTCCTCTTCGTGGCTGCCGACCGAAAGGGTTCCTATACCCTCGGCATTCTCAAATTTCGGTCTGCCGGTGGTGCCGCCAAAGTGAACATCGGGGCTTTCGGTTTTATACCAGCAGGATGCGTCAAAGAAATGAGTCGTATTCTGCCCCGTCACCTTGAGTGTCTCACGAAGGCGGAATTCCTTATCGGCATATATGATTTCCGGCGGTGCTTCACAGGTGGCGGTAAACACTGCTTTTTCATAAGGCCCGTCTTTCCAGATATACTCGCAGGTCACGGTATGGGCGGTTTCCGAGGCCTCACGTGTCGTACGGTAAACCTCGTTTTCCTCGTTATCCTTTTTCTCGATTTCGGTGGCTACGCGCACCCACGCATACGCCTTGCTCTTTGCAACCGGTTTTTTCACGATTTTTTCGTCTTCAAGCCATTGATAAAACTTAGCGCGGTCCTTCGTTCCGAAAACCGTCCACTTATAAAGCACTTCCTCGATGAACTCCTCCTCGGTCATCTTCCCTTTGTAAGCGCCCATTTGCAGTTCGCCGTCTTTGGTGAACATCTCGATGACGGTCTGTCGCGAGTTATACAGCGATTTCAGCCGGTCCGCGACCGACCAATTACGGGAATAGTTAAAGAGATAGGGATTAAGCAGTCCGTCTTCGTCCCATTTTTTAACGAGTTTTTTCAGTTCTGTCTCTTTTTCGGCAATTTTGGTTTCGTTTTTCGCGCGTTCCGAGAATTGCTGTTTCAGTTCTTCTTCCCCGATTCCACGGGTTTTATATCTTGCCCAAGCGCCAGGAATGGTCGCATAGACCGTCGCCCAGTCGTCATCCGAAATATTGCCGTTTTCATCGGCATACTTCTTAAAAACGTAGCGATACGTCTCGTCCATCGTACTGTCTGCCCAAATATCAAAGGTCTTATCCACGAATTTTGCAAATTTCTCGGTCATATCGATAACCGGAAACACTTTCTTTTCGATTTCTTCGCAGAGTTTTTTCGCGCCTTGGGCGATATCCTCGGAATCCGAAACTGCCGCCACAACGTCCATCACATCGTCCGCGCCTTCCACACCGAAGCAGAGATTCACAATGCCATCCGCCAACGCACCGGCGCATTTCGTTTTTAAGGTGTCGTAATCGCCGTCAACAGCAGCGGTCAACATTTCCCCTGTGGAATCGTGACTGAGGATATAGCGATACACCTCGCCGCCGAAAGACGCGCTGTCGAGACCGAGTTCGTCGAGTGTTTCGTCCACAAGTTCGCGGATGCCAACATTCAGTTCTCCCTCTGCCTCGTCTTTTACAACGATATTGACGGCAGCACGCTTCGTCCATTCGTCAATCAGCACCGACTTGTCCGGATGTGCCAGTGCATATGCGCTGTGGTGGGCGATATCAAACGAGGCTTCTTTGTCGGTATAAAGTGTCTCCATATCCAGAGGATAATAGTAGACGTAATCCTCCCCGATATACATTCCCATCAGTTCATAGTAGTTTTCTTCAGCAATATCGTCCGGCACGTCGAAAGTCAACGTTTCGGTTTTGTCAAGCGGACCATCCTCTTCAAATGACTGTACGTCCCCGACAAGGATATCCTCATACTCGGCGAGATTGAGGTCGCTCCCGGACGGAGAATCCGTTTTTTTGCAGCCGGCAAACGTGGACAAAAGCATCACGCAAACGGCCAAAAGACAGAGTATTCTTTTTGCCGGATTGGTTTTCTCGTTTTCTTTTCGTTTTCCATACGCATTCATTATCTGTTCCTCCTCAAATTTCGGCTTGCCCCATTGGTGTTTGGTCGAATTCGGGGGACGGTTATGCCATTTGTTAAAAAAAGAGAAGCCGCTCATCGACAGTAGATGTACAAACGCCCCTACCTTCATAACGCCCATAGCGCATCGTGAGAATGCTTCTGTAAAAACAGTATACTGTTTTTTTCACAAAATGTCAAGAAAAACGCCCGCCAAAGGCGGGCGTTTATTTCTCGTATTTGTAAAACTCACTCAAGCACTTCGGGCTCGTTCATATCGGGCTCGTCGAAATCCGAAGAATACACGTTGGCCGCATCACCACCCAAAAGATCGGGGTCTTCAATACCTCTATCTTCAGGCTCCGAATTCCCGGTTTGTCGCTCATATTCGCGGCGGGCGGCTTCTTCGGCGGAGATTTCGAGGGTTTCGCCTTTCAGCACTCTGTCGAAGTTTTTGTCGATTTCCGCCGGACTGCTGCCGTTCGCCAAAAAGCCCTTCAACCAGTTTTCCGTCTCTAAAAATTTCAGGATGAATTCTTTTTGACCAAAGGTGCAACCTTTCGCCTTGTTCATAATGGCATCCCATTGCTCGTTTTGCAACGTGCCCTTTGCACTCAAATCCAAACATTTATCGTGGATTTTGTCCATCACCTTGTCATCAAGGCGCACAGCGGAGGACGCTTCACGCACGTCAGCCTCCATTTCGGCGCGAATCCTGGCTTCTCTTTCCTCGTGTTTTTTCTGAATTTCCGGCTCATACGACTTGTAGTTGATGTTTTCCAAAAACTCGCAAACGCGTTTTGCCATATCGATACGGTGCCGTCCGGCATCGGTAAACTGGCTGAAAATGACACCCTCGCGCGCGGAAGCGTATTTGCTCGCTTTTTGATACAAGTTTTCAAGACTGCCGCCGTGGGATGCATCCTCCAACACGTTGTTGAATTCGGTAAACAGCATCGTGTCCCGTCCGATTTTCGAAACGCGGTTCAGCTGGCTGCTGAAAAACGCCAGCGTGTCCTGGATCGTTTCCAACGAATCGCCGGGTTTGGCTGGAGTTTCGCCCTCCATACCAAAAGCCGCATACTGCTGTGCCACGGCAAGCGTGGAATTACACGATGCCAAAATATCCATCCGCTCTTTATAAAGTGCGGTGCCGGCCGGACTGCTTTCGATTTGATTCGTAAGCCGATATATTCCGTCCGGATAAAGTCTTTGAATATCACGGATGGTGGTGTCGATGGCGCCGGTATCCTTTCCGGTGGCGTAATCGTGCAGGTTTTTGGTATGATCTCGCAAATAACTCAAAAGAATTACTTCCGACATATCGAAAAGATGGTTGTCTTTTTTAAGCGCACTCATCTTCTCGGCAATGGACGTTTTTTCGAAAGACTCTTTAACAATATTCGCCAGTTGTTCTTTTTTCTGCTGTTCTGTAATTTTTTTCTCCTCCGGCGGCATATCGATTGCTCCTTTTTACGTTTTTTCGTCCAATATCAACCCGGAATGTTCATTTGCGGTTGTCCGTTCACCGGATTGTTCAACTGCGGTTGTTCGACCGCGGGCGCATCGTTATTTTGTTGGTTGCTTTCAAGGGCGGCATCCAATTGCTCTTCAATCACCTCACGGGGAAGACCGAGTTTTTGGAAGCGAGCAATGAGTGCTTCTCTATCGCCGTTCAGAATGTTCTGTGTGCCCTTTCGTCCGTTTTCAATCCGCGCATCGGTGGGTTGGCCCACTTTCGGCTCTTCCGCTTTCGGCTGGTCCACTTTCGGCTCCTCCGCTTTCGGCTGGTCTTTGACTTCTTCCGCCTTCGGCTCCTCCACTTTCTGCTGTGCGGCCTTTGCCTGCGCTTCCTCCGCTCTCTTTTGCGCCTCATTTTCTAACGTCTTCCATTTGATGTCTTTCAAAAACTCATAGACGTGGTCCGCCAAATGCAAACGGTGTTTGCCGACCTCGGTAAACGGCCCGAAAATAATGCCTCGGCGGCCGTTATAGTAGTCAGAAGAGGCATCCCACAAATTCTTCATACTGCCACCGTTGGCCGCCTCATTCAATGCATTTTTGAAAGAGGTGAACAGTTCGGAGTCATCGTCGTCTTTCGGGATACGGTCCAATTCCTTGCTGAACAATTGCAGCGTTTTTCTCGCCGTAATCAGCGGATCTTTGACCTCAACGTCTTTCAGCGGCATTCCCTGTTCCGCCGCCGTATTCGCAAAGCGCTGGGTAATCGCGAGCATCGAACCGCACGCCTGAATCATCTCCAAGCGGTCTTTGTGTTCCATACTTCCCGGTTGCTCGTTCGGAAGCGTGGCAAAAAGACGCTCCAACTGAGCCGGGAATTTGTTTTGGATGACTTTGACCGTATTATCCAGCGGTCTCATATCATCGCCCTGACCGTAGTTATACAACCGTTCTGTGTGTCGTTTGAGATCACTCAAGAACGCGATGTCTTCACTGATCGCCTTTTTGATCTTGGCCCTTTCATCGACGGATTCGTCTTTGTAAATTTCATTGACCTTTTCGAAGTCCGCTTCTTTTTTCTCCAAAAAGGCACTCAAGCGCTCGGAAAGATCCTCATCCTTAAACGCTCTTCCAATAATCCCGTTGGCATCATCCAACGCTTCATAGCGTGCTTCTTCGGCTTCCTGCTGACGTTGGGCGCGAGCGTTGATTTCGGCGGTATAATCTTCCAATATCTTTTCATTTTTCTCGGCGCGCTGCTTTGCGCGTTCGGCTTCTTTTTCCGCCGCCAAACGCCTTTCCTCGGCCAACAATTTGTCTTGTTCCTCTTTGTGCAACGCCGACAGATTCGGCACCATATCATAGTAGTCGGGATGCATTTCAAAAATGCGGTCAACACGTTCTTTGCCGATCAGGTGTTCCGCTTCGTAATACATATTCTCGAGGACATCGGATTTCATCTTATGCAAACTCTTTCCGGCAAGGTCCATCGCATCATAATAGCGTTGCGCGATCTGATCTCTGTCATACTCGCCGTGGGAGCCTGCCGCTACGTGCATTTCTTCTCGGAACTGGCGGATATAATGATCCACATATTTTTTCGGCACTTTGGAAACGCCGCTCCAAAAGTCTTTTCCGAATTTGTCGGCCGCGTCAATGAACGCTTTGTTTTGCTTGTCTACATCAATGACTAAACCGGCAGTTTGTTCGCCCGCTAAGGTTACATGCCGAATATCCATATAGGCTTCCGCTAATAATTTCGCATTTCCGGGCGAAACCTCATAGGACGCGGTCGCACTTTTAAATGCGCTGAGCTTTTCTCTGTACTCTTTACGATAATTTCTTGGCGGCATATTGATTTCTCCTTTTTACACATTTCTTTTAGGATTGACCTGGAATATTCATTTGCGGCTGTTCTTGTTGCGGTTGTTCGAAAAGGTCTTCGACGTTCATTTCCACATCGTCGCCGCCTTTAGCGGCTTCAAACACTTGTCTTACCGTCTGTTCATCGGTACCGAGTTTTGCCGCCGTTTCCTCAATATAGGCCTGGTCGAGACGCTCTCTACCTTTAACGCCATTCTCCAAACGCTCATCGGCGTTCATCTCGTTGGGTTTCTTTTCGGCAGTCTCTTCGACTTTCAGCGCGTTTTTGTCCGCCCAATACGCTTTCTCGAACTCGCCGCTCTGCCAGTTTTTGTACAGTTCCGATTTTTCGGCTTCCGACAAGGTGTTGCCGCGCATCAGTTCGTTCATCTTGCGATACGGCTCTTGCGCCTCGGCATATTTCACTTCAACTCTGTCTTGAAGCATCTTCGGCAGGAAGCGTTTGCACACTCTCATAAACGTAAGGTCTTCGCCGATATGCATTTCGCTGTCTTTTGTAGGATTTTTGTTGTCCCCTATCACAACGCCGGATCTGGCCATATCCCACTGGAGATCCGTGCAGGTCGACAAATTCTGTTTCGGGAGGGCCTCAATGAGATACTCGCCCACTTCCGGATCGGCTTTCGCCGCTTTTTTGAAAGCGCCGATCAACTGGTCCACGTCCGCCAAGCCGCAATTTTTTTGGATCTTCTTCGCCGCATCGTCCAGTCGTTTCTCGGCATCCGCAGCAAGCTCGGCTTTATAGCGTTCGATTTCTTCGGTCTTTCCGCTTACGTCAAACCCGGCATCCTTGCAAAGATCGTACTTTTTGATCTCGTACTGTTTCATCTGCGTATCGTACTTCGAAAAATCTCTCAGCGGATGGATGTTCTTATGGAACCACTCGCGAATGCCCGAGAAAAATCCCGAGGGTTTTTCCGGCTGTTTCAGTCCTGCGGTGTACTCAACAAACTCGTCCTGCGTCATCGGCTCGGAAGCGCCGAGGCGATACACCTCGTCTTCGGGTTGCAGATGGATGAACGTTTTGTCGTTCACCGTCTGAATCATACCCAACTTTCTAAGTTCTTCAAAAGGTCTCATTGCAAGCAACGGAAAATCTTTGTGATTCCCGTTCGCATCTCGATGGTCGCCGTCCTTCGCATCGTACTCAAACAGTCCTTGAAAAACGGCTGCCAGTTGTTCAACATACTCTTTCGGTTTCATAATATTGACCTCTTTTTTGAACGCAATTCGCGTTGGTTTTCTGTCAATAACACTCCGCCGCACGCC
Organism: Acutalibacteraceae bacterium; assembly: GCA_045598065.1. Classification (GTDB taxonomy): domain Bacteria; phylum Bacillota; class Clostridia; order Oscillospirales; family Acutalibacteraceae; genus RGIG426. The sequence continues at coordinate 7,945 of JAZLLJ010000016.1, forward strand.
AAAAGGTTACATGAAATAAAAAACGTGCCGCAGAAAAACATCACCTCATTAGAGTATAGCACTTTTTTTGTCAAAATGCAACTGTTTTCACGCCGTTGACACGCACTTTACAACACAAAAAAACGGAGACGACTTGGCCGGGAGTTCTTAAGGAATGTATTCCTTAACACCTCCCTACCTTTCGCCTCCGTTTTTTGATTATTTGCTTACGAGATAAAACCCTCAACCAGGCCTGCCAAGAATTTGCGCAGCAGCAGAACGTCTTTCATATTCACCGCACCGTCGCCGTTGCAGTCGGCGTTCACAAAGTTGATTGTCGGGTTAAGGCCTGCCAAATACTTGCGCGCCACGAGCACGTCTTTCATATTGACCGCGCCGTCGTCGTTCGCGTCACCGATAAGGCCGCCGTCACGCGGCATCGGCGCATCTTTGAGCGCGATAAACAGCACTTTCTTGCAGTTCGTCGTGTCTTCGGCGGCGATGTCTTCCATCGCATCCTCCGCGTTCAGATTGCCGGTCACTTTGTACGCGTTTTCGGCGTACGCCGGAGTATACCCAAACGCCGCGGTTTTCGCCTCGACGGAAATCGTGTTGCCCTCGGCCGTACCGCCGATGGTGATCTTCTCCGAACTAATGCCGAACGAGAAGTCCGCGGCATCGCCGACGTTCACTCTCACGTTGCCGCAGGTACTGATTTCCACCGAGTAATACCCATTCACGCCGTAAGCCGAACCGTTCGGGGCGCCCGCCACCGTCACGTTTACGTTCGCGGCATCGGTAATCACCAAATCGTCGGCGGCAATACCGTATGCATAATATCCGTCGCCGTTCGTAAGCCCGATATCCACCGTCACGTCCGCTTCGTTTTGGATACGCAACGAATACGCGTACATACCCTCGGCATAGCCGTTGGCGGAATCGCCCGTTTTGAAGGTGTATTTCGCATCGTTGGCAAGCAGAATGTCCTCCGCATAAAGAGCAGTCGCATGCTCGTCACCGTCGCCGACTTCGATATCCACCGTGCCGCTGCACATAAAGGTCGCCTTATTGTTTGCGTACACCGCGTAACAGCCGTCCGTAGTGGTATTGCCGGTTTTAACGGTCAACGCTTTGTTGCTCACAATACTCAAATTCTCGCACTCGATGCCGTACAGAGAGTCATCCGCATCACCCACGTCCAGCGTAAAGTCGCCGGAGTTCAGGATGATGCAGTCTTTGTAAGCATCGATGCCGTAGTTATACCCGTACGATTTGCCGGAGGTCAGCGTCATCGTGCCGGTGTTTTCGATGAACACCTTGCCCCAACTCGCATATACCAAATCGGTGTCGTCATGCGCCTCGCCCACCGTCAGCGTAAAGTCGCCGGTGTTTTTCATCGAGATGTCGTATTCAGCGAAGAAGATTTCAGCATAATTCGTGTCACCGACGGAAATCGCCGTGTTCTTCGCGGAATAGGTCAGCGACTTGTAGTCCGCGTACAGCACGCGCGTGTCGGCGGTCGGCGCATCGCCGTAGGTCACGGTAAAGTCGCCGCCGATTTGGAAATCGAGGTTGTAATACGCCCAAATGCCGATCAAATCAAAGCCGTCTGCGATGTTGTCCGCTTTCAGCGTCAAGTTGCCGTCGCCGGTCACCGTCACGTCCCAATAGCACTCGATGGCGGCGCCCCAACCGTTTACTTCGGAATCGGCAAAGGTCATATCGATGACGTTGTCGCCGATAAGCACCACGTTGAGCGGTTTTCCGGAGTAAATCGAATCCAAGTCGCCGCCCACATTGCTCCACGTGTCGATGGTGGCGTTGTTGAGCGTCAGCGTATAGGTTTTGGAGTCATACGAAGCCGTGCCGTCACCGAAGATATCGTCTTTGTTGGTTTCGTCCACCGTCACGTCGCCGACCGTCAAGTCATAATCGGTGTTTTCGACCGCCGTGAAGACCAGTTTCTTTCTCAATCCGTCCGCATACCAAATGGTTTCACCGTCACCGACAACGTCGAAGTCGTAGTAATCGGTACTCTTGTACACCAGCGAGCAGCCGGTCGCGCCTGTGCTCTCAAACGTCACCGTCGCGCCGACCGTGTTCGGGTACAAACACAGATTACCCGTCCGTGCGCCGACATTGTCGCTTTTAAAGGTGTAGTTGCCCTCGGCGTAAATGGTGACGTCACCGTCGCAGTCGAGCGCGTCCATAGAGTCCGCTTTGCCGCCGACAGCGGTCAAATCGCCGTCACCGGAAATGGTCAAATCACCTTTTACATATATCGCATCGACAACGCTCATTCCCGCGGCTTCGGAGGTGATTTTGCTGTCGCCTTTGACAACGAGATTTAAGTCGCCGTCCGCATAAATCGAAGCGTAATTGTGGGCAATCGTGTGCCACTCGTAACCGGTGGTAATGTCGGCGTTGTCGAGTGTCAGCGTGTTGGAACTCGAATCATACGAAGCCGTGCCGTCGCCGAAAATATCCGCGGCGTTGTCGGCGGTCACGATTTTGTCGCCCACAATGAGGTCATACGGCAACTCCGGCAGTCCCTCGATGTTCGGGAACACCACGTACATGGCAATATACGTTTTGCCGTCGTTGAAGTCTACTTCCACCATATCCGGCTCTTTGCCGTTGATGGTCAACGTCGCGGTGTCCAGCACCGTTTTTTCGTTATACACGTCTGAATTTAAGAGGATAGAGTAGCAGAACGTATAACTGCGGCCCGTCTCGAACGGTTCGTAGCCGTCACAGTACTCCCAATCGTCCGCCGGCGCGAACAGGTCGTCGCTCACTCTGCAATGGGAATAGCCATGGGTGATAACGTCCGCCGCGTCCGCATCGTAGGTCATCGTGTAGTCGTTTCCGACGTCACGGATTACGTCGCCGCCGTAGGGAACGCGGTTCATTTCCACCGACACGGTCAGCGGTTTGGAGGCCGGCGGATCGGAAAGATTCACGTCCACCCAGAAGAAGACCTGCGTGTTGTTGCCGCCCCACTCGAAGTCGGCGGGGTCGCCCGCTTTGCTCTCAACTTTAAGTCCCTCGGCAAAGGTAAACGGCTCGTCAAGAGTCGCGGACATCAGCACTTTGTACGCATAGCCCTTTTCAAAGGAGTTCACGTCCTCCTCATAAAGGTCGTCCCATTCATCAAACGGTTTCGTGGGATCATCGGTGCGACGCACTTCAAAAATATCCGTCCAAACGATATCGTGTCCGAAATCGGTGGTGCCGCTGTAAGTAGACAGATCCAACTTGTAATCCATCTGATAGAAATAATCGCCGTAGTTGAGATTTGCCTCGTACGCCATTTTGTCGATTTTGCTCGAAATCGGCGTAAAATACACCGTGCCGTACAGTAAATCGCCGCTGGTGCTTACCTTTTTCCATTCGACAGACATCGTCTCGTTGCCGGCGACGATCTCCACGTTTTCATCAAAGGGAACGCCCTCGAAACCGTGGCAATAAAAGTCGAGCGCGTAGGTGTATTTCGCGTCGATCGGCTCGGTATCCCACAAAGAGGAGTCGATTTTCGTCCACTCGGAAAGCGGTTTCGTCGTGTCTTCGGTTTTGTAATAGGTGCAGGTGATTCCCGGCGAAGATTCCGCCTCTTCACCGTCCACGTAGAACTGACGATAGAGATCGGCATCGTTGATGGTGGTACCCTCGAGGAATTCTTGGCTCAGCACCACTTTGTCGATGGTGTGTGCCGGGCCCGCAGTCGCCGTAATCCGCGCCGCGAGATACCCCTCTTTCACGAAGAAATAGGTCAGCTCGCCGTTCTTGGAAAAGTACTCGGCAGATGCTTCCGTACCCGGATCTTCGGGACCGGTATACAGCGTCACGTCTATCTCGCAAGGGGCTTTGCAGCCGGCACTCAATTCTTTTTCGGATGCCAGAAACAAGTCGTGCTCCGCATTAGCGCCGGAGTACAGGAAATGCGTGCCGAGACTGGCAATCGGATCACTGTAATCCCATTGTGTTTCGCCGCAGGCGCCTGCTTCAAAATACAGGTTGCCGGTCGCGGCGATTTCCATATCGCTGGTAGATTCATAAAGCGCCGTGGAATTCATCGTAGTATCGGCGGCGTAAACCTCAAGGTTGCCGTCGCCGGTCAGCACCGGCGGGCATTCACCGCTGCCGGCGATTTGAATAGCACAGCATGTCTTATCGAGCGTTGTGCCGCGCTGATCTATCTCGTTGCTTCCCACCAAGTCGATGGTGATGTATTGGTCGGCATAAATCGAGCAATACGCCCACGCATCCGTCACGTACGTATAGTCCGAAATGTACGCATTATCGAGCGTAAGGGTTTTGGTCTCGTCGTTGTAACTCACCGTGCCGTCACCCAGCACGTCGGCGGCGTTCACGCCGTCTACCCACGTTTTGCCCACCAGCAGTTTGATGCCGCTTTCGAGCGTGGGCGGTTCTTGTGCCTCGCGCGGTATGGTCCAAAGCGAGAGGAATTCCGGATCACTCAGGCAGTTCGAGACATCCCATTCCGCGGTGCCGCCGTTGATGGTAAAGGTCACGTCGTTCGCAAACGCATAACCCACGTCCGGCAAAACGGTGAAGTGGGTAGAATACATCGTATCCGCCTTGAACACTTCCGTATCGGAGAGTTGACCGGTGGGATCGGTGTCCTGATACCAATAGTGTCCGTCCTCCTCAAAGTGGGTATGCTCGGGAAGCGTGCAAGACAGCGCATCTTCCACCGTCATGCCGACCGTCGGCGTAACCGTTACGTCAGTGATGTCCACCGCGGAAATTTCGGTAACGTCCTGCGCCGCCATCGGCAACGTCCACACCGAAAACTCGGTATCGCTTTGGCGATTCGTATAACTTTTATCCACCGAAACCGTCGAGCCGTTGATGGTCACCGCCGCGTCTTCCGCAAACATATAGCCGGGGTCCGCCGTCAGTTTCCAACATTCCGAGTACTCATAGTCTTTCAAGAAATCGGGAGTATCGCTCGGAAGCGTTTCTCCGGTTTGCTCATTATACCAATAGTGATTATTCACCGAAAAATGGCAATCCGCCGGCAGAGTGTAGTTTAAGCAGTCTCCCGCGTACACACCGCTATACGGCGTGACGTCCGCATCGGTGATGGTGATTTCGGTAATCACCGTTTCCGCCGCGGCGAAAATCGGGGTTACCGTTGCCAGCATCGCCACACACAAAACGATGGCGAGCAAGCGGGTTGCAAACGTTTTTTTCATTTGACATTCCTCCTAAAACGCAGTTTGTGTTCGAGGGTTGAACTTTGTTGGGTACAATATACCACAAAAATAGAAAAAAGTAAAGAAAAAACCGCAGTGAAGGCCGGGAGTTCTTAAGGAATACATTCCTTAAGAACCCCCGGCCAATCCTGCGGTTTTCCTTGATTTATTGCCCGTTACGGCATCGCTTCTTTGGGAATCAAAGTTGCTTCGTCCGTCAAGCGCCAGTTATTCCTGTTCCAAACGGAATCGTGGAAGATACACCAACGAGACGGAAGGAACGTGTTTCCGCTGTTGTCGCTGAAAGAGACGTTGGCGGATGCCAGAATATACTGGTCGCCTTCCTTCATTCCCTCGTTCGTAATGAGGTTGCCGGTCATGGGGTTGACCGCATTGTCAATCAGACCTTGGGTGGCGAGCGTGGGCACGTCTGCGTTGCTCATAAGCTCGTCGGAGACGGTGAAGCCGGTGCTGTTAAAGTCTTTCACCATCAACAGCGGATAATAAAACTCCACGTCAAACAGACGGTCGTCATACGCACGGTTGGCATCTTCGGGATCAAGCATAAGTTCTTTCATTTGCTGCATCGAGAACCCGTGGTCGGAAACGAGGATGATGCGCGTGTTGTCATACACACCGCTTTCTCGCAAATAATCAAACCACGCACCCAACTGCACCATCGCCGCCATATTCGCGTGATACGTGGCCATCTGCGTGGGTTTGCCGACTTTCAGCGTGCGGCCGTCAACGGTAAAGCGGTCTTTATGCGCCTCGTCGTAGGCAGTGTTGTCCACTTTATCCTGCGGAATATACTCCGGCTCTTTCAGAATAGAAGCGTTGTGTGTGATATCGTTGGACATCATAAGGAAAGAGCCGCCCTCACCCTCGGTGATGTTGGTCATATTCTGCATATTCTGCAACACGTTGTAACAGTTCATAAAACTCTCTCTCTCGCCGTGAGCCGTGGATCTTGAATCAAAGACCTGTCCGTTGCTCACAGAGATTTGGTTATACTGTCCTCCATCGTAGAAAAGCGGTTGCAGACACAGCGGCGTAATTTTGGTAAGTCCGTAACAGAAGAAGTTGCGGTTGCGGTTTTCCACACGGGTTTTCGCGGTCTCTTCATTCACGAAATATCCCATCGTGTTATAGCGAGCGATATCTGGATACTCGTCATAAATCGAGAGGTCGGGGATGTTTTTGTGGTTGGCATACGAGGGATCAAACACCGTTACGTCATACCCTTCCTCATCAAACAAAACCGGCATCACTTTTAAAGCCTCGTTGTGTTTGTCCTTCACCGTCTCCGTGTCGCGCTTATTGATTTCGAGCGGCGTATACTCATAGCCGCCGAAAACAGAAGGAGATGCGAAAATCGTATGTCCGCCGTAGGAGAAAACGTTGGTATAGTAGGTAAAGCCGGAGAACTGCTCTTTCAATTCCGGTTTTTCGTTGAAAATATACGGCATATACTCATTCAACGCGCGGTCCAGCATAATCACAACCACGTTTTTGTCGGTTTTGCTCAACGTAAATTGCGGAAACGTGCTGAGTTTTGCTTCCCCTTTCGGATCAATCTCCGCAATGGTTTTTTGGATGCCCGCACAGTTGAAGCCGGACATACAAACGACGGTAGCCAGAACCACCGACAGCACTTTCGGAACAATTTTGCCCCATTTTCGGTATATCACCACAAGGTCCAGCACAATCATCGCCAAAATAATGCTGTTCAGCATACTGATCCAGAACGAAAACACCCAACTGTTATCCAACACCAGTTCGGAGGAAATAATGCCCTGATTGGTGCCGAAAAAGAGATAATCCGTAACCGCAACGCCGCAAAGCGCCCACATAACGGCCTCAAAAATCGGTTTGGCTTTCGGGGAGGCCAAGCGGTAAAACACGCCGAACCAAAGAACAAAAAAGCCTGCAGCGAGCAAAAACGAATAGGGCAAATACCACAGCGGATGCACAAAGTATTTCAAGTCCACGAATTCTTCCGGAGAGGCTTTGAGTACCGCCGACGGAATCAGCAAACCGGTCAACGCCGCCAAGAACAAGCCGGAAAGGAAAAAGTTTTTCGGGCGAGCCGGGCGCGGCGGTTTTTCTTCTTTTTCCGGTTTTTCAATCTTGCGTATCCGATTATACAGCAACAGGAAGAACGGCCCCGTCAAAAGCAATCCGCAAGGCATCATAACGACGCCGGCCAACACGTTTCCGCCAATCCAAAGGACGATTCCCCAAACGCTCAACCCGATGCCGCAAGCCGCCACCAACGCGGCAAACGCAAAGCCCGGGTGTTTGAATTTGTAGAAAATCGTTTTGAAAAGGGAGAACAAGTTGTTCAACGTCCAGTAGAACGCAAGACCGGAAGGCGAGTTGTAAAGCAGCACCAAAAACACCGCCGCCATCGCGTACAACTGAATTTTGGTTTTCAGCGGATAGCCTTTAGAGAAGATGGCGGAAGAAATGATGTTGACCACCGTCATCAAAATAGGCAGCACGTGAATCGTAAGACCGCCTATCACAAGCAACGTATCCGGCTTCGACAAGTCCGCCACCGGGCCAAGCGAAGCGCCTTGCAGCAGTTCCAAACCGGACAAAAAGCGATACGCCGCAATAAAGAACGGAATCTCCAAAAACAGCGACACCGCACTGCGAAGCGAGTGCGCAGGGCTGTAATTGTTTTGGCGGTAATAGGTTTGAAGCATCATCGTCCGCTCATCGCCTTTGAACGTCTTTTTGATGTGCGTAACCCATTTATTCAGTTTTGCCTCGGTATCTCTCTCCTCTTCCTGGATAGCATCCGCCCGACGATACAGCGGAAGCACCAAAAAGTTCATCGCCAAACTAAGGGCGATAATGGAGATGCCCGGATTATCAATCAGTTGATTCGCCGTTTTGTAAATCAGTTCAAAGACCAATTCCAACGGCTTAAGTATAAACGTAAATAACGCAGTCCAAACGGTCATGTCAAACTTCCTCTTTTTTCTCGGTTTCCATCAGTTCGTTACATTTGGCAATCAGGTAATCGGCCACACGCGAGGCTCCCTCGCCGCGGTAACACCACGTTTCATCTCGCACTTCGCGGCGACCGTCGGCATACCGCTGTTCCGACAGGCAGTCGGAGATCAGCTGCGGAAGTTGTTCCAAGCGGTCGGGAGTCAATTTTTCGCCGATACGCGGAAGCGCCGTAAACGTCCAAAACGGAGTGTCTAACCAGCAGGAATCGTATGGGCTGTTATCAAAATCCGTGTCCGCATAAATAATCGGCTTGTCGTAAACCAACGAAAAATCAAAGATAACGCCGGAGAAGTCCGAAATCAAGATATCCGAACGTTTCAGCACCTCAAAATTATCCGCATCGCGGTTCCATTCAAGGCGATCGGAATCGGGATATTGTTCCATTAACCCGTCAATCAGTTCTTTTTCGGAAGCAAAGGATTGAGGGTGCGGACGGACAATGATATGGTAATCGGATTCGAGAAGCACATCCAAAATCTTGCCGCCGTAACGGCTGAAAATCGCACTCGGACCCCACGACGGCGCCAGCATAACGGTTTTTTGTTCCGACGGCACCGGCGGATACTCTTTCAGCCGTTTGGCCATTTCGTCCATATACGGGATGCCCACCATTACCAGTTCTTTTTCCGGTAAATTGCGAATCTTTTCCAAATTTCGCTCGTCCTCAAACTGGTAATCGCCGGAAAGCAACACCGCATCGTAATAGTCGAGGCCGAACATTCTGTAACCGGTGACTTCCGCCGGTGCGTGAAGCATATGAACGTAGTATTTCACGTCTTTCGAGCGTTTCCACTGGTACACGTCCAATCCCGGCGTGGTGGAAAACACCACGTCAGCGCGCAAAAAGTTCAGTTTCACAAATGCCTTGTTGCCTTTGCCGATAAATTCCGGATGAACGTGTTCATACGTACATTCAAGGGCAGGATCATCGGGAGACGCCGTTAAATACGTCGTTTCGAATCCGCGAGCATTCAGCTCCCGGCAAACCGGCTCAAACACGCTCCAATAGCGCTTGTCGTCCGAAAAAATAACCAGTCGCTCGCCTTTGCCTTCTTCTTGCTCGTGCTTGCCGCCGCTGAAGAAAAAACGAATTTTCACAAGCAGACCTTTAATGGTCCACATAGCAGCGCTAATAAAACCAAGCAAAATCGCAAACAGCATACTCCCCGTTCCGGGATCAATGTACAGTAGATTCATAGGAAAGTGCACCTTTCTTTTGTACTATCGAAACGGGCTTTCACCCGACGTCTTTGCAAAACATACCAAACCTGTGTATTATATCATAAATATAAAGAAAAGTAAAGAGTTTTGTCGTTTTTGCTGAAAAAAGCACACCATACTCTTCACCGATTCAACCCCAAAAAGCACAAAACCCCTGTCAGTTTTCTTCCTGACAGAGGTTTTCTGTGTCAAAATCATTTTTCAGTTTGAATGAGTTTTCGGCCTACAGCACAACACCGCAAGTGCCGCCGCGAGCAGCACCGCACTCACCGCCATCGCCACCCACACGTTGACGGAAAAACCGATAAGCGTATACCCCACGGCGCACGCCGCCGCCGTAAGCGTTGCATACGGCAGTTGCGTTTCCACGTGGCGGATATGCACACATTCGGCACCGGTGGAAGACAAAATGGTGGTGTCGGATATCGGCGAACAGTGGTCACCGTAGACCGAGCCGGAAAGTGTTGCGCCAAGCATCGGTACCAGCAGATACGCCGCCGTGTCCGCGGTACAAATCATCGTCACAATGGGGATAAGAATACCGAACGTGCCCCACGACGTACCCATAGAAAACGCCATAACGGCGGCGACAGCAAACAGCATAAGCGGCAAGAAATCAAGCGGAATCGCCGCATTCCCCACAAAGCCGGAGAGGAATTCTCCCGTACCGATTCTCTCGCGGCACACGCCGCCCAAACTCCACGAAAGAACGAGGATGAGCATCGGCGGCACAATACTGCCGATGCCTTTCACCACCGAATCCACAAACGTTTTCGGTGTCATCAGTTTACGGGGAAGATACAATACCGCCGCCACACACAGCGCCGCAAACGCGCCGAGCGCAAATCCGGCGGTGGGATTTTCACCGATGGCCTCGGAAAACGGCACGCCGTCGAAAAGGCCGCCGACGTACCCCATGCCCAAAACCGAGCAAACCACAAGTGCCACAATGGGCACAACGAGGTCAAAAATCCGTCCTTTTGACGGGGAGGTCTCTGTACCCTCCGCCTCCTCGAAAACGCTCAAGCAGGCAGCTTCCTCCGCTTTTTTCATCGATCCGAAATCCTTGCCGCTCCAGCAGACGAAAATCAGCATGGCAATCGTCAAAAACGCATAGAAATTATACGGAATTGTTGAAAGAAAGGTGGAAAACCCGTTTTCTTCATCAATATTCCCTGCAACCGCCACAGCCCAACTGGACACCGGCGCAATAATGCAAATCGGCGCAGCAGTAGCATCCAAAATATACGCGAGTTTTTCGCGCGAAATATGGGCGCGGTCGAACACAGGCCGCATCACTGTTCCTACCGTCAGACAGTTGAACCCGTCGTCGATAAAAATGAGGAGACCGAGAAAAACCGCCGCAAACGAGGCACCGCGCTTGGATTTCAGCTGCTTTTCCGCCCAATGGCCGTAGGCCTCGCTGCCGCCGGACTTGGACACCAACACCACCACGGCCCATAAAAGCGCCAGAAACAAAATCATATAGGCATTATCGGCGATTTTCGAGCAGAGCATATCGAGCAAAACAACTGCGCCGTCCACTACCGTTTTCCCACCGGCAACCGTGTAAATCGCCACGCCGGAAACCAGCCCGAAAAACAGCGAACTGTAAACCTCTTTGGTCAACAGTGCCAGTGTAATCGCGATAAGCGGCGGCAACACCGACCATACACCGGTTTCGATTAACTCATACTCCACGCGACCACTCCTTTCCGACCACGCACAGCGGACGCGGCAACGAAAGCGACGAGCAAACGGTCCATTCTCCGCCATTTTTGCGAAGCACCGTCACGCTGTCGCTTTTTTCGTTGGTGCACACAAGGAATTCCCCGAATATGTCAAAATCTCGCGGCCAGTTGCCGCCGCAGGGAATACGTTCTTCAAAAGCAAGCCGCTCGTTCGCCGCATTCAGCACCGTAAGGCAATTCGCACCGCGGTGAGACACGTACAGTTTCCCGTCGTACAACCGCAACGCGGCGGCGTAACTTTCACCGGAATACCCCGGCAAAGCCTCCACCGTTTCCAGCGGCACAAGACGCCCGTTTTCATAAGAAAACACCGTCACGGTGTTGCCGAGTTCGTTGACACAATATACGGTTTTCCCATCCGGCGAAAACGCCAAATGCCGCGGACCGCTTCCGGCAGGCGTTTTTGCGGTAAACATCGGGTTAAGAGCGCGGTCATAGGTGATAACCGTGTCCTGTCCGAGATCGGTACAAAGCAACCACTCGCCGTTCGGTGTCGGGGCGATAAAGTGCGGATGAGGAATCGCGCCCCCACGCTCGTGCGAGCGCACAAAACAGTCGCCGTTCGGTGAAAGTTTTGCCACACTTCCCGTTTGGTAGTTGGCGATATACACCCCTTCGTCCGTCACCGAAAAAAAGCAAGCTTCACCGCCGCCGGTTGCCGTGATTTCCCCGTTCTTGCCGAGCGTACCGTCATTGTCTAAAGGAAGAACCGTGTACCCGCTCTCCCCTGTTTTGAAAGGATTATACAAAAGCGTATGCACCGTATTTTGCTGCAATACCACATACAGCGGCGAGGGCAAAGAAACCGTCTCCGCCTGTTCGAGCGTGCCGTCATCATATAGCACAACGTGCCAAACGCCGCCGTCTTCCGTACAGCAGGCAATATACAAATCAAAAAGCGGTGTCATCTTCATCCCTCCTTTGTCACCCATTCAGTATAGCACGCTTTCGGCGCTCATACAACGGTTTTTTACGCAAAAATCCCTCTCGGAAGGCCGGGAGTTCTTAAGGAATGTGTTGTTTCTCGCCTAAAAATTCCCGTCTGCATTGTTTCAAAAGCCCTTAAGGCATCTCCCTTACGTGCTTTTTCAACTTCCCAGAACGAAAATTTTTATCGGCTACGAAACCGCGAAGCGCCTTAAAACACAGATTTTGGATGAAGAACGCGAAAAACCGCCTCGGCTATACTGGCGTATAGCGAGGCGGTTTGACAATGTTCTGCG
>JAZLLJ010000017.1:0-37894 GCA_045598065.1 Acutalibacteraceae bacterium
TCAAAGAAATCGTCTTCCTTTTCGCCGACAAAGCCGGTGATAAGGATGCTGTCGCTGCTGACTTCGACTTCATAGTAAACGTCTTCGTAGAGGTCGTCGTCCAATTCGGAAATATACAGGCGATCATCTTCGAGCGAATAATTGAACGCGTAAGCATCATCGTTCAAATACAGCGTGCCCGTGTCCGTCGAATCGTTGAATTTCACGACGTATTCATCATAGTCCGGATGGTCGGCGTACCATTTTCCGTCGATACTCTTCGGAGCAAACAAGTTGACAATCGCCACGATCGCGAGTAAAACAACGAGAGCGATGATCCACATAATACGTTTCTTCTTTTTCGGATCTTTTTCTTTGGGTTTCGCCGGCGGTGTTTTAACTTCAGTCGGCGTAGTCTTCGGAGCGGTTGCCGGAGCGGTCGTCGGATTGTTCGGATAAACCGGCGCATTTTGCGGCTCGGCGGGAGCACTGTATACGGGGATGTTTGAGAAAGAGCCCAACGTCTTTTCGTCGTCCGCCATCGGCGCCGGAGCGGAAGTCGTTTGAGGGGGATTGTTCGCTTGCGTACTCTCCCCCCCCGGTTTCGCTGCCGGTTCCGCTCCCGGTTTCCCCGCCGGTTGCGCTGCCGGTTTCGCCGCCGGTTTCGCCGCCGGTTGCGCCGTGGCGGCGTCTTTGCCGGCAAACCCGTTCAGCAATTCCCGAATGGACTGATAGCGGTCTTTTTGAAGCACCGCCAAGCCTTTCATCAAAGTGGCTTCAAAAACCGGGGGAAGAGCAACGCCGATTTGGGACGGAAGACGGACTTCGTCCTCAAAAACGCGTTGAGTAGAGTCATCCAGCGTGATGCCGGTGATACATTTATAAATCGTGGCACACAGGGCGTAGACGTCGGTCCACGGGCCTTGGATTCCTTTACTGCGATATTGCTCTTCGGGCGCATATCCCGGTTTGAGCATAACCGACAGACTCTTGTTGCCGCTGCTGACGTCTCTGGCGGCGCCGAAATCCAGCAATTTTACTTTTCCGTCCGCCAACAGCATAATGTTGTCCGGGCTAATATCGCGGTGAATCAGGCCCGACTGGTGGACTTTCTGCAAGGAATTCATAACCGGCATTAACAGATTCAGCGCCGCAGTGCAGGAAAGCAAGCCGTTGGTTTTGATATGGCTTTTCAAGGTCTGGCCTTCCAGATACTCCATCACGATGTACGCGGTGTTGTTGGCTTCAAAGAAATCGCGCACATCGACAATGCCCGGTTCACCCGAGAATTTTGCCAAAATCCGCGCTTCTTTTAAGAAACGGTCGCGGCCTTTGTCAAAGAATTCTTTGTGGTCGCCGCCCGAACAGATGCTGACGGTTTGCGTGGCCGCGTTGCTGCGGTTGACACAGCCATTGGGGAAGTATTCTTTAATGGCCACTTTGATGTCAAGAAGAATATCCCGTCCGATGTAGGTGATACCGAAACCGCCTTCACCCAAGGCGGCGCCGACACAGAACTTCCCGTTCAACACCGTTCCCGGTGTCAGATGATGGGCCGGGACATCCTGAATAGGTCCTTTTCCGCAATGAGGGCAGAGGGTATCACTCTCCGAAATTTCGTTCATGCAATGATAACAGTATTTCATCAGTCAACGCTCCTTAACACAGTGATGGCGGTATTATTATCATGATCGGGCGGCACGCGGTCGGCCAACAGATTTCGCATTTGATTCAGCCAGTCGGTGGGGGTTTGTACACATTCTTTATAGCGAATCATTTCTTCTTCCAGTATATATTCCCAAAAGCCGTCTGACGAAAGCAACAGGGAATCGTAGGAATCCGTTTCGAGTTCCTGGATATCGACTTTCACGTTCTCGTCCGCTCCAAGCACGCGTGTCAGGACGTTGCGGTCGGCGTGGTGGCGAATTTGGTCGGCGGTGATTTCCCCGACGTTGACCGCCATTTGCGAGACACTGTGGTCCACTGTCTGATAAACGATGTTTCCGTTCGAAAACGCATATCCGCGAGAATCGCCGACGTGAGCGAATACGGTTTTGTTTTTGCTGACCAGCACAGCGACAATCGTGGTTCGCATTTTTATCTGCATCTCTTCTTGTTTAACAAGAATACGGCTGTTTGCATCGCAAATGGCTTGCCGGAGATCAAATGTGTTACCGTAGGTTTCGAACTGGGTTTTCAGTTCTTCGGCGGCAATGGAGGAAGCAATCTCGCCGCAATCGTGTCCGCCTAAGCCGTCGGCAACGACGAACAGCAACGAATCGCCGTTTTGACCGGCGTAATACGAGTCTTCGTTATTGCTGCGTCCACCGATATGGGTGTACGCATCCCATAGTAATTTCATTGTTTGCGTTCCTTTCCGGATACACGGCACCTCAGCGTTTGTCTTTATCGACACGTTTCAAGAACAACGTCCCGATTCCGCCGTACAGCAAGCTGAAGAAAATCATCATGCCCCACGCGCCCAAAACGTTTTCGGTCGTGCCTTCATAGTCTTCGTTCGTCGGCATTTCGAGATCGTATTCTTCTTCCAACCCTTCCAGCTCTTCTATGTCGTCATCGTCGAGTTCATCGGCTTGGTACTTTTTATACAAATCCATATATTCGAGATAGTCGGGGAAATCTTCTTGGTCGATTTCACCGTCGTAATACAATTCTTTTCCGTAGTTGAACATCGCTCTCTCCGACGGCATATTGCCGGCGTCGGCCGAGCTGCACAGCGCGTTTAAGCCCCATTTGCTGATTGTGATATCTTCCACCCAGCTGGCACTGTCCGGCAACGTGAAAATGACACCGCACATCACCAACTGGATAATGAGCACAAACGGCATCACCGTCATAGCGGCATTTTCGGTCTTGACAACGCAGGAGACCAACAGTCCGAGTGTGTCGGAGGCATAGATAACCAGCAAGAATCCGATGAAAAAGTCAACCGGCGCAAAGAAGACAACGTCCGCCTCGCCAAAGCCGCGCGTCGAAAAGACGGCGGTGATAATCAGCGCTTCAGCGGCGCACAACACCAGGTCGAAAACCATGTGAGCAATCACGTAGGAAGAAATGTGCAATCCGGTGCGGTGCTCCCGTTTGATGATGGCGCGCTCGCGGCAGATCGCCTGAATGGAGTTAAACAATCCCGTCCAGATACATCCGCAAATCATCGCGAACAGTCCGAATTCGGTGGCGTCGCGTTCGGTGAACACGCCGTTGCCGATTACAAATACCAAAAGAAGAGCGATAATCAGCGTGCTGATTAAATTCTTCCAACCCTTTTCGTTGAAAAACGTTCGAAAACATTTGCCGGTGTAAACTTTGATTTGTCCTACGCGGCCGATTCTTGCTTCGCTCATACTAACAATCTCCTTAAAATCTCATTATTTGTTTTCCTTGTAGGTCTCGTACTTTTCAATATAATGATCGGAGAGGCCTTCTCCGTTTTCGTCGGGACGGTTGATGCGTTTTACGATACGCTCCAGCGAATCCACTTCAAAGAAGTCGTACGCCTCGTTTACCGAACCGAAGAACGCCAAGTGTCCGCAGTTATCCTTTGTGCTTTTTGCCAAAACGATGACTTTATCGAACAGGTCGGCGGCGCGGTCGGGTGCGTGGGTGATAATCATGATAATGGTGCCGCGGTCGGAGATTTTGCGCAAATTCTCCATCAAGCCGCGTCCCATAATGCCGTCCAAACCGGAATCGGGTTCGTCCAGGAAGAACAGGCTCGGGTTGGAAATAAACTCTACCGCGATGCTCAGACGCTTTTTCTGGCCGCCGCTGAGTTTGGAAACCAGCGATTTTTTCTCTCGCGTAAGGCCGAGCTCCTCCAAAACCTCGTTGATGCGTTTGGTCTTTTCCTGCGGCGAGGTGCGCGACGGCAGTTTCATATCGGCGGCATTGGACAGCGTATCCAAAACGGTGTCGCTGTTGCGCAACAAATCTTGTTGCGGCACAAAGCCGATTTCATATTTCATCTGCTCGTATTCGTCGTAGATGTTGGTGTTTTTATACTCAATCTTTCCGGCGGCCTTTTCATAGCCCATAACGGCGTTGATGAAGGTCGTTTTGCCGGCGCCTGATCCGCCGAGAATCAATACCATTTCGCCGTTGGCGATGGAAAGGTTAATGTCTTGGAGCAACATCATTTTCTTGAAGCGCTGCACAACACTGCGCTCGACGATGTTGATGACCAACTGCGGACGCTGCGGAGCTGTTGCCGGTTTCGTTTCGGCAACGGGCTTTTGCGCGGCGGTTTCCGGCTTGTTTGCCGGTTTGCTCGCCGGTTTATTCGCCGGTTTGCTCGCCGGTTTGTCAAGGTTTTGGGTGATGGGCTTCCCGGTTTCGGAAACAATCAGTTGATTGCCCATAAACAGGAAATACGTATCGACAATTCGAATGGTATCGTATTCCGTGATGTATTTCGGCTCGCCCAAGCGTTCGCCGTTTAGGAAAACGCCGTTGGTGCTTTGGTGGTCAATGATGGCCCAACCGCCTTTGGCCGCAAAGAATGAGGCGTGGCGTTCCGAGAACATTTCGTTATCCACCATAAAGCCGGATTCTTCCGAGCGGCCGACGCAAATTTCTGCAATCGACGGATCGAGGTCCACGGTGCGCCACGTATAGTCAGAGCAGTCGCAAAGGGTGAACAGAGCAAACACGCGTTCCGGATGGTGGCCGGCGGCGGTGTAGATGTCAAAACTAATGACGTCGCCGTCGTTCAGAGGAGTGGACACCTTACCGTCGGGTGCTTTGTTGCCGAGATACGTACGGTTGACATAGGTGCCGTTCGTGCTGCCGAGGTCGCGGTAATAGTACTTTCCGTTTACCTGGCAGATTTCGCCGTGCGTTCTGGATACGATGCGCGAGTCGAGCGCGATATCACAGGTACAGTTGGACGAAAGACGGCCGATTTGCAAGACCGGAGCATTGAGCATATAGGTCTTAAAGATTCCGTCCTTTCCGAAGACCACCAGACTCGCGCCGGCGGATTGCGTTGCGTCATAAAAAACGGTATTTGCCATCAAGTATCACCTACACATTCTGTATTTTTGGGTTGGCCGCTTTTGCGGATGAACAGGTTTTTCAAAAAGCCGAACGGCGTGTGGTTGCGCACGTCGAAAATCAAAACGGAAACGTTGTCTTTTCCGCCGTTTTCCAACGCCGTCTCCAGTAAACGCTGTGCGGTGTGTACGGGGGAGTTGTTTTCTTTCAGCAAATCAGCTATGTCTTCCGGCTCGACCATATCGGTAAGGCCGTCACTGCAAATCAAGAAGCGGTCGCCGATTTCAAGCGGAATTTCGGTCACGTAAGGATGCAACGTCGCTTCCTGCGGAAAGACACCGATATACTGTGTTAAGCGAAATTTTTTATGCCGATCCGTTGTGCCGTGCAGTTTTTCGTAAGCGGCGCGTTCGTTGTGCGCTTCGAAAATTTCGGTCAATTCCCCGTTGCGCCACAAGAAAATGGGGCTGTCGCCCAGATTGCAAAGAGTGGCGCTCTCGTTTTCGAAATAGAGCATAGAGGCGGTAGAGCCCATTCGCTTTTTGTCGAGAAGCATCTGCTCGCAGACGTTTTTGTTGGCGACTGCGATGATTTTCCCCATTTGTTCGGCGGCGGTTTCCTCTTGTTCATTTTGGCTCAAAACGCCTTGTGCGGCTTCGGCAGACATTGCGGAAGCGACTTCACCGGCGCTGATTCCGCCCATTCCGTCGAAAACTGCGGAAAACAGGCGATGTTTGGCGAGGTTTCGTTTTAACGAAATCACCGTTTCTCCGGTGTGATCAAGAACGGTCTTCTCCATCACACAGGTGTCCTCATTCTTTTTTCGCACTTTCCCGGGATGGCATACGCCGCCTGCATAAACTTGCATATCTTACTCCAAAAAGTACCATAATTTTATGTTATTCTTTAATATAACACATATAACACTCTGTGTCAATCTAAGAAAGGATAATTGTGTCAAAAAAGATGGATAAGCGTCGAAGGAAAACCTCAAAACGGATAATGGTGGAAAATCAGTCAACTGAAAAGTTAAAGGGGATTTTTCGGGACATTTCGGGGCGCTTTTTCCTAAACCGACAGAGGATGTCGAATTTTGTCGCACAAAAATGACAAAAAATGGAAAAATTCTCAAAAAATGTCTATGCCAACTCTTGCGTTTATTGCCAAAATATGGTAATTTATACATGCGGACAACCCTCTGCGGCAAAGCTCGCAACAACGCGACAAAAAACGGTGGGGACGGGTGGCAAAAATCTTTGCAAAGCGTCGACGAATCTCTTTGCAATTCGTGGACGAGATTTTTGTAACTGCGTTTTTCCGTATCGCCGAGGGACACGAACGTAAAAAGAAACGGAGGCAATTACTTTTGGAAAACCAACGAAAAATCTTAGTCGCGGACACGGGAGACAGTTTCGGAAAGCCGCTTGTTCGCTTGCTTTGCGACCGTGGAATGACTGCGGAAAGCGTGGTAAAAGACGGTCGGTTGCTACTGGAAGCCATTGTCCAGCGCCAACCGGACGTGGTGGTGATGGATATGTTTTTACCCCACTTGGATGCGCTCGGTATCCTTAACGCTCTGCCTGCGGCAGGGCTTACCAAACGCCCGTGCGTGTTGGTGCTGTTTGGATTCGACAGCCCGGAATTGGAGCGCGAAGTGTTGCAAGCAGGTGCAGATTATTTCTTTCTGCAACCGTTTGACTTAAACGAAATGGCCGGGCGTATCGAGGCGTTTTGCGGCGAAGGGCCGGCATTGTTTCGCCGTCCGACGGCAATGGCCAACAAGCCTACCACGCTTGAAATGCAAGTGACCGAAATGCTTCACCAAATCGGGGTGCCGGCGCATATCAAAGGCTATCAATACCTGCGAGACGGCATTTTGATGGCAATCGACGACGAAGAAGTCATCAACAGTATTACAAAACGACTGTATCCGGCGGTGGCAAAGCGGTTTAAGACCACTTCGAGCCGTGTGGAACGGGCAATTCGCCACGCGATTGAAGTGGCGTGGGATCGTGGCGACGTGGACGTTTTAGACCACTATTTCGGCTACACGGTTCACACCGAGCGCGGCAAACCTACAAACAGCGAATTTATCGCGATGATCGCGGACAATTTCCGCTTACAACTTCGCGCGATGTAAGAAAAAACAAAAAGCCACCTTGAAAGCAAGGTGGCTTTTTGAGGTTGAGTTCCTTTTTCGGAACAGCGGCAGACGTTTTCTTTTGCTTTGTTCTTTCACATAATCCACCCTACAACGCATACACTATCGTGTGACGAAAAAATGCGACAAAACGAGGTGGAAACATGGAAGAAATCACGGTGCGCGGTTTATACGATTTGTCGCGCACACGGGGAGCGGCGATTTTTGAAAACGTCAAATATCCGTGGGCGATTTTGGGACGATTAGAACCGTTTTTGGCGGCGCTCGGACGATCGCTGCCGAAAGAGGAATTCGAGGAGAGAAGCCCCGGCGTGTTTGTAGCACGGGATGCGGCGGTGGCGGAAAGTGCGGTGCTATGTGCGCCGTCTGTTGTGGACCACGAGACGGAACTACGGCCGGGCGCGTATTTGCGCGGCAGTGTGCTTGTTGGCAAAAATGCGGTCATCGGCAACAGCTGCGAAATCAAAAACGCCTTGTTGTTCGACGGCGCACAAGTGCCGCATTTCAACTATGTGGGCGATTCGGTGCTGGGGTATTATGCCCATTTGGGCGCAGGTGCGGTGACATCCAACTTCAAAAGCGACGGCTCGTGCATCACCATCCGCGCAGGGGATATCTGCTTTGATACCGCTCGTAACAAGGTTGGTTCGTTCCTCGGCGACGGCGCGGAAATCGGGTGTGGCGCGGTGCTGTGCCCCGGCACGATTATCGGTCGCTCGGCGACGGTTTACCCACAAAGTATGGTGCGCGGTTATGTGCCGCCAGGCCATATTTTTAAGGATGCCGGTCGAATTATTCGCAAGCAGGCACGTTGATTTTTATACTTTCGGTCGGATATTGTATGGGAAAGAAGGGGGCAAAACCGGTGGTTTTGCGCCCTTCCATTTATTTTCTTAAAATTTTTGTAAATATATTAGGGAAATCCCTTGCAAATTTGACATTTTTTTTGTATAATGGGCACAGATGTACTTAATTAGAAGCGAAAAACTTTCTTTAAGAAGGAGAGACCGCTATGTCGAACAGAGTGTTTCAGGGAATTGTCCACCAAATGCGCGATGCAATCGATTGTACGATTGGCGTTGTGGATGAAGCGATGACTATTATTGCGTGCAGTGATTTGAGCCGCGTGGGCCAGACGATGACGGAGCTGACGCCGGCGCATTTTGCCGAAGCCGATGCGTTCGCTTTCGGCAATTATACATACAAGGCGTTTGGCTCGCAGCCGACCGCCGAGTATTTGCTGTTTGTGGAGGGAACGGACGATCAGGCGAAAAAATACGCCGATTTGTTGGCGATTTCTCTCGGCGGCATCAAACAATACTACGACGAAAAATACGACGGCGGCAACTTCGTGAAAAACGTGTTGCTGGACAACATCCTGCCGGGCGATATTTATTTGAAAGCTCGTGAACTCCACTTCAACAACGACGTGGAACGTGTGGTGTTTGTGGTGCGCGTGACCGGTGCTACCGACGTGTCGGTGTTTGACGTGCTGCAAAATCTGTTCCCCGACAAGGGCCGCGATTTTGTTATCAGCATCAACGAGTCGGACATCGCGCTTGTGAAAGAGCTCCACGCCGAGACGGACGCGAAGGATCTTGAAAATCTGGCGCAGTCCATTGTGGATACGCTGAGCGGCGAGTTCTATACGCACGCCGTTATCGGTATCGGTACGATTATCGAGGGCATGAAAGACTTGGCTCGCTCCTTCAAAGAAGCGCAGACCGCGTTGGAAGTGGGCAAAGTGTTCGACACCGACACCAACATTATCAGCTACGACAACTTGGGCATCGCGCGACTCATCTACCAGTTGCCCACCACACTTTGCGATATGTTCTTGCGCGAAGTGTTCAAACGCGATTCTATCGACTCGCTCGACAACGAGACGTTGTTCACGATTCAAAAATTCTTTGAGAACAATTTGAACGTGTCCGAGACCTCTCGCAAACTGTTTGTCCACCGCAACACGCTGGTCTACCGCTTGGAGAAAATCAAACGGATGACCGGCCTCGATCTCCGCGAGTTCGAGGATGCTATCGTGTTCAAAGTGGCGCTGATGGTGAAAAAATATTTGAACGCCAACCAGCCGCGACGCTGAGATTGGTTATTGCCGCCGACGGGAATCCCCTGTCGGCGTGCGTCTTGTTATTTTCTGATTTCCAAAGGAGGCGAATGGCTTGATTGAATTCAAGGGTGTTCACAAGGTTTACGAAAACGGCGTCAAAGCGCTGAAAGACGTCAACATTCGTATCGATAAAGGTGAATTTGTATTTATTGTGGGTGAATCCGGCGCCGGTAAATCCACGTTTCTTAAACTGATTACGCGAGAGGAAGTGCCCACCGCCGGTGAAGTGGTGGTCAACGGCTACAATTTGAGCAAACTCTCCCGTAAACAGATTCCGTATATGCGCCGCACGATGGGCGTTGTGTTCCAGGATTTCCGCCTGATTAACAATATGAACGTCTTTGACAACGTCGCGTTCGCTATGCGCGTGATCGGCGCACCCAACCGCGAAATTCACAAGCGCGTGCCGTACGTGTTGCAACTCGTGGGGTTGTCCGACAAAATGAGGAGCTTTCCGCTGGAACTGTCCGGCGGTGAGCAACAGCGTGTGAGCCTTGCCCGTGCGCTCGCCAACAACCCCAGCATGATTATTGCCGACGAGCCTACCGGCAACGTTGATCCGGAAATGTCCTATGAGATTATGGAATTGCTTAACGCCGTCAACCGTCTCGGTACGACCGTTATCGTCGTTACCCACGCCCACGATTTGGTGGAGCGGTTTGACCGACGTGTGATTCATATTTCCGACGGTACGGTGGTGTCTGATTCCCAGAAGGTGAACAATCCGGAATATTTCGACGTGATGCCGGAGCCGGATATGGACCGTGCCGCGGCCAAACGCGCCGCAAAAGAGGCTCGAAAGGCCGCCAAAATTGCCGAGAAAGAGGCAATGAAAGCGCAAAAAGCTGCACAGAAAGCCGCGAAAAAAGAACAGGCCGCCGCGAGAAAAGAGCGCGCGGAGCATCCGGATGAATCGTTGCCCACACGGGTGACGTTGCCGCAACCGACGTTTGATGCGGAAGAGCCGGAATTTACCGTGATTGAGGATAATCCGCCGCTTGCCGCCCCGGCAGACGAGAATGCACAAGGAGGCGATGAGGCATGAAAATCGGAAGCCTGCGTTACCTCATAAAAGAGGGGTTCCAAAACCTGTGGCACAACCGCTTTATGGGTATTGCCTCCATCGGCGTGCTGCTTTCCTGCCTGGTGTTGACCGGCGGCGCATATTTGCTGTTTGTCAACGTCAACGCGACGTTTGATACCCTGTATGCCCAAAACAAAGTGGTCGTTTTTGCCAAACAAGGGGCTACGGTGGAAGAACGCGATCAGCTTTGGAGAGATTTGAAAGACATCAGCAACGTGCGCGATGTGGAACTTCGCGACCGTGACAAAATCCTTGAAGATTACAAAGAAGATTTAGGCGACGAACTGTTCACGGAATTGCAGGGCGAAAACAACCCGATGCAGGATGCGTTTGTTATCACGTTCGCCGATTTGTCGAAATTTGATAGCACCATCTACCAAATCGAGCAGTTAAAACCGATGATTGACAATGTTTCTTCCAGCGAAAACATTGCCAAAACGTTGACCGAATTACGCAACGCTGTTTTGCTTGCCGGCGGTTGGGTGATTGTGCTGTTGTTGCTGGTATCCTTGTTCATCATCGCCAACACCATCAAGTTGACGGTGTATAACCGCCGCCTCGAAATCGGCATTATGAAATCTGTCGGCGCCACCAACAGTTTCATCCGCGTGCCTTTCGTGGTGGAGGGTATGATGCTCGGCCTCATCGCCGGTGCTTTGGCATTCGGCACGACGTATTTTGTGTATACGCGCCTGATGGGTATGTTCTCTTTCAGTATGTTTACAAAACTGATTCCGTTCCAAGAGTTGATTTGGAAATTGGCAATCGGTTTCTTCGGCATCGGCATTTTGACCGGTGCGACCGGCAGTATTCTCTCTATGAACCGCTATCTGAAAGACGAGGGGAGGAGCGCATTTGAATAAGAAATGGACCACTCGTTTGGTAGTGGGTATTGTGGCAATAGCGTTGACTGCCGCTTCGTTTCCTGCTTCAACGCGCTACCTGACGAAGGCGGAAAGCGCTTCTGAACTTCAAGCGCAAAAAGATGAACTGGAAGAAAAAATTGCGACGTTGGAGGAGAAAAAGACTTCTCTCAACGACGACTTGGAAGATAAAAAACAACGGCAGGAGTATATCCAAGAGCAGATTGGCTTAAAAGAGGAAGAAATCGGTGTCAACGATGAACTGATTGCCGCTCTGCAAGAAGAACTGACGGAAAACGAGACCGAAATCACCGACCGCGAGGCGGCAATTGCCCAACGAGAAACCGACATCGAAGACCGCTTTGCCGCTTTGCAGGAACGGCTGCGTATCGTGGCGAAAACCGGTAATATGTCCACACTGCAAATGCTGTTTGATACCGACGATTACGTGGATTTTCTGCTTCGTTCGAAGGTAATCGAGTGCATTTCCGAAAACGACCAGCGCTTGATTAACGAGATGGAGGAGGAAATCGCCTCTATCAACGGCGAAAAGAAAGTGTTAGAAGAGGACCGCGAAACGCTGAACTCGCGAATGGACGACCTTACCGCATTACAAGATGCGGCAGAGGCCGACCGTTTGGAGTTGGAGGTGCTGTATACCGAAGCGCAAGGTGTGATTATTGATCTGCAGGATGATATCGATTACGTGGATGAGCAGATTGCCTTTACCGAGGAGCAAGCCGCCGCTTTAGAGGCGGAAATCCAGGACATCCTTGCTCGCGCGGCGCAATCGGAGCACGCCAACACCCAAATTTATGAGGGCGGCACAATGTATTGGCCGTCGTCTTCCTGTTTCCTGATTACGGACACTTTCGGTTGGCGCACACTGGACGGTGCGTCCAACTTCCACGGCGGTATTGATATCGCCTG
Organism: Acutalibacteraceae bacterium; assembly: GCA_045598065.1. Taxonomy (GTDB): domain Bacteria; phylum Bacillota; class Clostridia; order Oscillospirales; family Acutalibacteraceae; genus RGIG426. The sequence continues at coordinate 12,156 of JAZLLJ010000017.1, forward strand.
CCCCGGCTCGGCGTATGGCCGCGATATCGTTGCCGCCGAGGACGGCACGGTTATTTACGTTAACGCTTACGACAGTTGGGGCTCCGGTTGGGGCTATTATGTCATTGTGGACCACGGTGTTGATGCCTACGGCAACCACATTACCACCCTGTATGCCCATTGTTCGAGCATTTACGTCTCCGAAGGCCAAACCGTTACCGGCGGTCAAACCTGTCTCGGCGCTATCGGTAATACCGGTTGGTCCTACGGCTCACACCTCCATTTTGAAGTGCGTGTGGACGGAGAACGGGTAAATCCGCTCGCCGGCTACGTTGCGGCACCGTAACACTTAAAATTTTCCGGTTGGCATTGCCGCCATCGCTTGGCGTAACCACAATACGCCGAGCAACGATGGCTTTCCAAAGATAAAAACCTCGTGAAAGGAGGCGGTCATGGTGAAAAAACGAATACCTATTGCGACCACGTTGGCGTTGGTGCTGATGGCGATTGCGCTGTCGGTGTCGGCGACGATGATTTTCGCCATGGATCGTTTCAGCACGACCATCAGCAACGTCAAAGCGCGCCAAGAGCTCTTTGACTATCTGGAAAACGTGGACAAAGCGGTGCGTGACAAATACGCCGGAACGTTAGATGAAGAATTACTGAAAGAGCGGCTGGCTTCTACGTATATGCAGTCCATCGGAGACAAATATGCGGACTATTTAACGCCGGAAGAATATGCGCAAGTGCAACAGCGCATTTCCGGTACCGTGACCGGCTTCGGTTTGGAATTCACCTTGCAGACGAATCCGGATAAAATTGTGGTTTCGTCGGTGGCGGTTGGATCTCCTGCGGACCAAAAAGGCGTGAAGCCCGGCGACGAGCTTTGTGCGGCGGACGAGAAAGAAATCTCCGCGGATTCTGACGGTTTAGCCGAAATAAATGCGGAACTGGAAGATTATGCGAAGATTTTGATTACCGTGAACCGCGACGGGAAACAGTTGTCGTTTGAGTTGATTTCCGGCACGTATCCTATCATCAGCGTGACCGGGAAAATGATTGACAATGTCGGCTATATCCGTATTTTTGATTTCAATAACACTACCGCCACGCAGTTTTCGGCGTTGGTGGAACAGCAGATTTCCACCGGTGCTCAATCGCTGATTTTTGACCTTCGTCAAAATGAGGGCGGTGTGCTTACGGCTGCCGTTGACGTGGTGGGATATTTGATGCCCCACGGCAATTTCGCCAACAGTACGGCCTCCGACGGAACGGCGACACCGCTTTCGAGCGGCTCGGAATACAGTTTACAAATTCCTACGGTAACGTTGGTGAACAAAGCGACTTCCGGTGAGGCTGAGTTGTTTGCCGGGGTGCTTCAAGAGTTCAAAAAGACCACGGTTGTGGGCGAGAAAACGGCCGGTCGTGCGTTTGTGCAAGAATATTCCGCGATTTCCGTGGATAACGCGGCCGTCAAATTGTCGGTGGCCGAGTTGTCCCTTTTGAAAGGCGGTTCCTGGGAAGGAAAAGGTATCGTTCCCGACCGTACGGTCGAGACGGGCAGCGATTCGGAATATCCCGAATTGATGGAGGACGCGGACGATGCTCAATTGCAAGCGGCTCTTGAAGTGTTGAATTCCTCGACCGTGCCGACCGAACCCACCGAGCCGACGGTGCAGTCTACTGCTACCGGAACAGAAGCAGAAATCACTGCTACGGCTGCAAGCGAAACCACCAAAACCACAAAAAACTAACTTCTTCAAGGAGGAACTGAAATGGCTGAGTACAACGGGAAAATCGACTTGCTCAACCGCGCACAATCCGGCGATCAAGAGGCGGTTACGGATTTGTTTCGTCAATGCCGCGCCGACGTGTATTTCTATGCGTTTGAGGTGTTGGAGGATGAAAAGGCCGCCGAGACCGTGACGCGTGACACGATGTATATGATGTGCCGTGAAACGACCGTGCCGGCTACTGCGGCAGATTTTACACCGTGGATGCTCTATATTTGTCATCGTTGTTGCAAGACGTATTTGCCCGATACCGGCAAAAAGGAAATGCCCCAGCCGGTGGCGCAACCCGAAACCGATTATGTGGCTGTGGATGCGGAGGACAACGGCGTTCTTCCGGCGGCGGCGCGCGATCGTTTGATGGCGGGATTGCAGGTGCTGTCCATTGAAGAACGCGCGATTATCGTTTTGTTGTATTATGAAAATCTTCCGCTGAAAACCGCGGCGCAGGTGATGGGCTATCATCCGGCGTTGGCGGAAGCGTATCGCAGTCAAGCGTTGCGTGCGCTCAAAGCGGCGGTGATGTCGGGCGCCACGGCAGGCGTTATGGGCGGTTGCAGCTTGAAAAAGACGCTTTGGTGGATTTTCTCGGCATTGCACAAGAACGTAAAATGCAATGCGCTGCCCATCTATCAAGGTCTTTGCGCTGCGATGAATATGACACCCAGTGCAGCCGTTGAGCAAGAAATCAGCGGCATCCATACGGTCAAAGAGCCGCAAAAGCAGAAAAAACTGAAAATGTCGCTGAAAGATCGCATTGAATGGTGGCCGCGCCCCGTTAAAATCGGACTCATCTGCCTTTTGGCGGTGCTTGTGTTGGGCGGCGGCTATTTGGCGATTACGTTGTTGAACGATGCGAAAACGCAGTTGCCTACCACGTCTACAGAAGAAACGGAACCGTTGGACGAGGGAGATTCGACAACGGCAACGACCGCTGCGGCCGACGATACGACGGCGAACGGCGGAGGGCAAACGCGGTATTCATTGGATGAAAACGGAAACATCGTTATTAACGGAACAACGGAGCCTTCTGCGACCACTGCGGCGCAACAGCAACGCAACACCCGTGCAACTCGCCGTGGTGGAAACGGCGGTAATTCCGGCGGTAACGGCGGTAACGGCGGTAACTCCGGTGGCAACGGCGGTAACGGCGGAAACTCCGGCGGTGGAGAAGACGATTTGTATCGCACCACGGCCGGCCGTCAAGTCAACGGCAACGGCGGTAACGGCGGAAACTCCGGTGGCAACGGCGGTAACGGCGGTGGTGGCGGCGGTTCAAGCGCTCGTCCTCTCCCGAATGTGAGCGGCGGTTACGATAGCCTCCGTCCGGCGACGCCCACGTCCAACCAAGGCTCGGCGGTTGGCAATGAGACTACGAACAAAAATTATCCGGGCCTTGTCTATAAAGCCTATTCCAATGGTTCGGTGCACATTACCGGATTTACCGGAAGCGGAAGCGTTTCTGTGCCGTCCACGATTGACGGAAAGCCCGTTACAGCCATTGATAAAGAAGTCTTTATGGGAAAAAGCATTACTTCGGTGTCGCTTCCTGCATCGGTGCAAATCATTGGCGATAACGCCTTCCAAAATTGCTCTTCGCTTACGTCGATCTCGATGAGCGGTGTCATCAGCATCGGTCAGTACGCTTTCGACGGATGCAGCAAACTCAGCAGTGTGACGGTGTCCGGTTCGCTGAAACGTATCGGTTCCGGTGCGTTTAAGGATTGTGCGTCGATATCCACGTTCAACATTCCGTCTTCGGTTATTTCGATTGAAGCCGGCGCGTTCCAAGGCTGTTCTAAACTCACCAGTGCGACGATTCCGTCCTCGATGACGCTTATCGAAAACAACGTGTTCCGTATGTGCTCGTCGCTCTCGTCGGTGACGATCCCGTCAACCATCACCCAAATTGGCAATGGTGCTTTCTACCAATGCTCGTCTTTGAAAACGGTGTACTACGGCGGTACGTCCAGCCAGTGGGCGGTGCTCCCCTTTGACGAGAAAGTGAACGCGCCTCTTGCCTCGGCCACGATTTCGTATTACTAAAAAACTTATGAAAAATCCCCTTGCGTTAGATAAACGCAAGGGGATTTTTCTTTTATATCAGGATGAGGCGTATTAGGATAAGGCGGTGGTGCTGTTTCCCAGTTGGCGCCCTTCGTGATTGATGGGACAACCAGCATCATAGACCATTTCCGAGGCTCTTAAAAACGTATACCCATCGTCTTTCAACGCTTTAATAATACCGGGAAGTGCTTCGGGTGTGTGTTTGGCGGCATTGTGGAACAAAACGATGCTGCCCGACTGCACCTTGGACAAAACGCGGTCGGTGATTTCCTGTGCAGAGAGGTCTTTCCAGTCGAGACTATCCACGTCCCACTGAATGCATTGCATATTCATTCCGCCCAAAACCTCAATGAGTGTATTGTCGTAATCCCCGTAGGGCGCGCGGAACAACGTGGGGGTTTTGCCGGTGATGGCGGTGATTTTTTCGTTACATAAGCGGATTTCGCTTTGCATTTCTGTGGCGGAAAGCGTTGGCATATGCGGATGCGTAGCGGAATGGTTCATTACTTCGTGGCCGGCATCCGAAAGAGCTTTTACCGAGTCGCCGCATCGGTCAACCCATTCGCCCACCACAAAAAAGGTCACGTGGATGTCGTTTTCTTCAAAGATTTTAATCAGCGTGTCTGTATCTTCGTTTCCCCAGGCGGCATCAAACGTGAAGGCCACGGTTTTGCCGCCTCGATCGGTACAATACACGGGAAGTTTGCGCGGCGTGGCCGCTGTTTGGGCAACGAGACCGGGTATTTTGCCAATGGCAAAGGTCAGAAGACCGACAACGGCAAAAAAAGCCGCGATAACCGGTACCAATCGGCGGCGCGTGAAGATGGTATAGTGTTTCATAAAAAATCGCCCTTTCACAGATGGTGTTCCATTCTATGAAAGGGCGATTTATTTTATCCGTGATTATTTGATATCTTCCACCGAGAAGATGGTCCATTTTCCGCCTTCTTTGCGGAAGTGAATCCACTGAGAAGAACTGATGGTGTTTTTATCCGGCGGAAGATCGTTGCCGTATTTGTCAATCGGGAGGTCCAACGTCAGCGCATAGTTGATGCGGATTTTTGCTTCTTTTCCGCTGAGTTTAATGTCATCGACCGAGGTGGTATAAAGCGAGCCGTACTCCGAGTTCGGAACATGATAGCAGGCGTGGGATTTGTCGTATACGATGGCATATGATTCACTGAGGTCGTTTCCGTCCATGTCTTTTGACAGGGATTGGTGGTGGGGAGTGATGGCGGTGCCGAACATGGCTTCAAAGGCCGCGTTGACTTCTTGTATCGGCACTATCAAACGACCGTTTTCGTCGATGTCGTAGTTGCTTTTCGCTTCGTGATTTTCACTGGTTTTTTGGATGGCTAACTGACGAATACGCTCTGCCTCGGTAATGCGGAAGATGGCGGCGCGAAGCAATGTGTCATCCTCGGCATCTTCGAGCGATTCAAAGCTTTTTGGTTGATATTCAACCAGCGGTGCGGCCAAATCGCGGAGTTCAATCATCAACTCAGTGTGGTCAGAGGCTTTTTGGATGAGTTTAACCGCCATTACGCCGACACTGATGACACCCACGATGGAAAACAACAGCACCACAAGACCGATAAGCGCGGCAAACCGGCGTTGGCCGCGGCGCGTACCGCGACTGGTGCGGCGCCGACGTTTGGGTTGCGCCTGTTGCAACATTTCCGACAGCGTTTCCGCTTCGGGAGCGTCCGTTTCGGCTTTTTGGATAACGATATCGTCGCTTTGCGAGGCAGGGATATCGTCCGTTTTACGTTTTTTTAAGAACATACTAACGTCCTCCTACAAGGCGGTCAGCGGATTTGTCCGTTGCCGTCGACGCGGTATTTCATACTGGTCAGTTCGCAAAGTCCCATCGGGCCGCGAGCGTGGAGTTTTTGGGTGGAGATGCCGATTTCTGCGCCCATGCCGAATTCGCCGCCGTCGGTAAAACGAGTAGAGGCGTTGACGTAAACCGCTGCCGCGTCAATGGCGTTACAGAAAAGGTCGGCGGCTTCCGGATCGTTCGTGACGATACATTCGCTGTGGCCGGTGCTGTAACGGCGAATGTGGTCGATGGCTTCTTCTACCGAGTTGACCACTTTGACGGCAAGAATATAATCGCCGTATTCCGTTGCCCAATCTTCTTCAGTGGCGGATTCGGCATCGTCTCCCAACAGTTGGAGCGTGGTTTCGTCACCGCGCAGAGTGACACCGGCGGCTTTCAGTGTGGCGGCGATGGTCGGCAACGCGGTTTTGGCAATGGCGTTGTGCACAAGCAGTGTTTCCGCCGCGTTGCATACCGACGGACGGGAGGTTTTGGCGTTCAAAATAATGTTGGTTGCCATTTCCACGTCGGCGGCGGCATCCACAAACACGTGGCAGTTGCCGACACCGGTTTCGATGACCGGAACGGTGGCTTCGGACACCACTGCGCGGATAAGACCGGCGCCGCCGCGAGGAATGAGCACGTCGAGATAGCCGTTCAGATGCATCATCTCTTTGGCGCTTTCACGGGAGGTGTCGGTGACAAGCTGCACGCAATCGGCAGGAAGTCCTGCCGCGGCAATGCCCTCGCGCAGCGCTTCGGCTACCGCCATATTAGAGCGAATGGCTTCTTTTCCGCCGCGCAAAATGGTGGCGTTGCCGGCTTTCAGGCACAGACCTGCTGCGTCGGAAGTGACGTTGGGGCGCGCTTCATAAATGATGCCGATAACGCCGAGCGGTACGCGCAGTTTGCGGATACGCAATCCGTTCGGGCGTGTGGTTTCTTCTAACAAATTGCCGATAGGATCGGGGAGCATCGCCACGTCCAAAAGGCCTTTGGCCATACCGTCGATGCGTTCGGACGTGAGGCGCAGGCGGTCCAACAGAGAGTCGCGGATGCCGGCTTCTTTGGCGGCTTCCAGGTCTTGTTCGTTGGCTTCTAAAATATCCGGTTCGTGAAATTTCAGCGCTTTGGCCATAGCGGCCAGCGCTTCGTTTTTTTGCATTGTGGTGGCAGTTGCCAGCGTTTGAGAGGCGATTTTGGCCGCTTTGCCCATTTCGAGGATTGTCATACCGGTTCCTCCTTACAAAACAGTGTGCCTACGGTTTCTCCTTCCACAAGGTTATAGAGTTTTGTGGGATCGGTGCCGTTCATAATCACCATCGGAATATTTGCCGAAAGGGCAATATCCGCGGCGTGGAGTTTGGTAATCATTCCGCCGGTGCCGCGCGCCGAGCCGGAACCGCCAGCGATGGACAGCAAATCATCATCAATTTTTGTGACGAGTGGGATGAGGTGGGCATTGGAATCGATTGCCGGGTTACGGTCAAACAAGCCGTCAATATCCGACATCAGTACCAGAGCATCCGCTTTGGAGAGCACCGCCACTTGCGCCGACAACGTATCGTTGTCGCCGAATTCGATTTCTTCGGTGGCGACCGTGTCGTTTTCGTTGATGATCGGGATAGCGCCCACACGAATAAGTTCGGACAGTGTATTTACAATATTGCGATGGCGAACGGGGTCGTCCACGCCGTCACGGGTGAGCAGCACCTGGGCGATGACGTGGCCGTAATCCGCGAACAGTTTGTCGTACATATACATCAATTCGCATTGACCGACCGCGGCGGCCGCCTGTTTGCCGGCGATATCCTGCGGACGTTCGGGAAGCCCCAACTTGCCTGCACCGACACCGATGGCGCCGGAAGTGACAAGCAGAATGTCCCGTCCGCTGTTTTTGAGGTCGGACAGCACTTTTACAAGCGTTTCCACGCGACGTAAATTCAGTCGGCCGTTGGGATAGGTCAAGGTGGAAGTACCGACTTTGACAACAATGCGTTTGGCATCGTAGATGGATTTCATAAAAAATCCCTCGCTTTCGCTTTTACATACTTAGTAAGTATATCACATATATACCGCAAATGTAAAGAGGTGATTTTTCACCGTGTAAAAGGTTGCACATTTCTATAAAATATGGTAAAATAGACACAATAGAAAGAAGGATGTCTTTATGAACATTTTATGTGTCGGCGACGTAGTGGGAGAACCCGGTTGCGCCCATTTGCAAGCGGTGTTGCCCAAGGTTAAACGCGACTGCGACGTGGATGTGTGTATCGTCAACGGTGAAAACTCCGCCTGCGGCAACGGGATGCTTCCGAAATCGGCGGAAGCGCTGTTTCAAGCCGGTGCAGACGTAATTACCGGCGGCAACCATACGATTCACCGTCGAGAAGTCCACGATTTGCTCGACCGCGAGCCGATGGTGTTACGTCCTTATAATTATCCTGCCGGTGCGCCCGGCCACGGGCTTGCCGTGGTGGATCGCGGACGATATCAGGTGACGGTTATAAACCTTCTCGGCACGGTGTTTATGGATCCGCTCGGGAATCCCTTTGAGGCGCTCGACCGTGCGCTTTCGGAGGCAGGCAACCCAAAATTCTGCGTGGTGGATTTTCACGCGGAAGCAACGGCTGAGAAAAAGGGCTTGGCGATGTATGCTGATGGGCGTATTTCCGCACTGTTCGGCACGCACACCCACGTGCAGACCGCCGACGAGCAGGTGTTGCCCAAAGGCACGGGATTTCTTACCGACGTGGGGATGACGGCGCCGACCTATTCGGTGCTTGGTATGCGGCCGGATGAGCCGATTGAGCGGATGCGACTGCATACACCAGCGCGATTTATGCCGGGCGAGGGTGCGTGCCAAATGGATGCGGTGCTGTTTACGCTGGATGACCAAACCGGCAAGACGACCGCAGTAAAACGGCTTCAAATTCGCTGAAAAGAGGGAGTTACGATGGCTTTGGTATCGTCGATGAAAGAGTTGATTGGCAACACCCCGTTACTCGATGCTTCGCGGCTTGCGAGCGCGTGTGATGTCCGTTGCCGACTGCTTCTTAAATTAGAAAAACAAAACCCTGCCGGTTCCGCCAAAGACCGTGTGGCGCTCAAAATGATTGAGCAGGCGGAAAAAGAGGGAAAATTACGCCCCGGCACCACTATTATTGAGCCGACTTCCGGTAATACCGGCATCGGGCTTGCGGCGGTGGCGACACTTTGCGGATACGACCTTATTTTAACGATGCCGGACAGTATGAGCGTGGAACGGAGGTCGCTTCTTTCCGCTTACGGCGCGAAAATTGTGCTCACTCCGGCGGCGGACGGTATGGCCGGCGCAGTGGCCAAAGCGCAGGAACTTGCAAAAGAGTATGCGCCGGCGTTTTTGCCCGACCAGTTTGGCAATCCTGCGAATCCGCAGGCACATTATGAGACGACCGGCCCGGAAATTTGGGAAGATACCAGCGGCGAACTCGCCGCGTTTGTGGCCGGTATCGGCACCGGCGGTACGATTTCCGGTACGGGCAAATTCTTGAAAGACCAAAACTCCGCGGTGAAAGTGATTGGCGCCGAGCCGGCGGATTCTCCCGTTTTGACCGAGGGAAGCGCCGGAAGTCACGCGTTGCAGGGAATGGGCGCGAATTTCGTGCCGGATACGCTCGACCGTGACGTGCTTGACGAAATATTGACCGTCACCACCGAGGAAGCCTATGAAATGGGACGGTTGCTTGTGAAAACCGAGGGCGTTTTGTGCGGTATTTCGTCCGGCGCGGCCATCGCCGCTGCGGTAAAAGTGGGAAGCCGCCCGGAATATGAGGGTAAAACCGTGGTGGCGTTGCTTCCCGATACGGGCGATCGCTATCTGTCGGTGCCCGATTATCTTGTGTGAGGAGGGGTTTCGATGACCGAACAGCAAGCGCAGGCGCGTATTGCCGCACTGCGCGAGACCATCGACTATCACAGCCGCCTTTACTACGACAACGATGCCCCCGAAATCGAGGACGATGAGTTTGATGCGCTGACAAGAGAACTCAAAGCGCTCGAAGCGGAATTTCCGCAGTTTATTTCGCCCGATTCGTATACCCAAAAAGTCCACGGTGCACGCTCAGCGCTGTTTTCGGAAGTGACGCACGAAGTGCCGCTTGCGAGTTTGCAGGACGTGTTTTCCGTGGAAGAGTTGCGCGAGTTTGATAAGCGTGTGCGCGAAGCCGTCGCGCATCCGTATTACGTAGTCGAGCCGAAAATCGACGGTTTGTCGGTGGCAATCGAATATGAAAACGGAAAATTGGTGCGCGGTGCGACGCGCGGCAACGGGACTGTGGGCGAGGACGTGACACAGAATATCGAGCAAATTGCGGATATTCCGAAAACGCTTAAAAAGGCGCCTGCGCGCGCCATCGTGCGTGGCGAAGTGTATATGCCGCGGCAATCGTTTGCGCGGCTCGTTGCGGTACAGGAAGAAAACGGCGAAACGCCGTTCAAAAATCCTCGCAACGCGGCGGCAGGCACGCTTCGGCAGAAAAATTCCGACGTGGTAAAAGAACGTGGGCTTTCGATTTTTGTGTTTAACTTGCAACTGTGCGAAGGGCAGGATATCACCGCTCACGCGCAGTCGCTCGAAGCGATGAAAGCGTGGGGATGTTCGGTTATCCCGTTTTATAAACGCACCGATTCCATCGACGAGGCGATTGCTGAGGTGCAAAGAATCGGCGAAGCAAGGCAAGGATTGCCGTTTGATATCGACGGTGCGGTGATTAAGGTAGATGATTTCGCCTCTCGCGAGGAAATGGGCAGCACAAGCAAATTTCCCAAATGGGCGGTGGCGTACAAATATCCGCCGGAGGAAAAAGAAACGACGTTGCTCAACGTGGAAATCAACGTGGGCCGCACCGGTGTGCTGACACCGACCGGCGTGTTTGAACCGGTAACGTTGGCAGGAACAACGGTGTCCCGTGCGACATTGCATAACGAGGATTTTATCGCGGAAAAAGGACTGGCTATCGGCGACCGTGTGATATTGCGCAAAGCAGGGGACATCATCCCCGAAGTAGTGCGCGTTGTCACCCACAACGAGGCGGCGGCGCCGTATGAGATGCCGCGCGTGTGTCCGTCTTGCAGCTCTCCTGCATTTCGCGAAGCGGACGAGGCGGCGCTTCGGTGTCTTAACCCCGATTGTCCGGCACAGCGGTTGCGCAACCTTATCCACTTCACTTCCCGTGCCGCGATGGATATCGAGGGATTGGGCGAAGCGGTGCTCGAACAACTCGTGGATGCCGGACTTCTTGCCCACGCCTACGATTTGTATACGCTCGATTTTGCGGCGGTGGCGGCGCTTGACCGTCTTGGCGAAAAGTCGGCGGAAAATCTTCGTACCGCTATTGAAAAATCCAAAGAAAACGATTTGTACCGCGTAATTTATGCGCTCGGGATTCGCCATATTGGCGAAAAAGCGGCAAAACTGCTTGCCGACCGCTTCGGCAATATGCAGGCGCTTGCGGATGCCACGCTCGAGGAGGTATCGTCCATCGACGGCTTCGGCGGTATTATGGCAGACAGCGTGTGTCGCTTTTTTGCGCAGGAATCGTCCCGTGCTTTTGTAGAAAAATTGCGCGAGGCCGGTGTGAATATGGAAAACAAAACCGTTCGCACCGATGACCGACTTTCCGGCAAGACCTTTGTACTGACCGGTACGCTCCCGACAATGGGCCGGGCGGAGGCATCGGCGCTTATTGAACAGTATGGCGGTAAAACCTCCGGAAGTGTGTCCAAAAAGACGGATTACGTGTTGGCAGGCGAAGAAGCCGGCAGCAAGTTGACAAAAGCACAATCTCTCGGAATTCCGATTCTTACGGAAGCGGAATTTTTGGCGATGATTGAATAAAGAAAAGAAAAACCCTCGCAACCGAAAAGGTCGCGAGGGTTTTATGTTTTATTCTTCGTCGTTATCGTCGTTGTCGTTCTTTTTCAGGATTTTCGGAAGAACGAACAGAGCAACCAAAACGAGCAGTGCTCCGCCACCGGCGATGAGAGGGACGACGGGAATCCGGTCTCCGGTTTCGACGACTAAAAGAAGCGGATTCATCATAGCAAATACCTCGTTAGTAGCAGGCAATTATTCGGCGGCCGCTTCTTCTGTGACGTCCGCTTCCGTAGCGGCGGCTTCTACCGCCGTGGTGATGTTGGCGGCAGTAGTGACAGCCTCTTCGGAAGGTTTCGTGGCATCCACAATCGACACTTCGGTGTTGACGGAAGAGTTTTGTACGTCAGCCGATTTCTTTTGGAAGCCGTTGAAACGGGTAAGAAGCATACCCACAAGGCACAACACGAAGAAACCCACCGCGATGAATTTTGTCCAGCGACTGAGCATCGCATCCACCGTGCGAGCGCGGCCCTTGTCAAAGAAGGAATCCGCGGCGCCGGAAATTGCGCCGAGGTTCGCCTGACGTCCCTGTTGCAGAAGGACGACCACAATAATCAACAGCGCAAAGAAAATCAAAATTGCACCCATCAAATATCCAAGCCAAGTCATAGTATCATATCCTCCAAGCGGCAAAAAAGCCGATATTTTTTACATTTCTCTGCAAATGCTCATATATCATACCATACACAATCACAAAATGCAAGAAAAATTTTTTATTTTTGTGAAAATCAGAAGGTCAGCTGTTCGCCGACATCTTCCGTGGCCAGTGTCGCACCGGCGGCAGGAATGTTTTTGGTGCGATAACGGGCAGGTTTCGCCACCATTCCTTCTTCAAAAGGAATCACGTTGTCTACGCGGTGAGCGCCTTTCAGCGTCATCGCCTGCACACCTTGCGTGTTGCGAGTGGTTTTGGGCGAAAGTGCGCCGGAATGGAGCAGCAGGCGGCGGCCGGAGGTGGAGGAGAGCATAAATTCGCCGTCTTCTTTAATGTGATAAATCGCCACGAGCGGGGATTTATCGCTGTATGCGCCGACCAATTTTTTGCGGTTCGACTTTGTGTCATAAGCGGAAAGCGGCACTTTTGCCACTTTGCCGTTTTCGAAGAAGAACAGGAGATACCCGGCGTAATCGGTGGTGGCGACCATGTGAATGGCGGTTTCGCCTGCATCAAAGGACAGTTTGGTGGCTATGAAGTCGCCGAGAACGCTCGCTTTGGTGTCTGCGAAGTCGTAGGCGTGCGCTTTGTAGCAGGAAGCGCCGGTCGAGAAGAATAAGAGTTCATAGGCGTTGGTAGCTTCCACCGTAACGAGCATACTGTCGTTTTCTTTGAATTTGTGCTCGCTGCTCATGCGCAGAGAGTTCGGCTGAATTTTCTTGAAATAGCCCTCTTTTGTGAAGAACAGGGTGCAGGGATATGCATCAATCTCCTCAACGGCATCCACTTGCGTCTCTTCCACGTCGGAGGCGTAGAGGATTTGGGTGCGGCGAGGTTGGCCATATTTTTTTGCCACCTGTTTGAGTTCGTCGATGATGATATTGCGCACACGGGTGCGGCTTTTGAGGATATCCTCCATATCGGCGATGCTTTTTTCAAGGTCTTCGATATCGGTCAAGCGTTTCAAGATGTATTCGCGGTTAAAGTGGCGCAACTTGATTTCCGCCACGTATTCTGCCTGAATTTGGTCGATGCCGAAGCCGATCATCAAATTGGGAACGACTTCACTTTCCTCATCGGTCGAGCGGACAATGGCGACCGCTTTGTCAATGTCGAGGAGGATTTTTTGCAGACCTTTCAAGAGATGCAGTTTCTCCTTGGCGCGAGACAAATCGAAATAGGTGCGGCGGCGGACACATTCTGTGCGGAACGCTGTCCACTCGTCGAGCAGTTCGCGCACGCCGAGCACTTGCGGCAGCCCACCGACCAAGACGTTAAAGTTGCAGGAGAAACTGTCTTCAAGCGGCGTGAGCGCGAAGAGGCGCGCCATCAGTTTTTCGGGATCCACACCGCGTTTTAAGTCGATGGTGATTTTAAGGCCCTCTTTACCCGTTTCGTTGCGGATGTCGTTGATTTCTTTGATTTTCCCGAGTTTGACGAGATCGGTCACTTTGGCGATAATCGCTTCGAGGTTGGTGGTATAGGGAATCTCGGTCACGTCGATGCAGTTGTTGTCTTTGTCGTAAGCATAACGGGAGCGCACACGGAAACTGCCGCGGCCGGTCTTATAAATTTCCGCCATTTCCGCCGGATCATAAATGAGGGCGCCGCCGCCGGGGAAGTCGGGCGCAGGCATCGTTTCCAGCAGGTTGTGGTCGGGGTTTTTCATCAACGCGATGGCGGTTTCGCACACCTCGCTCAAATTAAACGAGCAAATTTGGCTCGCCATACCGACGGCGATACCGAGGTTGTTGTTGACGAGAATGGACGGGAACGTTACCGGAAACAGTGTCGGCTCGGTGGTGGTGGAATCATAGTTGTCCACAAAATCGACGGTGTCTTTGTCGATGTCGCGGAACAGTTCTGCCGCAATTGGGGCGAGTTTTGCTTCCGTATAACGGTAAGCGGCGTATTCCATATTGGTGGAATAGAATTTACCGAAGTTGCCCTTGGAATCCACAAACGGGTGGAGGAGCGCTTCGTGGCCGACCGCAAGGCGGACCATTGTGTCGTAAATGGCGGCATCACCGTGGGGATTTAACTTCATTGTGGCGCCCACGATGTTGGCGGATTTGGTACGTGCGCCGGTGAGCAAGCCCTGTTTATACATCGTATACAGCAGTTTGCGGTGGGACGGCTTGAAGCCGTCGATTTCCGGAATGGCGCGGGACAAAATCACGCTCATCGCGTAGGGCATATAGTTATTTTTGAGGGTGTCGGTGACGGCTTCGTGTTCGAGAAGGCCGGCGCCGGAAATGCGCACGTTCGAGGGGAGCGTTTCAAGGGCGGTTTGCTTTTTTGTTGTTTTTTTAGCCATTGTCGTTCCCTCCTTAACTCAAATCCAGCATATCGAGATAGTCGCCGCCGGTTTTGGCAATCATCTCTTTGCGCTCAGCCAAGTTGTCGCCGAGCAGGGTGTCAAACATTGCCGCCGTTGCCTCGGCGTCCGCAGGCTCCACGCGAATGAGGCGACGGGTGGGCGGGTTCATCGTGGTCAGCGACATCATGTCGGCATCGTTTTCACCAAGACCTTTCGAGCGCTGAATGGTGTATTTTTTGTCGCCGATTTCTTCGAGAAACTCCGCTTTTTCGCGGTCGTTATAGGCGAAATAGGTGGTGTCCTTGGTGGTGATTTCATACAACGGGGTTTCCGCGATATAGACGTAGCCCTGTTCGATGAGTGTCGGTGTCAGGCGGTAGAGCATGGTGAGAATCAGCGTGCGGATTTGGAAGCCGTCCACATCGGCATCGGTACAAAGGATGATTTTCGAGAAGCGTAAAAGCGACAAATCGAACGTGGCGAGATTTTTGTTGGCTTTGCTTTTCACTTCTACGCCGCAACCGAGGACTTTTAACAAATCCACGATGATGTCGCTTTTGAAAATCTTGTCGTATTCCGCTTTTAAGCAGTTGAGGATTTTACCGCGTACCGGAATTACTGCCTGAAAATCGGGGTTGCGCGCCTGGATGCACGCGCCCATAGCGGATTTACCTTCCACGATAAAGAGCTCGCGCTCGGCAACGTCGCGCGAGCGGCAATCCACAAAGTTCGCAACGCGCGAGGTTAAGTCGTTGCCGGATTGCAGTTTCTTTTTGATGTCGATGCGCGTGCTTTCCGCTTTTTCGCGCGAGCGTTTGTTGACCAGCACTTGGTTGGCGATCTTGTCTGCATCCGCTTTGTTTTCGAGGAAATAGATTTCGAGGTTTTGCCGCAGAAAATCGGTCATAGCCTCTTGGATAAACTTATTCGTAATGGAGAGTTTCGTTTGGTTCTCGTAAGAGGTTTGGGTGGAGAAGGAAGACGACACGAACACGAGGCAATCCTGCACGTCTTGGAACGTGATTTTGCTTTCGTTTTTATTATAGCGGCTGTTTTGCCGCAGATAGGCGTCGATTTGGGACACGAACGCGGATTTCACCGCTTTTTCGGGTGCGCCGCCGTGGGCAAGCCAGCTGGAGTTGTGGTAGTATTCGAGTTTGTTGACACGGTTGGAGAAGCACAGCGCGACCTCGAACTTGACTTTATAATCCTCTTTGTCCGCGCGGTCGCGGCCACGACGTTCTGCCGCCCAGCACTGGGTTTCGGTCATAGATTGGTCGCCCACGATTTCGCCGACGTAGTCCTCGATGCCTTTTTCATAGAGGTATTCGCTTGTCTCGAATTCGCGGCCGTTTTGCCAACGCAGCACAAAGGTGACTTTCGGGTTGACGACGGCTTGGCGTTTTAATACGTCCTCAAAATACTCTTTCGGCACGTTGATGTCGGTAAACACCTGCAAGTCCGGTTTCCAACGGATGGTGGAGCCGGTGTCTTTTTTGGTGTACGGTTCTTTTTTAAGGCCGCCGATGTTTTCGCCGTGTTCGAAGTGGAGCGTATAGCAGGTGCCGTCGCGGTGCACTTCCACGTCCATATATTCGGATGA
This sequence comes from Acutalibacteraceae bacterium, assembly GCA_045598065.1. Lineage (GTDB taxonomy): Bacteria > Bacillota > Clostridia > Oscillospirales > Acutalibacteraceae > RGIG426. The sequence continues at coordinate 28,309 of JAZLLJ010000017.1, forward strand.
ATACTGGGTGGCGCATGCGCCGAGGCCGTTTAAGCCGAGCGAAAACTCATAGTTTTCACCGGCGTTCGTATTGTATTTACCGCCGGCGTACATCTCGCAGAAAATCAGTTCCCAGTTAAAGCGGTCTTCTTTCGGGTTGTAATCGAGCGGAATACCGCGTCCCATATCTTTGACTTCGAATGAGTTGTCGTCAAAACGGGTGAGCACGATTTTTTTGCCGTATCCCTCGCGCGCCTCGTCGATGGAGTTGGAGAGAATTTCAAAGACGGCGTGTTGACAGCCTTCCAGTCCGTCCGAGCCGAAGATAACGGCAGGGCGTTTGCGCACACGGTCGGCGCCTTTTAAGGATTGGATACTGTCGTTGTCGTAGTTTTGTTTTTTCTTTTCAGCCATTTTATGTCCTCACTTGTTCGGATTTCGTCTTTTCGATAGAGAATAGCATATCAAACCGTAATGCCGCCGTCTACGGCGAGCACTTGACCGGTAATGAACGAGCTTTGGTCGCCGGCGAAAAACGCCACGGCGTTTGCCACTTCAAGGGGAGTTCCGATGCAGCAAAGCGGTGTTTCGTCGGCGAGGGTTTTGAGGTCGTCTTCGCTCAAATGGGCGTTCATCGGTGTGTCGATAACGCCGGGAGCGACGCAGTTGACCGTAATGCCCGAGGGCCCGACCTCTTTAGCGAGAGATTTTGTAAAGCCGATCAAAGCGGCTTTGGCGGCGGAATACGCCACCTCGCACGAGCCGCCGGAGATGCCCCACATCGAGGAAATTTGGATGATGCGGCCGGCTTTTTTGCGAATCATTTCGGGGAGCACCGCACGGGAGAGATAAAACGCGCCGTCCACGTGCACGCCGAACATTCGCTTCCAGTCGGCGGCGGACAAATCGGTTAAAAGCCCTTGCTTTGAGATACCGGCGTTGTTGACCAGCACGTCCACCGTGCCGAGCGTTTTTTCACATTCCGCAACAAGAGCTTGCGCTTGCGCTTCGTCTGCCAAATCGGCAGAAAGGGCCATCGCGCGCACGCTGCTTTGTTGCAATTCTTCGGCAAGCGCTTTGGCGGCTTGTTCGTTTTTATGGTAGTGCAGGCAAAGGGCAAACCCGTCTTTTGCAAGTGTACGGGCGATGGCTTGTCCGATGCCGCCGGATGCGCCGGTGACAAGGGCGATTTTTTCGCTCATTTCGTTTCCTCCAATAACACGGGAAGCAGTTTCCCGTAAACCTTAAATGCGCTCGGAAGCGCGGTGTCGTTTCTCAGTTCTTTTGCGGTGACAAACCGTCCGTTTGCAGGCGGATTTCCCGAAACGACGGCAGAAAAGCCGCTGAGTTGCCATTCCACGTGGGAGAAAAGGTGCTTGGCGGTGGGGAGCGGTTGTGGCTCACTTTCGAGCGTCAGCCCGAACGTTTCGGCGAGGGCTTTGGCATCACTGTTGCCCTCGACGTTCGGCAATTCGTATAATCCGGCAAGCAGCCCCTTATTCGGGCGCTTGCATAAAAGCACTTTTTTATTTTGGATGGCCACCAGTACCGTGCGTTTTTCCACGTGGCGAGCGGTCTTTTTGATGCGGACGGGAAAATCGGTTTCGCGTTTCGCTTTGTGCGCCGCGCAAACGGCGGCGAGCGGACAGGAATCACACAGCGGCGCGGTATTCGGCAGGCACACGGTCTCGCCGAGTTCCATCACCGCTTCGTTGAACGCGCCGGGAGCGGTTTCGGGAAGCACCGCTTTGACCGCTTCGGTCAGTTCGCGGCGGCCTTTCGTCGACAGCACGTCCGTATCGTAACAGAGCAGACGGGAAAAGACGCGCAACACGTTGCCGTCCCCCGCCGGAACGGGTAAACCGTAGGCAATCGAGGCAATCGCGCCGGCGGTGTAGTCGCCGATGCCGGGGAGTGCGCGAAGTTGTTCGAAATCGGCCGGAAGTTCGCCGCCGTAGGCGTTGCAAATTTCAATCGCCGCTTTTTTGAGGTTTTTCGCGCGGCTGTAATAGCCGAGCCCTTCCCACAGTTTAAGCAAATGTTCGTCGTCGGCGTTTGCTAAATCCGCAACGGTGGAAAATGCCGCCATAAATGCGGCGAAGTGGGGCAACACCGCTTCGATGCGTGTTTGTTGCAACATAATTTCCGAAACCCACACGCGGTAGGGAGTCGGCGATTCCCGAAAGGGAAGCGGCCGGCGCACCTGCTCATACCACGAAAGGAGCGAGGGCACACCGGATTTCAAAAGGTCGGTTTGTCGGCTCATTTTTGTTCCTGCTTTGCTTTCAGTTCCCGTTCCGCCTGGGGCAGACGGAGATAGATGGGGAGCAGTTGCTCGCCTTTGACCGTGTTGCCGGCGGCGAGTTCGCGTGCGGCAACCGCGGCAACCCCCGTCGCATCCTGCATTTGCAGATGGGAGGGCAACCGTGTCAGCTGCGGCACAACGTCGTGGCCTGCTTCAAAACACAGATTGGCGCCGTCGCCGATGAGATATATCGGTTCGTCGACAGTTTTTAAGCGAGCGAACAACTCGTCCATCGGGATGGCTTCGTCGGGAGTTTCACGGGTGAGCGTGCCGTTTTCGATGCAAAACGTCGCGGTGTAGACTTGCTTGCACCGCGCATCCATCACGGCGCATACACGGCCGGAAAGCGGAAGTCCCACAAGGCGATACGCCATAGCCTCGAGTGTAGAAACCGCAACACACGGCAAATCGGTCGGGAACGCCAATCCCTTAGCGGTGGCCACGCCGATGCGAATACCGGTGAATGAGCCGGGGCCGACCGCAACGGCGACCGCATCAATGTCGGCGACGGTCAAATCGGCGGAAGACAGCATCGCTTCCACCATCGGCATCAGCGTGCGGCTGTGGGTGAGTCCGGCGTTGACGGCGGCACGGGAGAGGAGCTTTTCGCCGTCGGCAACACAGCAGGATGCTGCGACCGCCGACGTTTCCAAAGCCAAGATTTTCATAATGTTGCCTCCGTTTCGAGCGTTCGTTCGTTTTCCCCTTCGCGAGTAAACCGAACCCGTACCGTGTTGTCCGGCAGGGCGGATTCGATGTTTTCGCTCCATTCGGTGACGACCACCGCGCCGGCATCTAAGTAGTCCCAAAAGCCGGAGACGTATAAATCGTCCCAACTGCTCACACGATACATATCAAAGTGGACGAGAGGCGGATTGCCGGGATATTCGTTGACAAGGGCAAAGGTGGGGCTTTGCACTTCTGCGTTCGGTGACAGCACTTTTGCCATACCGCGCACGAAAACGGTCTTGCCCATACCCATATCGCCGTAAAGTGCTACCACCGTGCCGCCCTTGACCGTTTGCGCCAGTTTTTCACCAAGCGTTTCGGTTTCGGCAGGGGAATTGGAGTGATACATCGCCATCTCGTTCACCTTCTTTCGACGTTTATCAGCACATACACATATAGTATAACACATCTTTTTGGAAAATGGTAGCCCTAAACTCTTGATTTTATAAGAAAAGAACGGTATAATACGGGTGAATTTACTGAAAGGAGGCACAATTATGCTCAGTCGAGAGAAAAAACGCGGAAAACTGCGAGCGTTTTTCGGCGAAACGGACTTGGTGTTATTAGGGTTATGTTTTTGTGCCTCGGTATTTGGGTGTATTCTTGTCTATTCCGCTTCGGTTGGTGCCGACGTGGGAAAAAGCGGCTATCTCGTGCAGTTTATTGCCTCGGCCGTAGGACTTTGTATTGCGTTTCTTATGTCCCGTGTCGATTACCACGATATTTGTAAACTGTGGTTCGTGTGGCTCGGATTTGCAACGCTTTTGGTGCTTTTAACGTTCACGCCGCTCGGACTGAACGTGTCCGGAACGGATGATACGGCGTGGCTGGGGTTTCCGCTTTCGTCGCCGCGCATCACGTTTCAACCCTCGGAGTTTTTGAAAATTGCGTTTATCCTCTCTTTCGCCACTCACCTCGATAAGGTGAGGGAAACACTGAACCGTCCGCTGACACTTTTAACGCTGTGTCTTCACGGCGGACTAGCCTGCGGACTGATTTTCTTGCAGGGCGATGACGGCACGGCGCTCGTTTTTGCGTTTATCTTTGCGGCAATGTTGTTTGCCGCCGGGCTTCATCTTGGTTATTTTGCCGCGGCATTCGGGGCGATTGCGGTGGCGATTCCGCTTTTGTGGCCGCATTTGGACGAACAAAAACAAGCGCGGTTTTTGGCGCTCATCCACGTGGAGGAATACGCCAAAACCGAGGGTTGGCAACAGGCGCACGGCCTTTCAGCCATCGGCTCGGGACGGCTGTGGGGGTTGGGACTCCTGAAAGGCGAGAACGCCGACCTCTTTGCGCGCAACAACGACTTTATTTTCACGGTTGCCGGCGAGGAATTGGGCTTTATCGGCGGCACGGCACTGCTGCTTTTGTTGTTCCTTATCATCTTGCGTGTGCTTCACGTGGCGCGTACCGCGGAGGATTATATGGGGATGCTGATTTGCAGCGGTATGGCGGCGCTTTTGGCTGCGCAATCGCTGATTAACCTCGGCATGGTGCTGCGTGTGCTTCCCGTGGTCGGCATCACGTTGCCGTTTTTCTCTGCCGGTGGCAGCTCGGTGGCAACGCTGTACCTCGGTATGGGGCTGGTGATGAGTGTCTACTGCCAAAGTCAGGCGCGCGCCGGCGGTCTGTTCTCGAAAAAGCGGTAAAAGAACCTTTTTCGTCGAAATATTCGCCGATTTGTGCAAACATTCCGTCCGACAGGACTTTGACTATTATATTAAAAGGGAGTAAAATAAAACTGTTCAAAATCCTCGCCTTCGGGCGAAAAATTTATAAGGAGGCTACGAACAATGGGAAGAGTGTACAATTTCTCCGCCGGCCCGTCGATCCTTCCGGAAAGCGTGCTGAAAATTGCGGCTGATGAAATGATGGATTATCGCGGTTGCGGTCAATCTGTTATGGAGATGTCTCACCGATCTAAGGTCTACGACGACATCATCAAAGAAGCGGAATCCCTTCTTCGCGAAGTGATGAACATTCCGGACAACTACAAGGTGCTGTTTTTGCAAGGCGGCGCGTCTTCTCAGTTCGCCATGGTGCCGATGAACCTGATGAACCGCAACAAGAAAGCGGACTACGTCATCACCGGTCAGTGGGCCAAAAAAGCCTACAAAGAAGCCGCTCGTTACGGCGCGGCTCGCGTGGTTGCCAGCTCCGAGGACAAAACCTTCAACTACATCCCGAAACTGGATGCGTCGATGTTTGATCCGGATGCCGACTACGTGCACATCTGTATGAACAACACGATTTACGGCACGGCGTATCACGAGATTCCCGACACCGGCAAAGTGCCGCTGGTTGCGGACATCTCCTCCTGCGCGCTGTCCGAGCCGCTGGACGTCAGCCGCTTTGGTCTGCTGTATGCCGGTGCCCAAAAGAATATGGGCCCTGCGGGTTTGACTGTTGTTATCGTCCGTGACGACCTGCTCGGCAACGCCATGGATCTTACCCCGACTATGTTCAACTATCAAATCCATGCGGACAACGACTCGATGTTCAACACCCCGCCGTGTTACAGCATCTATATGATGAAACTCGTGCTCGAGTGGATCAAAAACGACATCGGCGGCCTTGAGAAAATGGCCAAAGCCAACCGCCACAAAGCGAAAGTGCTGTATGATTTCCTCAACGACTCCAACCTCTTCAACCCGACGGTCGCCAAAGAGTATCAGTCGCTGATGAACGCGCCGTTTGTCACCGGCAACAAAGACCTCGATGCCAAATTCATCAAAGAGGCGGAAGCCGCCGGCTTTGTGAACCTGAAAGGTCACCGTTCCGTGGGCGGTATGCGTGCGTCTATGTACAATGCGATGCCGATTGAAGGTCTTATTGAACTCGTGTGGTTTATGTGCCAGTTCGAGGAGCGCAACGCCTGATCACAGCAACACATTATCGGCGGAGCAACTACTTGTTCCGCCGATTTTTTTGAAAGAAAGAAGGAATTTGTTATGCAAATCAAAACGTTGAATAAAATTGCCGCTTGCGGCACCGATTTGTTCGATAAAAATGTTTACACGGTGGGCGAAGACGTCGCCGCGCCGGACGGGATCCTCGTCCGCTCGGCTTCCATGCATGAGATGGACCTGCCGGAAAGCCTGCTGGCGGTTGCTCGTGCCGGCGCCGGTGTCAACAACATTCCGTTGGATAAATGCGCCGAAAACGGTGTCGTTGTGTTTAATACGCCGGGTGCCAACGCCAACGCGGTGAAAGAGCTTGTGCTGCTCGGCCTTCTCATCTCCTCCCGTCAGGTTGTGCCTGCCATCGAGTGGGTGCAGACGCTGAAAGGTGAGGGCGATGCCGTCGGCAAACTGGTGGAAAAAGGCAAAGGCCAGTTCGTCGGTCCGGAAATCAAAGGCAAAAAACTCGGTATCATCGGCCTCGGTGCCATCGGCGGTTTGGTCGCGAATGCCGCTGTTGCCCTCGGTATGGAAGTGTACGGTTATGATCCGTTCCTGTCGGTGGATGCCGCGTGGAACCTGTCTCGCGCTGTGCATCATGCGGCGAATAACGAAGAGATTTATGAGAAATGCGATTACATTTCCATCCACGTGCCGCTGAACGACGCGACGCGCGGTTTCATCAACAAAGACACCATCGCCAAGATGAAAGACGGCGTGCGCATCATGAACTTCGCTCGCGGCGACCTCGTCGATGCGGACAGCATTAAAGAGGCGCTCGCTTCCGGTAAAGTTGCTCGCTACGTGGTGGACTTCCCGTCGGATGCGGTGCTCGGTGTCGAGAACGTGGTGGCCATTCCGCACCTCGGCGCTTCCACGCCGGAGAGCGAGGACAACTGCGCGGTGATGGCGGCCGAGGAACTCATCGACTATCTCGAAAACGGCAACATTACCCACTCGGTCAACTATCCGGATTGCAAAGAGCCGCGCGTGACGCCGTATCGCGTGTGTGTGTTGCACAAGAACATCCCGAGCATGGTGGCGCAGATTTCCGGTGTGTTTACCGCGACCGGCAACAACATCGAAAATATGGTAGATCGCTCCAAGAAAGAGTATGCTTACTCCTGCATCGACCTTGCCAACGAGCCGAAAGACGAGAGCATTGAGAAAATCAAAGCGATTGACGGCGTGCTTCGCGTCCGTGTGATCAAATAAGGATATTCTTTATAGAAAGAACAAAACAAACCCGTCTGTGGCGATGTCGCAGACGGGTTTATTGCGTTTTTGATATTTCTTTATACTTGACATCCTTTTTGATGTGATGTAAAATAAAGCCAAGTTTCTGGAAAAAAATTAAAATGGAGGGTGATTTTGTGGCATACGACCAAAACCCTTATCAAAATGAATATGGCTATTATCCGGCACAACCCCAGGGGATGACACCGGAGCAGGTGGAAATGATGCGCGCGCAACAGCAGATGCAACAGATGCCACAGCAAATGCCGATGCAACAGCCGTACCAACCGCCTTATCCGCAACAACCGTATCCGCAACAGATGCCGATGCAACCGCAAATGCAGGAATATTACGGATATGATTATGATGACCAACCGGAGGGAAAAAGCAAAAAAGGCTTGGTTATTACGCTGTGCATCATTTTGGCGGTTATTCTCATCGGCGGCGGCGTAGGCGCGTATTTTCTGTTTTTCCACGGCCGCTGCAAAGCACCCGACTGCAGTGAAAAAGTTGTGGAAGGCGGCAAATACTGCGAAATCCACACTTGCCAGGAAAAAGGGTGCTACGAACTGGCGGAAGACGAAGAATATTGCGAAAAGCACTTGATTAAGCGCGAAAAAGAAGACGAAGAGCGCAAAGAAGTGCAGGAAGCTGCGTACGGCGAAAAGACCGGTACCGGATGGAGCAGTGATTACTGGAATTTGCAGTTTCAACTGCCCAGCGGCAAGGTGTTTTCTGCCGCCGAGGAGGATGATGCCCTGTTCCAGGTGGATTCCAGTACCACTCACTCTGACGGCACAACGTCTACGGAAAAACTGTACTTGATTGTGGATGAACTGGACGAGGACGAAGATCTCGACGATTTCCTCAGCGAGTATTCGATTGCGGGCAGTGCGGTCCAAACCTCTTTTGTCGGCACCAACTGGAGTAAATACGGAACGAATTATAATAACGGCATTTGGTTGGTTCGAGAAAAAGAAGAAAAAACGGGCAATATGGTGTGTGCGATTTACTACAAAGCCAACATCAAGAGCGCGGCCTATTCTACCGATGCCCCGTTGTTGAACGGCTGTTTCAGCACGACCGGCGCAACTCCGTCTACGGCGCTCGCCACGACCAAACCCACCACTGCGCCGACTACCGCGCCGACTACGGCTCCTACGACCGCCAAAAAAACGGGATATGCCAAGGAAGCGTTATCGTTCCGTAAAAGTTCCAGCCGAACGAGCGAGAAATGGGGAAGAATTCCCAAGAACGGTTCTTTTTCCGTTATCAGCGATCCTATTTATTCCGGAGAAACCTATACGAAAGATGACGGCGCCAATCTTGACGGAATGCCTCTTTACTACTATAAAATCGAATACGAGGGCAAAACCGGCTACGTTTGCACCGAGTTTGTCACCTTTACAAAGCCTTAATAAGAACGATATAGTCCCCACTTTGCGTGGGGACTTTTCTTAGAAAAGAAAGGATGAGCAGATATGAGTATGATTTCCCGTTCGGAGCGCCGCGGTATTCCGCGCCATTTGAGTGATTGTAACGGTAAGGATCCGGTTTCTCAGCGATTATGGTTTTGGGCCAGAATGTACGAGAGAGTGGCGCTGACGGCGCTGTGGTTAGGCCTTTTAATCACGGTGGCACTGGTGGTGCTTATTGCCACGAACGTTCTTGCGGCGAGTGAGTTGCTTATCGTTGACGGCGCGGAGATTATTGTTCCGGTTACGGTGGGAGTTGTCGGGCTGATTCTTTCGCTGACGGCGTATTTCAACTGGAACGCAAAAGCGGTGAACACCGCCTCCCAAGCCGCTATGGTGGAAAACACGCGCGTTTGTGCGGATGTGGCGTTGTATGAGGCCTACACCAAAGATGGGAACACGCCCGAGGTGGTAGTTACTATGCCGACGATGAATTCCTCGTCTGTATCTGCGCCGAAAGCCGCGTATGCGCCTGCTGCGGCCGTTCAGCCCACATCGCAAGCCGCGTATGCGCCTGCTGCGACCGTTCAGTCCACGTCGCAAGCCGCGTATGCGCCTGCTGCGGCCACCCAGCCCGTGTCGCAAGCCGCGTATGCGCCTGCTGCGGCCACCCAGCCCGTGTCGCCTGGCTCGCAGCGGACACCGTCTATGTCCGTTATGTCGCCGGTGGCGGCATCGGCGTATGTGCCGGCAACGGTGCTTGTGCAGGAGCCTGTCTCGGGCACCATCAAAACGCCGTCGGGGAACACGATGGAGTTCATTCGCAGTGTGTCCGCGATTTGCAGTAGTTGCGGAAAGGAAAAAACCTGTGGCGAATATCGTGTGATTATGCCGGACGGGCGCAACAGCAAGATTTCTCATTACTGCGATGAGTGCGTTGCGAAAAAGACGGTGGAACAGTAAAATGACAAAAAAGAAACCCCGTGTGGCCGTGGGGGGAAACAGGGGGTTTTAGTTTT
>JAZLLJ010000018.1:0-21586 GCA_045598065.1 Acutalibacteraceae bacterium
CGAGGCGGTTTTTCGCGTTCTTCATCCAAAATCTGTGTTTTAAGGCGCTTCGCGGTTTCGTAGCCGATAAAAATTTTCGTTCTGGGAAGTTGAAAAAGCCCGTAAGGCTGACGCCTTACAGGCTTTTGAAACAATGCAGACGGGAATTTTTAGGCGAGAAACAACACATTCCTTAAGAACTCCCGGCCTTGGAACGGGGATTTTTCTATACTTGCTTTTTTTGTAAAAATGTGTATAATTACTTTATGTGATGTAACCTTTTTGATGCAATTGCCCTGTTATGGGTGAAAACGCTTTTTTGTAAAGGAGAAAATACTATGCCGCCGAAAGTAATGTTGCCGAATCAACCGAAAGATCTGTGGGCAGACGTCCACACGGCCTTGGATCCTTTGAATGGTATTGGTCCGCGAAATGACGCGGAACGGGATGCCGAAAGTGCCGATTACAAAAAATGGCTTGAGCACAAAAGCAGTATTTCCGACATCAAGAATGAACTGGAAAAACTGCCGAAAAAAGTGAAGGATACCCAGGCGTATAAGGATTTGGACAACAGTCTTACCGCTTGTCAAACAGCGTTGAACGGTATTCCGGCGACGGTTGAGGAGATTGACAACCCTGAAAAATGGGAGAAATTCAAAGAGGATTTCCCCAAACTGTTCGGTTATGGCACGGGCGAAAAGAGCTTGTCGGAACAGTTGGCGGCGTTCAACGAGGCCACCGGCTATAAATATCTCTCGAATAATGCGATTAAAACGACTTCCTATGTCTGCCGCCGTCTGGAGGAGGCACGCGTGAAATTGGAGGAAGTCGCGGTTATGAACGCCAACGCCGTTGTCGATCAGCGCGCTTTCCGAATCCAAAACGTAAAAGGGTTTGAAACGCAGCTCGAAGCGACGCATGACCAGTATGAGACGGCGTGCAAGGAGTATGACGAGGAAAATAAAGGCTACGAACCGGGCGAGGGCGAACCGGCTTTAGACTGCCGCACCGATGAAGGTTTTAAGGATCGCACTGAATTTGTAAACGAGAGTTTGGAAAATATTGAAAATTTGATTCCGACCTTGGAGAAGTATGTCGCTGATGATAAGGCGGCAATCCAACAAAATGAGGAAGACCTCAAGAAAATCGACTTTGATATTGGGAGACAGAGCGAGAGCGTTAAAGAGATAGAAAGTTCGTTAAAACAGAGAACGGAGATTCATGCCGATATGCTCAACCGCTTGTATCAAAAGATCGGCGGTCAGGGCGCGTATAACGAAGAAACGTTTGCCACGCTCCTCCGAGAAGAAAACAACCGTCACAACAGTACCATCAGCGGCCTTGAGGAACAGAACGTTTCTCTTACCGAAAGAATCAGCGAGCTTGAAGCCGAGGTCGTGGCCGCAGAGCAACATGTGGTTGAGGAGCGGCGCGCAGAGGAAGCGCGGCGCGCAGAAGAAGCGCGGCGCGCAGAAGAAGCGCAGCGTGCGGAGGAAGAAAAACGTGCGGCCGAAGAAAAACGTGCGGCCGAAGCCGCTTCTCAACAGCCTAAGAACGCCGCCAAACCGCCTAAGGATCTCATGCGGCATCTTAAAAACCGGATTTTTGAAGCGAGCGCAGATATCAGCGGCCTGAGGGGAAAAGTCGATATTGTTCAGGAAGATATCGACAAATACGAGGCCGAAAAACAGCGACTGGATCAAGGGCTTCCCCGCAACGAGGTCCTCGAATTCGGTAAAAATATTTTTAGCGCCAAAACGCTCGAACAGGCCACCGATTGCTATCTTTCGATCGAAGCACTTCGGGGTTGGGTGAAAGCGCCTACCCAAGAAGGAACGTATTCGGCGGAAGATATTCGGAAATTGGCGACCGCCGATGGACGAAAAGAAGTGATGAACGGCCAAAACGAGGGACTGAAAACGCTTGCCGACAAACTGAACAAATTTGTCGCGCTGTATGAAGAAGCGTATCCCAAAAGCTATACCACCGGTAACGTTAACTGGATTCGCGGAAGAACAGACAGCGATGTTGCCGCGCGGACGATGGTGGAGGATTACTTAAAAGCCAATCCCAACGGCGGCGACTTCGGCAAAGAGATGAACAACCCCAAAAATGCCTCGATTTCCGCTTTTTCGAAACGGTTGGGTACCACGTTGGTTCAGGCCGCCGGAGCGCATGCCAACGACAAAATCAACGATCTCGACAGACTTGTTGCCGGTCGAAAAATGGGCGTTGAGATAAAACTCAATGAATTTTTGAAACAACGGGATGACCTTAACGGACAAATCGCCAAGATAGAAGAGCAAAAGAGCAAGTACGAGGCGGATTTGAAAATCCTGGAGGACGCGCAAAAAGAAGCGGAAAAAGCGAAAGTCGAGCCGGAAAAGAAAGAGCCGGAAAAAGCTGAGCCAGAAAAGAAAGAGCCGGAAAAGGCCGCACCGCCGAGCGAGTTGCAAAAAGCCATGGAAGAACTGCAAAAACTCAAGGCTGAGCTGAAAAACGCCAAGGTGGAACAGGCCGGAGTGCTGAGCGATTTGAAATTTGCCGAAGAAGATAAAAAATCCTTCTTGAAAGAGTTGACTTCGATCAACAACGCAAAAAATGACGTGCGCGAAGCGGCAACCGCGTTTGAAAAAGCGCAAGATGAGTTGAATGGGCTGGTTAGAAAAGAAGATTCACTCAAAAACGAAAAAGAAAGCAAAGAAATACAAGTTAAAAACAACGAAAAATCGATTGATGAGAATAAAGCCCGGAAAGCAAAGCTTGAAAAAGAGCAGACGAGCCTTAAAAAGGTTGCCGCTTTCAAAAACGAATTCGGCAAGAAGATTACAAACTTGAGCGGCGCGTATGCCTCCTACAAGGAAGATACAAAAGGTTTGCTCCGTCCGATTGACGACACGAGGCTCGAAAACTCGCTGGCAGGTATGCAGAAGCTGTGTGGGCAACACGATAAAAACCAAGGCTCGCACGAGAACTCGAAAGAGTACGATGCCGTTATCCGCGCGTTGGCGGTTGCCTCCGAACGAAACAACTACGGAAAGACCGGCAACGTGAAGGGCGATATCGACAAAAACCTGAAAGCGCTCGAGACGGCGGTTGATAAGTACCTGGAAGCCAAAGGCACGCGTAGGTGGGGCAGCGCTCTGCGCCACACCCGTATGCAGTTTATGGACGACATCAAGGCGTATTGCAAAACGATGCGCGAGTCCTGCGGCGTGGATATGAAAGGCCTTTCGAAAGAGCAGGCTAAATGGGAAAACACGGTGCTTAAAGAGGACCCGGCTACGCTGTGTGTGTCGGTGGCGAAAGGCATGAACGTTTCCGAGATGAACGTTGAGGTAGGCGAGTTCAACGCTGCGGCGTATAACGTGGAATTGAGCGGAAATGCTCCGGTGGAAGAAGAGGGCGAAATTCAAATCACAGGGATTTGATGGAAGTTTACTTCTAAAAACACAACAGAAAACGGGGTGGTGTACACCCCGTTTTTTGATATTTCCCGAGGAAAATCGACGGTTTGGTGTTGAAATGGGACGGGAAATGTGGTATGATACGATCAAATAAAAAGAACGAGGTGTCGTTATGAAAATCGGTTTGATTGTGGCGGTGGAGATGGATTCCATTTTCGCCTATTACAAGGATTTAGAGCGGTTGCCCTGCCCGAAGGGGTTCGAGCTGTACTATACGAAAAAAGAAAAACACGAGATTTTTGTGTTACATGCCGGAATGGGCGAAATTGCCGCCGCTTCCGGAGTGCAATATCTTGCTACCGGCTGCGGCGCGGAGGTAATTGTGAACTTCGGCGTGGTGGGCGGCGTGACTACCGAAATGAAAAAGCAGAAAGTGTGCGTCATTGACCGCGTGGTACACTATAAATACGATTGCTCCGAGTTTATGGACCTTGCGGTGGGACAGGTGGACGGCCATTCGTCGATCTATTTGCCGACTTCGGCGGAATTGGTGAAAAAAGCGCTTGCTGTGTATCCCGATCTGAAACAGGCTACCTGCTGTTCCGGCGACAAGTTTGTGGGAACAGAAGAGGAAAAAATGCGTTTGCACATCGATTTTCACGGCGACGTGTGCGATATGGAGTCGGCAGGCATTCTGCTCACCTGCGAGGTGAACGGGCTTCCGTGCCTTATGCTTAAAGCGGTGTCCGACGGATTGGCCGACGGCGCCAAAGGATTTTATGAAGAGCTGAAAGATGCGAGTTTTAAGTGCCTGACCGTGGCGGACAACATTATAGATACGCTGTAAAAAAGGGGGAACAACGATGCTGAAATTACCCGATTATACGTGGTTTTTCAACAAGCAGGGGAACTACGTGACGACCAACACCTACACGGGTTCGCTTGAAACCGATCCCAAAAACGGATGCACCAATCGTACCACATTTGAATATGCGATTTTTGTGTCTCACGAAGACGGCGCGGCGGTGGCAACTTGCGCTTCCTGCGGATGGAAAACGCCATGGAATCAAGGCGGAGAGGAGCTTTGCCGGTTTACGGAGGAGTTTTCCGGTGATGCGGTGGGAATTGAAAGTGCCAAAGCGTGGGTGGAGGAGAAATTCGCTTCCACCAATCCAAATCAGTGACCGATAAGACAAAAGAGCGTGTAAAGCAAAACTGCTTTACACGCTCTTTTATTTCAGCCGCAGATATTTTTCCTTTGTTGCCTTTCCGCCGCGGATGTGGCGCTCGGCTTTGTTGACGAGCAACACTTGCCGCACCTGCCCGTAAAGCCACGGGTTAACGGTTTGCAGGCGGTCGGACACGTCTTTATGTACCGTGCTTTTGCTGATATGAAACTTCTTGGCGGCGGCGCGAACGGTGGCGTTGTTTTCGAGAATATATTCGCCCAGTTCCACCGCACGTTCTTCCACAACTCCTTTCATGTGCGCTCCACTCCTTACGAGTTGTTTGTTTTAGAATGTATGAGGGAGAGGCGGAAAATATGTCAAATAATTGTTGTCAAATCGCACAACGGATATTGACAATTGCACGCGCATATTGTATACTATAACTATAAATGGGTGAACTATGCCCTTTTGGGGCGTTTTTCTCTTGCGATTACTCATCAAGAAAGGATGAAGAAGATGAAATTCTTCAAAAAGAGTACGGCGTGGATTTGCATTTTGGTATTATTGCTGTCCACAATCGGCGTGATGGATGTTTCGGTCGCGGCGCGTCCGAAACTACAAACCCTTGCGCCTGCCGGAGAAAACCTCATCATTAACGGTGGGTTTGAGGACGAAGAAGAGATTCGCCGTCAGTTGGCCGGCGATCCTATCGACGTGCCCCAAACCTGGTCTCTTGTCAATGCGGCGGGGACGACCGCGGCGGCGAGTTCCGGCAAATACGGCTTGGAGCTGCGCCCGAAAGTGGACGAGACCGCTATGGCGATTTTTGACTTTTTGCATTTCGCCTTGGCGCCGAACTCCACTTACGTTATCAAAGCGGATGTGAAGAGCGACGGTAAAGTGAAACCGGACGTGGACTTTGATGCCCGTACCGGCGAAGTCGGCTCCTCGCGCGGCAGCGTGTCCACTTCCACCTCGTGGCAGTACGGCGCGACGCTGATGACGATTAAAACCGGCGCGGACTACGTGTACGGCAGTGTAAAACTGTCGATTTACAAAGGCACCGCCGGCACGTGTTACGTGGATAACGTCACCATTATTGCGAACGGCAACGAGTGGTGCCCGACTCCCGAAGGCGACGTCACGATGCCTTACGACGAAAACGGCAACCTCTATTCCAAGACCAATCCCTATCACGACGACTTTAACGGCGTGACGCTCGACCTGCACAAATGGCTTGTTTCCGCTACCGCTTGGGGCGGCGACAACGGCGGTTTGGCGGCGGCGAACGTGGCGATGGTGACGGAAGACGGCCGCTCCTGCGTCCGCCTTGAATCTCACGGCGATCTGTACGAAGGTAACGTCAAAGGCTCCGGCGGCGTGATTAAACGTGTCGGCGCCGGTATCGTTACGCGCCCGTACTTCGCCTCCGGCGAGTACGAGGTCGTGGCGAAAATCGAGAATACGCTCGGTGTTTGCCGCGCGTTCTGGTCGTTCAGCTACATCGGTTATATGCCGGGTGATCCCGAATTCTTCCAAGATGATGCCACGACTCCCAACAACCTGCGCGGTAACGTCCGCAACACAGAGATTGACTGGGAGTTCCCGTCCGCCTACAACGACAACCGTCCGGACGATGCCATTACCTTGAACATCCTCCGTTCCAACTGCTGGGGCGGTAAACGTCCCGGCGAGGGCGGCGAGTTCTCCCGTCGTTCCAATCCGGACAACAACCCGACGCTCTGCATTGCGGACGGTCAGTTCCACACCTTCACCTACGTTTGGTGCTCGGTGGATGACTCGGAAGATCCGTATAAATCCCATGCCTATATGTCCAAGGAGGATATGAAAGCGGGCAAATCGGTGGACAAACACACCGGACTGTCCTCGGTTACGTGGTACATTGACGGCGTGATGGTTAACACCTACGACGCCAACGATTCCGAAAAATGGAACGCCGGTCAGGAAAACGACACCGAATATCCGGCGGGTGTGGCGCAACTCGGCAAGTTCTATGCCGCCAACGGGACGAACAACAAAATGACCACCGGTTTCGGCATCAACACCCCGTACCGCGGCGCCCGTTTCTGGATCGCCGACTGGTTCCCGGTGAACAGCGGTAAAGGCGACTTGTTCCCGGCGGGTACCAACCGCTACACCGGTTGGGCAGGCACCCCGAACTTTGATACCTGCTATACTTACATCGACTCTTGCACGATTAAACCGTATTTCCAGAAAGTGACCAATGCCAATCAAATCGCCCTCGGTTTGCCGGGCGACGAATACAACTACCGCGAAGACGTGCCGAACAAAGACTTCGTTACGCCGGTGGAATTCCCCGGTTGGCAGGAAGCACACGGTTTGCTTGAGCGCCCCATTCCGAAAACCACTATCGACGGTCAAAACGCGACCGTCACGTGGGATGCGGTTGCCGGCGCGACCGGTTACGACTTGAAGATTGACGGCAGAGTATACTCGAACGTCACCGCGCCGTATCAGTTGACCGGCCTCAACGTCGGTCAGCACAACCTGCAGCTGCGCGCGAAGAAAACCGGCGAAACCGGCGCGTGGAGCTATGAAGCTATGGTGTGTATCGGTGTGCCGCAAATCACCGCCCGCGCGGTCGGCCACCGCATCGTGGTGGAGTGGCCGGACGTTCCGGGTGCGGTGGACTACTATATGGAAGTGGACAACTGCGGTCTTATGAACCAGTCGAGCGGCGCGTTCTACTCGATGACCAGCGGCGACACGACCACTCCGTATCTGCAAGGCTTCTCCAACGGTACGCACATTGTGCGTGTCCGCTCGGTCGGTCCGCTTGGATTCAGTAACTGGTCCGCGCTTGCCGAGGTGCAAATGGATGCGGACGGTATGCCCATTCCGGGTATTATCGCCAAGCAGGACGGCACCGATCCGAACAAATGGCAGCTCATCGTGGACGAGGGCTCCGGCGAGGGTTCTATCGGCACGATGGCGAAACTGTATGAAATCAAAGATAAAGACGGCAAAGTCACCACGGTGGGTTCTCGCCGTTCGAGCGGTCAGTACGCTATTGTGGACGTGACGCTCGGCAATGGTGTGTACAGTTATATGATTCGCGCCATGAACGACAAGGGTGAATACAGCGACTGGAGCGCGCCGATCGAGATTTCGAACGGTTACGCGAACATCTATGCCGCGCCCGGCATGCACGTGTCCGGCGGCGCGACCAACGTGGATATTTGGTGGGATTATTCGAACCAGGCGCTTGGTCATCCCGTGACCTTCGACCTTGAGGAAGATGGCCAGATCGTGATGTCCAAGTCTTCCGAAACCACCTTCAGCCACTCCGGTCTTCCGACCGATTCGGTGCATAAATACCGTATCCGTGCCAACATCACCGATCTCGGCTACACCACCGAATGGAGCCCGATCACGACCGTGGTCTGCACCGCCGGCGGCGGTGGCGGCGGTGGCGGTGGCGGCGGCGGAACCGCCAACTCCTCCGGCACGATCCTTAACGGTACGTTTGATGACGGAACCAACTACTGGTCGCTTGACCAAACGGCGGAACTGAAAGACGGCGCGGTGGTCATCACCGCCGGCGACGTGACCGCCAGTTTGACGCAGACGGTCGGCGGTTGCAAACCGAACACCACCTACACCTTCTCCGGCGACTTCACCGGCAACAAAGATATCGCGTGGGTGTATATCCGCGGTGCCGGCGACGGTGAATTGGCGGTGCAGGTCGATAAACTCGACCCGGCGAAAGGCTATACCTTCACCACCGGCGCGGAGGTGAGCGAACTGACCTTTATCGTGTCGGTTTACAAACAGCAGACCGGCTCGATCACCTGCGACAACCTCTCGCTGTCCGAGGGCAGTGTGGTAACAACGTATACTACGCAGGCAACGCAGGCGACACAAGCTACGCAGGCGACACAGTATACGCAGCCGACCACACCGATTTACACCGTTCCCACCGGCGACCCGACGGGTTATACCCAACCGACTACGCCGATTTACACCATCCCGTCTCAGACGGGCGTGCCGACCGTTCCCACTAGCATCACGCCGACCGGCGTGATCACGCTTCCGACGCGCACGCCGACGATTCCCAGCCGTCCGACCAACCCCGGAAGCATCCTTTACGGCGATGCGAACAACGACGGCGCGGTGAATATGAAAGACGTTCTCCTGATGCGTAAGTTTATGGCGGATATGGTGCCGATTGACGACATCAACTTCGTCAATTCCGACGTGGTGGTGGATAATTCCATCAATATGAAGGATATTCTGAACATCCGTAAGTATTTGGCGAACATTTTGGACCACCTCGGCCCGTAAACACAGATGAAAATCGACGAGAGGAAATTCCTCTCGTCGATTTTTTTCTTTACATTTGCGACGGATTGTGTCATAATGTGTATGTATGTTTGTTATAACGTGAGAAAAAGGTGAGGACTGTGAAATTGGCAACAAGATGGATTCGTGTTTTGGCGGTGGCGGCGGCGTGTGTGCTGTTGGTCACGGCGTTTGGCGGATGCCATAAAAACGAGGAAGACGTGCTTGTCAGCGGTATTATCTCGGGAGATTATCAGTATACCCGTTCGGAAAAAACCAAAACGGCACGCATCAGCCAGTACACCGGAACGGAAGAAACACTGGAAATTCCGGAAACGTTGGATAACCTTCCGGTGGTGGCTATCGAACCGAACACCTTTGCGGAAAACACAACGCTTAAGCAGGTAACACTTCCGTCTTCGGTGACGCGTGTTGAAAACGGCGCGTTCAAGAAATGCACATCGCTGACTTCTGTGGAACTCAGTGACGGACTTACGTTTATCGGCGCGTATGCGTTTTCTGGATGCACGTCGCTGACTTCTGTGACGGTCCCGGACAACGTTACCGAAATCGGTGACAACGCTTTTGCGGAATGTTCGAAACTGGAAATGATTCTGTTGGGAGATAATATCCAAAAAGTGGGTGTCACCGCTTTTTACGGCACACCGTGGTATGCCTCGTTGAAAGAGGAATTTGTGATTGTCGGTGACGGCGTGCTGATTGACTACAACGGCGAAGAGACGAACGTTACGATTCCGAAAGAAGTAAAGCACCTTACTTCGACGTTTGCCAACGATACGATGCTGTTTGGAATCACGTTGCCGGACGGAATGACCGCAATCGATAACAACGCGTTTCAAGGGTGTACGAATCTTTCGGAAATCACCATACCGGACAGCGTGACCGAAATCGGCTCGTATGCATTCGCACGGTGCGCGTCGCTTGCCGGCATTACACTTTCCGAGAAAATCACTTCCATCGGTTCGCAAGCGTTTACCGGATGTATCGGTCTTCGGACAATCACGATTCCGAGCAGTGTTACTACGATTGCGCAAGAAACCTTTTCCGGGTGTACGTCTTTGTCGCGCGTGACGTTTTCTAACACGTTGAGCGAAATTCAGGAAAATGCTTTTATGGATTGCGGCGGCATTTCCGTGGTGGCGTTTTCCGGGAAAGAAGAAGAGTGGAACGCTATCACGATTGCAAACGGAAACGAAGTCCTTGCTAATGCGGTTTTAAGTTGCGCAGAATAATTTTTCGACTTGATGAAACTTTTTTTGCTGTCGTCGGTATTATGGGTGGAACGGTTAAAAACGCCGCAAGGCGAAAAGTGAGGAGATATGAATTATGCCGAACTATGGTGATTACGATGATGAAAGTGTTTATGATTCCCTCGACGAGTCGATCTCCATGGAAGACGATTTTGATGAGGAAGACGAGCTCACACCGGAAGAAGTAAACGAATTCCTTAAAGAGAAGTGGGGCGTTACGGAAGAAGAATTAAAAGCCGCCGTGCCGAAAGGCCCTTTCCACATGGAGCCGATGGTTTCCGAGGTGCTCAGTGAGGACGAGCTTCCGCCGAAAGTAGGTTTCTTCCAAGGCACTTGGAACGCCATTAAAACGTTTTTCACGAATCTCTTCAAAAGTGCGCCCAAAGAGGAGCCGAAACCGGAAGCGCCGAAAGCGGAAGAACAACCGGCGTTTGACACGCCGGAAATTCCGGATGATTTTATGAAAGGCCCTACCGATTACCGTGTAGAGGTTGAACGCATCAACATTCAAGCGCTTGTGGATGAGTTGGAGAATCCTAACGCGGAGTTTGTGAAACAGGTCAACGACATTGCCGAAAACGGTCCGGATGACGTTCGCCGTTTCCTGGCGTTTGCCAACAACACGTTCCAGATGTCGAACGACAGCTTTGAGGCACGGATGGAAGAAATTGACGAGATGGATATTACCGACAGACAGAAAGCTATCCTTAAAGGTAGCGCTGTCAAAGATATGGTGCAACAATCCATCGAAGAGTCCGGCAGAGATATCGATGAAGAGATTGAAAGAGCGGAAATGCGGAATATGGGAATGGAAGATATTTCTACTATTTTGCAATAAGAAAAAATGAAAAAGAGCCTTGGCGTAAGCCAAGGCTCTTTTATTATATCAAACAAACCACAACGCGGTAACAGCGGTCATGACAACGAGGAACACCGCGTTGACGGTGGCAAAGAGAAGCAGATATTTCTTTTTGCCTTTCGGATCAAAAATGGCGTATTCGCTGTACGTAATAAGGCTCGCGAGCGAGGCGATGAGCGTGCCCGTGCCGCCGATGTTGACACCGAGCAGAAGTTCTTTGTAGTTGTCTGTAAACTGCGACAAGAGGATCGCGGAGGGAACGTTGCTGATCGCTTGGCAGGAGAAGATGGACACGAGCAGCGTGCTCTTTTGCAAAAGTGTCGCAAAGAAGTCGTTGACAGCAGGCACGCGCGAGAGATTGCCTGCAAAGAGGAAGAAGAATACGAAGGTGAAAAGCAGGGCATAATCGACTTCTTTGAGCGCTTTTTTGTCGGCAACCAACAATACGAGCGGAATGGCGACAAGCCCGATATAATAGGGAACAAGCCGGAATACGATAAGCAACGAAAAGGCGAATAGAGCGAGATAGAGCGCCGTACGCGGCTTATCGAGCGATTTGTGGAACTTGTCTTTGATGGATAAGGCGGTTTTTGGGAGAAAGAAGCAGGCGACGGTGAGCATTGCGACCGCGAGCAAAAACGGCGGCAGCATAATACGGGTGAATTCGCCGGTGGGGATTTTGAAAAAGGAGTAGAGATAGAGGTTTTGGGGATTGCCAAACGGTGTCAGCATACCGCCAAGGTTAGCGGAGATGTTTTGCAAGATGAACACGTACGCCATATAGCATTTGTTGTTGGTGGAAGATAGGGCAAAATAGCCGAGCGGCAGGAACGTAATCAGCGCCATATCGTTTGCAATCAGCATTGAGCCGATAAAGGTGATGTAGACGAGGGCTAAAGTGAGGGTGCGCAAGTTGCCGGTCAGCATCACGATGCGGCGAGCGAGAATGGTGAAAAAGTGGATGTGGCGTAAAGCGCAAATGACCGCGAGCGTTAAAAAGAGGCAGGTGAGCGTTCGCAGGTCTAAATAGCCGAGATAGCCGCGGTCCGGCGGCACAAAAAAGCAGGTGACGACCGCCGCGACGATGGCCACACACAACACGATATGTTCTTTTAGATAGCGGCAAACCGCCTTCACGGCACCCACCTCGTTTCTTTCCGGTTTTTTGCGGCAAAAAGGGCGCCTTTGGGCGCGCTTTGAGTGTTTATAGGGAAATGGTTATCCGCGTTCTTGCCAGTATTTACGGTCAAGACTGCGGTACTGGATGGCTTCAGCAATATGCGGTACGTCGATGATCTCGGCGGCATCGAGGTCGGCGACCGTGCGCGCGACTTTTACGATGCGGTCGTAGGCGCGAGCGGAGAGTCCCATACGGTCGAACGCGTTTTGAAGAAGCGTTTTGGCGGCATCGGTCATCGGACACCATTCTTGCAATTTTCCGGCAGGAATGGTGGCGTTAGAGATGACGTCGGTGCCGGCGAAGCGCTTGTTTTGGATATCTCGTGCCGCGTTGACACGGGCGCGGATAGAGGCACTCGATTCGGAGGCGGATTTGGAGGTCAGTTGCTCAAATTCCACCGGCGGCACTTCGATATGCAAATCCACACGGTCAAGAAGCGGCCCGGAAATGCGCGAGAGATAGTGCTGCGCCGCGGTGGGCGAGCATGTGCACTTACGGGTGGGATGGCCGTAAAATCCGCAGGGGCAGGGGTTCATCGCCGCGACCAGCATAAACGAACAAGGGTAGGAGAGGGTGGCGCTGACACGGGAGATGGTTACGCGATGGTCTTCGAGCGGTTGGCGCAGACTTTCCATTGCCGTGCGGGAAAATTCCGGCAATTCGTCCAAAAACAGCACGCCATGATGGGCAAGCGAGACCTCGCCCGGTTTCGGAGTGGTGCCGCCGCCTGCGAGTCCTGCAACCGAAATGGTGTGGTGAGGCGAGCGGAACGGGCGCACGGTGAGCAGCCCTGTGTTTTTATGTAATTCGCCGGCGATGGAGTGAATTTTGGTTGCTTCCAATGCTTCGGCAGGTGTCATATCGGGTAAAATCGAGGGCAAACGCTTGGCAAGCATACTTTTGCCCGAGCCGGGAGGGCCGATGAGCAGAATGTTGTGTCCGCCGGCGGCCGCCACTTCCATAGCGCGGCGTGCGGCGGCTTGACCTTTTACGTCCGCGAAATCGGGGACGTGTTCGTCCGTCTCCGCGTGGTAATCAGCGGCAGAAACGGGAGCGATTGGCTCGCCGCCTTGGAGATGCAACAACAGTTGGGTGACGGTTTTGACGGGATAAACGGCCACACCGTCCACCACCGCGCCTTCGGCGGCGTTGTCGGCAGGGATAAAGACGTGCTTGATGCCATTATCTCTGGCGGCAATAACCATCGGCAGTACGCCGGCGACCGGCCGCACTTCGCCGTCCAGAGACAGCTCACCGATAAAGGCGCAGTCAGACAAATCCGCACGCAGTTGGTCGGAGACTTTGAGCAGTGCGAGCAAAAGAGGCAGGTCATAGACCGAGCCTTCTTTGCGGATGTCGGCAGGGGCTAAGTTAATCGTGATGCGCGAAACGGGGTAGGTGAAGCCGCCGTTTTTCAGCGCGGCACGCACCCGTCCGCGAGATTCGCGCACCGCCGCACCGGGAAGGCCTACGACGTCAAAACCGGGAAGACCTTGGGACAGGTCGGCTTCCACTTTCACCATAAAGCCGTCGATGCCCGAAAGTCCCATACTGTTGAGCGAAGAAAACATAGAAAAACCCTCTTTACTCGTCTTTTTCCTTAACATTTAAGTGACAATTGCCGCCGCATCGACTGCAATCACCGCCACAGCCTTTGCCTTGTTTTTTGCGGCGTACCGTAACAACGATGCCGAACGTCGCCGCACCGACCGCAACAGTTAAAATCACAATGTCCAAAGGCGACATACATCATTCTCCTCTTTTCAGGGTATTTTTCGCCAAACCCATCAAAGCGCAAGCACCTTTATACAGTTCCAGCACCACAAACGGGATGACGGAAAGGGTGATGACGGTCATCCATTCGCTGCCGCTCATTGCCACCGTGTTGAAAATGCCTTGTGCCGGCGGATACAAGAGGGTTGCCGCCATAAGGCCGCCGGATACGAGCAACGCCAACAGCATAAAGGGGTTGGTGTGCAGATGTACGCGGAACAACGACAAGTTCGAGCGCGTGTTGAGTGCGTGGACGAGTTGGGAGAACGCGAGCACGGCGAACGCCATGGTGCTGGCGAGTTCGGGACCGGTTTCGCTGCCGATGGAATAGGCATAAAGCGTTAAGGCGGCAATCATCGCGCCTTGCCAAATGGAGTTAAAGGCCAATCCGTGAGCAAAAATGCTTTCGGTTTTCGGACGGGGCTTTCTGGTCATAAGCGATTTGTCCGTCGGCTCCATACCGAGGGCGAGCGCAGGCAGACTGTCGGTGATGAGGTTTACCCACAAAAGTTGGACCGGGAACAACGGCGACACACCCCACAAAAGCAGGGCAATAAACACGCACAAAATCTCGCCAAGGTTGCAGGAAAGCAGGAATTGGACGGATTTTTTGATGTTGTTATAGATGCCGCGACCGCGTTCCACCGCAGTGACGATGGTGGCGAAGTTGTCGTCGGTCAGCACTACGTCAGCGGCGTTTTTGGCGACGTCCGTGCCGGTGATACCCATGGCACAGCCGATGTCGGCGGCGGAGAGGGCCGGCGCATCGTTGACACCGTCGCCGGTCATAGACACAATCTCGCCGGCTTTTTGCCACGCTTTGACGATGCGAATCTTATCGGTGGGCGACACGCGAGCGTACACGCTGTAATGGCGAATGTTCTCGAAGAGTTCGTCGTCATTCATAGCGGACAACTGCTCGCCGGTCATCGCTTCGCTTTCGTCTTCCAAAATGCCCAGCGTTTTGCCGATAGCAGTGGCGGTGACGACGTGATCGCCGGTAATCATTACGGTACGGATGCCGGCTTTTTTACATTCTTTGATGGCGGCGACCGCTTCCGGTCGCGGCGGATCAATCATACCGAGCAGACCGCCGAAGGTGAGCCCGGATTCGATTTCGTCCGGGTTGAGGTGAACCGGCAAATCGTCGGGAACCATTTTATAGCCGACCGCCAACACGCGCAGCGCCTCTTTGCCGAAACTTTGGTTGACTTTCAACACTTCCTCGGTGTCCACGTTGACACATCGGGAGAGCAAAATGTCCGGCGCACCTTTGACGATAGCCATTTTTTTGCCTTCGATAATGTGGATGGATGTCATCAGTTTGCGGTCAGAGTCAAAGGGAATTTCGCCGACACGGGGATATTCGTTCATTAGAGTGGTTTTGTCTAGCTTGTGTTTCAGTGCATAGGACAAAATGGCGGTTTCGGTGGGATCACCCACTGCGATTTCGTTGCCGTTCACCATCGAAACGTTGCCGTCGGTGCACAGTGCCGCCATTTGCAAAAGCGAGGTTACTGCTTTGGAGGGCAAGTCGTCGAGATAAAGCGATTTGCCGTCCACGTACATCCGCGTTAAGGTCATTTTGTTTTGCGTCAGCGTGCCGGTTTTATCGGTGCAAATGACCGAGGCGCAACCGAGCGTTTCCACCGCAGGCAGGCGACGCACGATGGCATTTTTATTCGCCATACGCTGTACACCGAGCGCAAGCACTACGGTGACGACCGCCGGAAGACCTTCCGGAATGGCGGCAACGGCGAGGGAGACGGCGGTCATAAACATCTCTAATTTATTATGGCCGACAATAAAGCCGATGACAAAGATGACGGCGCAAATGGCCAAGGCGAGATAGCCCAGTTTTTTGCCCAGTTCTTCCAATTTGTGTTGAAGCGGAGTAAGCGATTTCTTTTCGCTTTCCAGCATCACGGCGATTTTGCCGATTTCGGTTTCCATACCGGTGTCCACCACCACGGCGGTGGCGGTACCGTTGGTGACAATGCAGCCGGAATATGCCATATTGGTGCGGTCGCCGATGGGGACGATGGCATCAAGTTCGGCACTTGCCTCTTTTTCGGCGGCGACACATTCTCCGGTGAGCATGGATTCGTCGCACTTAAAGAGGGCGGTATGCAACAAACGGCAGTCGGCAGGCACAAGGTCGCCTGCTTCCAAAAACACGATGTCGCCGGGCACCAAATCGGTGGCTTCCACCACTTGGCGCACGCCGTCGCGCTGGACTTTGGCGGAGGGCGCCGACATATTTTTCAGCGCCGCAAGTGCCGCTTCGGCGCGGCTTTCTTGAATGACACCGATAAAGGCGTTGATAAGCACAATCAGCACAATGGCGATAGGATCAATCCAATCAGCTTCCTGCACGTTGCCCTGCCAAATTTGGTAGAGGTTAATGCCGACTGACAGCGCCGCCGCCAAAACAAGGATGATAATCATCACGTTTTTCAGCTGGTCCAAAAAGCGCATAAAGAACGAACGGGGCGGACGCTCCCGTAGAACGTTTTTACCGTATCGTTTTTGGGCGAGTTCCACTTGTTTTGAGGAAAGGCCGGTTTCTCGGGTGACGGAAAACTCATTTAAAATCTCGTTTCCGCTTTGTGCGTGCCAAATCATAAGAACAACTCCTTTTTCGGGGTGATAATTTACAGAATTTTGTCAATGGTGCCGCCGCCTAAGACTTCGTCACCGTGGTAAAACACGATGGCTTGCCCGGGAGTCAGCGCCCGTTGCGGTGTGGCAAATTCCACCATAGCGGCGGTGCCGGAAGGAGTGACGGTAACGGCGGCTTCTCGCTGAGAATAGCGCGCCTTGGCGGTGATGTTATCGGGGAGCGCGGACGAATCACACAGCCAGTTCATCTCCGTTGCCGTGAGGCCGGAGGCGAACAAATCCGCCTCGTCGCCGAGCGTAACGTTGCCGGTTTTCGTGTCTTTCCCGAGCACAAACATCGGCTTTCCGAAGCCCATACCAAGGCCCTTGCGTTGGCCGATGGTGAAGCGGATACAGCCGTCGTGGCAGCCGATTTTTTGACCGTTGGCATCCACGAAATTGCCGGGAACGCTTTTTACGCTGCGTTCTTCTTTTAGGTAGCGAGTGTAGTCGCCATCGGGAATAAAGCAGATGTCCTGACTCTCCTTTGAAGCGGCAGAAACAAAGCCGTGTTGTTCCGCCAAAGCGCGGACGGTGGGCTTGTCCATTTCACCCAAGGGAAAGAGGACGTTTTTGAAAACATAGCGCGGCACCGAACAGAGCACGTAAGATTGGTCTTTTTTTGCATCTTTTCCGCGGAAAAGATGGGGAAGCCCGTCTGCTCCTGTGTTTTCTACGCGCGCGTAATGTCCGGTGGCGAGAAAATCAAAATCGTTTGTCATAGCGTAGTCGTAGAGCGCGCCGAATTTTACGGCGACGTTGCACAAAACGCAGGGATTGGGCGTGCGGCCGGCCACGTAGGTCGCGGTGAAAGGCGTGATGACGTTTCTTTCAAAAAAGTCGCAAAGGTCCAAGGCGATATGGGGAATATCGAGCGTTTCGGCAGCTTGCCTTGCATCGGCAACCGCCTTGTCGGCGGCGTTTGTGGGAAGCAGTTTAAGCGTGATGCCGGTGACGTCGTAGCCTTGCTCTTTCAGCACAAGCGTTGCCACGGCGCTGTCCACACCGCCGCTCATAGCGACCAACACGCGCTTTGTCACCGCACATTCCCCCTTATAACACCTTAATCCTAATCAGTATACCACGAAAGTTCCGAAAACGCAACAAAAAACCTTGATAATCCCCACAAAAAATGCTATACTGAAAAACAAGAAAAAGGAGGTGTCCGGGATGACGGATGCAATCATTATCGGCGGTGGCGCATCGGGGCTTTGTGCGGCGTTGATGCTGAAACGCTGTTGGCCGCAGGCGCGCGTTCAGGTTATTGAAAAAGCGCCGCGCGTGGGCAAAAAACTGTTGGCTACCGGCAACGGTACGTGCAATTTGTCCAATATCCATGCCGACGCGTCCCACTATCACGGGCAAGACTCCTCCTTTGCCGCTTTCGCGATTGCCTCGTTCACTCCGCAGGATGCCCGAAACTTTTTTGCCTCCATCGGCGTAAAAACCGAGGTGCGCCAAAACGGTCGCATCTATCCGGAATGTGCTTCGGCGGCGGCGGTGCTCGATTGTCTGCGTCTCGCCCTCGACGAAGTGGGCGTTTTTGTGGTTTGCGATACCGCGGTGACGAAAATCACCCCCCAAAACGGCAACTTCGAAGTGACGACCGCCGACAAAGACGGTAAAGTGAATGTGCTTTACACCAAAAACGTCGTGTTGGCGACAGGCGGCTGTGCCTCGCCGAAACTCGGCGGCTGTGGGGACGGCTATAACTTGATGGCGGCGCTCGGTTATGAGCGTACGTCGCTCACTCCCTCGATTGTCACCTTGAAAACCGATACCACGTTTGTGAAAGCGGTCAAAGGTTTGCGAGTGGATGCGACCGTAACGCTGACGGACGGTCGCAACACCCTTTCGGAAACGGGAGAAGTGCTGTTTGCAGACTACGGGCTGTCCGGTCCGGCGGTAATGCAGGTGTCGCGGCTTGCAGGGGAATGGGAACGCAAAAAGCAAGGCGATTTAACGCTCTCGTTGGACCTGTGTCCGGGGATGAGCGAAGAGGAACTTTTGGAGCACTTACGGAATCGCCGCACCGTCCTAAAAACCCGTCTTTTGGAAGACTACTTGACCGGGTTGTTCCAACGCCGAGTGGGGCAGACGGTACTGAAAGCTGCAAAGGTAATGCCCTTCACACGCGAAGCGGCCGGTCTTTCGGATGACGAGTTGAAAACGCTGGCGAAAACCATCAAAAAATGGGAATTTTCCGTTCTCGGCACGTCTGGCTTCGGTGGAGCGCAAGTGACCACCGGCGGTTTGAAGACGGAGGCGTTCAACCCGATGACGATGGAATCGAAACGCCATCCGGGACTGTATGCGCTCGGCGAAGTGTTGGACGTTGACGGCGATTGCGGAGGATTTAATCTGCATTTCGCGTGGGCATCCGCGTGTGCCTGTGCAACGGCGATGGCAAGCGAGGTGGCGAAATGATTCGAATTTCTTCGGTGTCGCTGCCGCTTTCGTATACCGACGGTGACTTAAAGGTCGCCGCCGCCAAAAAATTGAAACTTAACCCAAACGACCTGCTTTCCTGCGCGGTTGCCAAACGCTCGGTGGACGCGCGGAGAGGGCAGGTGTCGTGTTTGTTTTCGTTGGACGTAACGGTAAAAGGGGATGAAAATGCCCTGGTCAAACGACTTCGAAACGATCAAATTGCGGTGGTGAAACCGCTTGTATACATACAGCCGAAAGCGACCAAAGAGCCGTCGCATCCGCCCGTGGTGGTGGGAAGCGGCCCGGCGGGCCTGTTTGCGGCGCTGATTTTGTCCCGTGCCGGACTTAAGCCCATTCTTCTTGAGCGCGGCAAAGACGTGGATGCCCGTACCGCAGACGTTCGGCAATTTGAACAGACGGGGGTGTTGAATCCCACCTCGAACGTGCAGTTCGGCGAGGGCGGCGCAGGGACATTTTCCGACGGTAAACTCAACACCGGCATTAAGGACGAGCGCATCCGCTTTGTGTTGGAAACACTTGCCAAAGCAGGGAATGCCGAGGATTTACTGTGGCAGGCACGGCCGCACGTGGGTACCGACCGCCTGAAAACCACCGTAAAAGAACTGCGGCGAGAATTGCTCGAAAACGGGGCAACGGTGCGGTTTTCCACTTGTGTGACCGATATCGAAACGGAAGACGGCACGCTGTCGGCGCTGATTTTGGATACGCCGAACGGACGGGAGGTTTTGCCTTGCGAATACGCGGTGTTTGCCATTGGTCACAGCGCTCGAGATACGGTGGAAATGTTGCACCGTCGCGGCGTAACGATGCTGCAAAAACCGTTTGCCGTCGGAGTGCGTATCGAGCATAAACGCGAGTGGATTGACCGCGCGCAATATGGCGATTTTGCAGGACATCCGGCGCTTTCCGCTGCGGACTACCGTTTGGCGGTGCGGCCGGAAACCGGGCGCGGTGTCTATACGTTTTGTATGTGTCCCGGCGGAACGGTGGTTGCTGCCGCTTCCGAAGAAGGCGGCGTTGCGGTCAATGGGATGAGCCGCTTTGCCCGTGATGCGCAAAACTCCAACAGTGCGGTGCTTGTCGGGGTTGCGCCGGAAGATTTCGGCTCCAATCATCCTCTGGCCGGCGTGGAGTTACAGCGCAAGATGGAAAAAGAGGCTTTTGCCCTCGGCGGCGGTGACTATAAAGCGCCGGCGCAGACGGTGGGGGATTTCCTTGCCGACCGCGCCTCGACCGGATTCGGTGAGGTGTCGCCGTCTTATCCGTGCGGTGTTACGCCTTGTGATTTGCGCGCGTGCCTTCCTGGATTTGTGGTGCAGTCGCTGAAAGCAGGGTTGCCGCTGATGGGAAAACGCCTGCGCGGCTTCGACCGGGCAGAGGCGGTACTGACGGGCGTGGAAACCCGTTCTTCCTCGCCGGTACGTATGGTGCGAGACGAGGAAGGTCAATCGCCTGTTCGCGGAATTTACCCCTGCGGAGAGGGCGCAGGGTATGCCGGCGGCATCACGTCGTCGGCGGTGGACGGCGTTCGCTGTGCGGAATGGCTGATTGCGGCGCTTTCCGATAGAAAATAGCTTATTTTGTGGATTTTCGCGTTTTTTGGTATAAAAACACCCAAAATACTTGACAAAACGCGCTTTTTTAGATAAAATATTAAAGGTTAAAATCATATCATTTACGGAGGGCTATTTATGAAAAAGGGTGAAATTCTGAAAATCGGTTCGTACTTCCCAGACGAGGAGGCGCCGAAAAAAGCGGAGTGGATTGTGCTGAAAGTGGCAAAAGAGGGCGACCGCGCTCTGGTCATCGCAAAAAACGGTATGGAATGCATTCCATACAAAGCGGACGGCAGTGAGACAACGTGGGAAACCTCGGATGTGCGTGCTTTTTTGAACGGCGAGTTCTTCGAGACGGCGTTCAATAAGACGGAACAAAAGAAAATTCTCTCCACCACTGTGTCCACACCCTGCAACGCATACGGCGTGTGTGGTGGCGCGGACACCACTGACAAAGTCTTCTTGCTGTCGGCGGAAGAAGCGGGAAAACTGTTCAAAAACGAAGAAAAACGCCGCGCATGGTCCAATGCGCGTGTGTATATGCAAACCGGCTACATCAACTCCGTCGGTGAGTGCGGCTGGTTGTTGCGTACCCCCGGTTACGACAAGAAAAAAGTTGCCTGCGTGCTGCAAGACGGGAATATCTGTGTCTTCGGCGGCGCGGTGGATGTGAAAGTTCACGGTATTCGCCCGGCGATGTGGGTGAAAATTTAACAAACGAAAACCCTCCGGGATACCTTCCGGAGGGTTTGGCATATTTTCCATATTGAAGAATAGGAGGAATCCTCTATGGTTCAAAATTTTGATCCCATGACCGGCTTGCCGATTCAGCCGGAAGCTCCGGCCGCACCGGCCGCACCTGCTGCGCCGGAGGCTAACCCGCTTATGGCGCCGGAAGCTCCGGCCGCACCGGCCGCACCTGCTGCGCCGGAGGGTAACCCGGTTATGGCGCCGGAA
>JAZLLJ010000019.1:0-30740 GCA_045598065.1 Acutalibacteraceae bacterium
TTTCTCACTTCTTTTGAAACGTCATAGGGCTCGTTGTTTTTAACGATTCCCGACAAATTGAGGATCGCCGTTTTGAACGTCTCGATCTCCCTCTGGTTCAGTCGCACCTCGTTACAGTCAAATTCCTTCGGAATAGGCATAAAAAGCACTCCTTTGATGTTGTTTGCAATATAATGACAGCGCCATGTCGCGCTACAAGTAATACCCTGTTTTTCGCAAGAAAGTTTCACCGGCACATCGTTTTGCGGCATTCACTTTTTTTATTATAACACAAAGTGATTATGTGTTCAAGAAAAAACAGCAAAGATTACCCCCCCCTGCCGCATTCGCCACGGTTTCCTAAGGGAACCGTGGCGTTGCTCTTATGTATTCTTTTTTGCTTTGCGGAACATAAATTTACGGGCAATCGCAATTCCTGCTTTATACGGAAGTGGGCGAAGCGCCGCATCCGCCTCTTTCAGCAATTTGCGAATCGGCAGTTGTTGCGGACAATGCGTTTCGCATTGTCCGCACTCGATGCATTGCGTGGCAAAGGCGCGTTCTTTCGTCAGCCCCACCGTTTGGGCATATTCAAACCGCCCTTGCATCTTTGAATCAATATACATCGCGTTATAGCACCGAAACGCACCGGGAATGTCCACCCCTTTCGGGCAGGGCATACAGTACCGGCAACCGGTACAACCGACTTTTTCATTTTCGCTGATTTTTTTCGTCACTTCGCGAATTGTCTCAAAATCCGCTTCGGTAAACGAGCCGGCCTCCGCCTCGGAGGCAGTACGGCAGTTTTCTTTGACCATATCGAGCGAGTTCATACCCGACAGAACAACCGTTACTTCCGGCTGATTAAAGAGCCACCGGAAACCCCATTCCGCAGGTGTCCAATCGCGCTCGCTTTGCTTCATCACCGCTTTAGCGGAATCGGGAAGCATTCCCACCAGTTTGCCGCCGCGAAGCGGCTCCATAATCACCACGGGAATCCCCTTTTCCGACGCCGCCTGCAAGCCGGCTTTGCCGGCTTGGGGATGTTCGTCGAAGTAATTGTATTGGATTTGGCACATATCCCAGTCGTAATCGGCGAGAATTTTCAAAAATCCGTCGGTGTTGCCGTGGTAAGAAAAGCCGATGTTGCGGATTTGACCGCTTGCCTTTTTTTCGTCAATCCAATCGAGAATGCCGACGGCTTTCAGCTTTTCCCACATTGCCACGTCGGTCAAATGGTGCATCAAATAGTAGTCGATATACGTCGTGCGAAGGCGCGAGAGTTCCTCGTTAAAATACTTATCAATGGCGGCGCGGCTTCCCACGAGATATTGCGGCAGTTTCGTGGCGATTTTCACCTTTTCACGGATGCCGTTGCGCTCCAAAATCTCGCCGACCGCCGCTTCGCTTCCGCCGTAAACGTAGGCGGTGTCAAAATAGTTGACACCGCTATGGTACGCCTCCAGAATTTCCTGTTCGGCCTTGTCGATGTCGATGCTGCCGCCTTTTTTCGTAAAGCGCATACACCCGAAACCGAGAATCGAGAGTTCGTTACCGTTTTTATCTTTCCGATATTGCAATCTCCATACCTCCCATCTGAATACGTCTGATTTCAGTATAGCACACATTCCAAAAAACGCAAGAAAAAGCCGCGGAGAAGGCCGGGAGTTCTTAAGGAATACATTCCTTAAGAACTCCCGGTCAATCCCTGCGGCTTTTTTGTTTATGCCTCTAAGTTTTCAATAACTCCCGCCAAATACTTGCGAAGCATCAGCACGTCTTTCATATTGACGTCGCCGTCGCCGTTCACGTCCGCGTTTTCCATATTCATCGTGTCGGTGGTGTCTGCCAAGTATTTGCGCAAAAGCAGAACGTCTTTCATATTGACCGCACCGTCACCGTTCGCGTCACCGCGCATTTCCGTCGGTTGCGGATCGGTCGGATCGTCATCAAGCAGCGCTTTCAGCCGCTCAACTTCCGCTTGCAGGTCTTTCACCGTCTGCTGCGCTTGGTTGAGTTGCGCTTCCTGCTGAGCCAACGTGGTTTCCAACTTGTTAAAGCCGGTTTGCGCGGCGTCCAGCGCTATCTGCGCCATTTCAAGTGCCTCTTGCAGCTCCTCAACGTCCGCTTTCGCCTTCTCGAGTTCCGCTTTGGTGGTTTCAAGGTCGGCTTTCGCCGCGTTCAGCTGTTCGGTCACGGTATCCAGCGCCGCCTGTTTTTCGGCGATGGTGGTGTCCTTGCTCTCGATGGTGTCGTTGAGCGCGGAAATCATGTCGTTCGCCGATGCAAGCGCTTCTTCGGTTTGTTTGAACAAGTCTTCGAGCGCTTTCGTGTTGGCTTCGGCCGTCAACTGCCGCTCCACCGATCGCCGCGCGATGTCGTACACGTTATCGAAAACGGAGGAGTCCTCACCGTACAAAATCAGCTCGCTCGCATCCTCAATGATCGCGTTTACCGCATCAGACGGCTCTTCGGGGAGCAACCCCTCAAGTTCCGCCATCCATTTATCGCGAACGGCTTGCAAGTTGATCGCCGGCGCATAATCGTAAAACACATACTCAATTTCCTTGAGGCTTTCTGCCGCATTCAATGCTTCGATAAACTCACGCACAAGCGTCTTGACCTCATCGGAATACTCATCCGATGCCAAAATCATCTCACATTCAGGGAGATAACTTTCTCTCTCCCGCTGCATTTCGATTTGCTCGGAACAATAGGCGTACGCTTCTTCGAGTTCGTCCATATTCGTGGTCTTGGAAAGCATCTCAAACGTCATCTCAAAAACGGCGTCCATCGCCTCGGTATTCTCGCCCGATTCAAGTATCTCTTTGCACTGCGACAGCATCGTGTCTTTGGTCGCGTGGAAGCTGATGAGCGGCTCGTTTTCGGCATAGATTCCGTCAAGCGCGGCGATCGAGAGTGCGTTGTCGAGCGCCGTTTGCACGTTCTCCACAAACTGCTCCGTCTCCTCGCTTGCCACATCGGTAATCGCCAAGGGGAACGTGGCTTTGTAGTTGCTCAATTTGTCGGCAAACACAGCATCCTTATCGTTTGCCTGCGCTTTTGCCGTGTTGTAGATCTCGTTCGCCTCGCTCACAGAAGCGGCGGCATCCAAATCGGAGAGCACCGCATAGAGAATGTCTTTCGCCTCATAGCATTTCGCCGCCGGGAACAAGTTGTCGTTAATATCCGCTTTAAGTTCGGCAATTTTCGTCGCAAGTTCCGTCGCTTTTTGGGCGGCAATGGCAGAAAGTCCGTCCGCTTTCGCTGCGGTAACACCGTCAAGCGTTGTCGCGGCATCCACCGCGGCTTTCGCATCGGAAAGCACCTGCGCCTGCGTCGCCGAGCCAATCGGGTTAGCGGCGGCATCCAGCGCCGCTTTCGCCGCGCCTTTTGCTTCGGCAAGAGCTTCGGCGGCGGATTTTTCCGTTGCGGCTTTGTCTGCCGCTTCCGAAGCCACTTGCGCCATAATCGCGGCAAAGCCAGCTTCTTCCGCGGCCTGCACCGCCTCTATCGTTGCTGCTTCATCCACCGCATCGAGCGCATCTCTCAAAATCGCGGCAAGCGCATCAGAGGGCTCATCACCCACCGCCGCGGTCAGCGCGGATTTTGCAACGGTTTTTGCATCCGCTTTAATTTCTTCCAACGCGCGAGCGTGTTCCTCAGATAACAACTGAAGAGCAATATCCTTCAGTCCGGTGACTTTTGCCATTTTCACATCATCGATCGTGGTTGCGGCATTCACAGATGCAATGGCGGTGTCCAAAATCGCCGCCAGCTCATCGGAGAACTCATCGCCCGCCGCCGTATTGAGCGCCGTGATCGCATCTTCTTGGGCAGTTTCCAACAAAATGCCGCCGCAATCGTCGCAAATATAATCGTCCACACCTGTGTGCGCTTCGGTAGCCTCGCATCGCGCGCACTCGTGGACATCCTCGTCCACATATTGCCAGTCGTGGCCGAGCGCCGCCACACAACCGTCGCCGCCCTCGGCTTTCCACGCGGCAAATCCATCGGCATCACAGAGAAGACCGTCTTCCGTAAACGGAAACGCCGTATAGTAGTTGCCGCTGACGTAATCTTTCACATACGCCAAAGTACCGTTTTCGGTACAAGTCGGCTCCACCGCCGCAACTGGCTCATAGTTGACGTATTGCACGCCGTCTTTCGTCACCGAGGTGCAAGAGGCATCAATCAACACCGGGACGGCATCGGAATCGCATCCCGCGCCGATCGGTTCGGCACCCTCTCCCGGCGTTGCTTTTACGTAACCGCCGGAAATCGTCACGGTGCCGCAGGAACAATCGTAATAGCCGCTACCGATACCGGCACCTTCATAGCCACCCTGCGCGGTGACGATGCCGCCGAGAATCGTAATATCGCCGCAAGCGGCATTATAGCCGCTGCCGATACCGGCGCCATATGCGCCGGCGGTCGCCGTTATCACACCGCCGTAAATCGTCACGGTGCCGCACGAGCTGCCGCTGTCACCGCTGCCGATACCGGAAGCGTACACACCGCCTTGTGCCGTCACAGCACCACCGTAAATCGCAATGTTACCGCAAGCATCATCTTTACTGCCGATACCGGCGTAACTGCTGTCCGCACCCGGCACAATCAGTTTGCCCATCGTGGCCTCATCGTTCGACTGTGCATAGACGGCAAAATCGCCGTCCGCCGCCACAGTAATGCCTTTTTTCGCGGTCAGCGTAGCGCCGTTTGCCAAAATGAGCTTGACGTTTGCCGGAAGCGTAATACGCTCCTCAAATTCCACGCTGTCTTTCACATAGTTCCAGCCAGTGACAAACGAATCCGTCGTCTCATCGATCACATTAACGTTCGCCGCCAAACACTCCGTATCCACCTCGCCGGTGGTCGCGTTATAATCCAAATATTTTGTAAGAGCCGCTTCGCAAACGTCACACACACCGTCTTTGTTTACATCCGTGTGAGGAAGTGTTTCCAAATAGCCGGCGCCACCTTCGATTTTCCACGCAGCAAGCGCGGTGGCATCGCCGATGAGCGTATCTTCCGTAAGCGGAACCGCATCATAGTACTTGCCGCTGACGGGATCTTGGAAATACGCTTTGAAGCCGCTTTCAGTGCAAGTCGGCACCTTCGACGGAATTTGATAGTCGATATATTGCACGCCGTCTTTCGTCACCGAGGTGCAA
This sequence comes from Acutalibacteraceae bacterium, assembly GCA_045598065.1. Classification (GTDB taxonomy): domain Bacteria; phylum Bacillota; class Clostridia; order Oscillospirales; family Acutalibacteraceae; genus RGIG426. Next base: position 5,154 of record JAZLLJ010000019.1, read on the forward strand.
GAGGCATCAATCGACACGTCCACGGTTTCGGATTCGTAACCTGCGCCGATAGTCTCGGCATCCGCGCCCGCCGTTGCTTTAACATAGCCGGCAGTGATGGTCACTTTACCGCAAGAGGATGTAAAGCCGCTTCCGATACCGGCGCCGTTATATCCTCCTTGTGCATTGACAATACCACCGGAGATCGTTACGTCACCGCAAGCGGAATAATAACCGCTGCCGATACCGGAAGCACTCATACCGCCTTGCGCGGTCACAATACCGCCGAGAACTGAAATATCATCACAAGCGGAATCATAACCACTGCCGATGCCGGCGCCATACGCGCCGGCGGTCGCGGTTACCACACCGCCGTAAATCGTCACGGTGCCGCACGCGCTTCCGCTGTCGCCACTGCCGATGCCGGCGCCATACATACCGCCTCGAGTCGTCACAGCACCGCCATAAATCGCGATATTGCCGCAGACACCGTTTTTACTGCTGCCGATACCGGGACAAAAAGCAGCCACACTCTCCGGCACGATAAGCTTGCCCATCATAGCCGCATTATTCGATTGTGCATAAACGGCAAAATCGCCGTCTTCCGCCACAGTAATACCTTTTTTCGCGGTCAGCGTGGCGCCGTTTGCCAAAATAAGCTTGACGTTTGCCGGAAGCACAATGCGGTCTTCAAATTCCACGTTGCCTTTCACATAGTTCCAACCGGAAACAAACGAATCCGTCGCCTCGTCAATCATGTTTTCAGGCACGACTTTGCGCTTCGTATCCACCGCACCGCTCGTCCTGTTATAGTCCAGATACGTCGCGAAAAGCGTTTCGCAAACGTCACATAAATCGTTATCATTTTCATCTACGTGAGAGATCATTTCCACATAACCGGCGCCGCCCTGCGCTTTCCATGCGGCAAGTGCCGTGGCATCGCCGATGAGCGTATCTGCCGTAAGCGGAACCGCCGAATAATAGTCGCCGCTGACAGGATCTTGGAAATACACCTTGAAGCCGCTCTCGGTACAAGTCGGCGCCTTTGCCGGAATTTGATAGTTGATATACTGCACACCGTCCTTCGTCACCGAGGTGCAAGAACTGTCGATCGACACCGAAACGGCATCGCTAACATAACCGGCGCCGATGGGTTCGGCATTCTTACCCGCCGTTGCTTTGACATAGCCGCCCGTAATATTTACCTCGTCGCAAGCGGCAAACCATCCGCTGCCGATACCGGCGCCGCTTCCACCGCCCTGCGCCGTCACAACACCACCGGAAATGGTAATGATTCCACAAGAAGTCACAAAATCGCTGTTGCCGCTACCGCTGCCGATACCGGCGCCGAATCCGCCGCCCGTTACCGTAACAATACCTCCATAGATGGAAATATCCCCACACGCGCTCTTAAATCCACTACCGATAGCGGCGCTGTCGTATCCGCCCATCACGGTGAGAGCGCCGCCGTAAACAGCAATGTTACCGCAGCTTTCTTTTTCTTCGCAACCGATACCGGCATAATAGTCTAACGTGCTCTCCGGCACAATGAGTTTGCCCATCGTGGCCGCATCGTTCGACTGTGCATAGACGGCAAAATCACCGTCCTCCGCAACGGTAATACCTTTTTTCGCGGTCAGCGTGGCGTCGTTTGCCAAAACAAGCTTGACGTTTGCCGGAAGCACAATGCGGTCTTCAAATTCCACAGCGCCTTTTACAACGTTCCAACCGGTAACGAACGAGTCCGTCGCCTCGTCAATCACGTTTTCGGCCCATACCATATGCTCCGTATCCACCGCGCCGGTGGTCTCGTTATAATCAAGATAAGCTGCATGCGCAGCCGAGCAAACGTCACATATATCGTCTTCGTTTTCATCCACGTGAGGAATCCGCGCCACATAGCCGGCACCGCTCTCTGCTTTCCAAGCGGCAAGTGCAGTAGCATCTCCGATGAGCGTATCTTCCGTAAGCGGAACCGCATCATAGTACTTGCCGCTGACAGGATCTTGGAAATACGCCAAAATACCGCTTTCGGTGCAGGTCGGCTCCACCGCCGGAATTTGATAGTTGATATACTGCGTGCCGTCTTTCGTCACCGACGTGCAAGAGGCATCAATCGACACGTCCACGGTTTCGGATTCGTAACCTGCTCCGATGGGTGCGGAATACGCTCCCGGCGTTGCTTTTACGTAGCCTCCAGAAATCGTCACGCCGTTGCAAGAAGCGTAAACGCCGCTTCCGATACCGGAAGAGTTCACGCCTCCCTGCGCGGTGACGATGCCGCCGATAATCGTAATGTCATCACAAGCGGAATTAAAACCACTGCCGATGCCGGCGCCGCTATTACCACCTGTTGCCGTTACTACACCGCCGTAAATCGTCACGGTGCCGCACGCGCTCCCACTGTCGCCGCTACCGATACCGGCGGCGTACATACCGCCTCGGGCCGTTACAGTACCGCCGTAAATCGAGATGTTGCCACATCTTTTGCCCTCATCACTGCCAATACCGGGTTTATAAAAGGGCACACTCTCCGTCATAATGAGTTTGCCCATCGTGGCCGCATCGTTCGACTGTGCATAGACGGCAAAATCACCGTCCTCCGCCACAGTAATACCCAGCTTGGCAGTCAGCGTGGCGCCATCCGCCAAAATGAGGTTGACGTCTTTCGGAAGCGTAATGCGGTTTCCGAATTCCACGCTCCCCTCCACGATGTTCCAGCCGGTAACAAACGAGTCCGTCGCCTCGTCAATCACGTTATCGACCGACACCGTGCGCTCCGTATCCACCTTGCCGGTGGTCGCGTTATAGTCGAGATAGGTTGTCGATTCTGCCGAAGCAAAAATCGGTGTCACAGTTGCGAGCATCGCTACGCAAAGCGCCATGGCAAGCAACCGCATCGGTAAAGTTTTCTTCATTCTATATGCCTCCTGAAATACATTTTTGTTCGAGGGAATGACGATTACAATATAGCACAAAAAAAATAAATTGTAAAGTGATTTGACGAATAAAAGAAAAAGGGTTATAATTATTTAATAGACCAAAAAGGAGGGAACGGTATGGATAGTCCGCTTGCGAAAAACCCGGTTTCGGAGTCGTCAAAAATACTGAATCGCAACGCTCTGAAATACACCATCATCGTGTTGATGCTTGTAGATCATTTTGTTCACCTGCTATACAAAGGTTACGGCTATGACGGCACGTGGTATTTGCTCGGACGGCTGATTAGCCGCCTGACCGCACCCATTATGTGTTTCTTCTTGGCGGAGGGGTTTCGTTTTACCCACAACGTCAAAAACTATACCACACGACTCGGCATTTTTGCGGCCGTTTCCCACCTGCCGTTTCTGTTCTTCGAAACCGGCCAATGGTCGCCTATCGGTATTTTCAGCGGCAATGCCGGCGCGGATACCGTTTCTTCCCTCGCATCGGCCACTTTCTTTTATCTGCCCGCCGCCAACGTAACGGTCGCCCTGTATAAGACCTCGATGATCTTCACGCTGTTTTTGGGCATCCTCACGCTGTCTCTGTGGGAGAAAACCAAATGGCATCCCGCCGTAAAAGGGCTTCTCACAGCCGTCATTTGCGTGGTCGCCACGTTCGGCGACTGGTCGTATTGGGCGATTTTATATGTGCTTTGCTTTTATTTCCTGCGGGAGAAACCGACCGCGATGTGGGGCGCTTTTATCGGCGTTTCGGCGCTGTATATCTTCAACATCAACTTGATGCAAGGGCCGTTTCCGCTCACATTTGCTCCCGGTTTCTTCCCCTACCGCTTGGGCACGTTGCTCGTTCCGCCGACCATCCTCTGGTTTTATAACGGAAAGCCCGGCAGTAAGTCCCCGTTCCATAAATGGTTTTTCTATATCTTCTATCCGGCGCATTTATTGTTGCTCGGCGTGTTGTTTTATTATGTATTCGCATAAAAACCCTTGACAAACGAAGAAAAATGTGTATGATTAAGATTAAGAACTATTCTTAATACGGTGGGATGTGTATGCGGACGCAAAAAGACCGGATATTCCGAGTGTTGGCCGAGTGCGGCAGTCATAAGACGGCCGACGAGGTGTTTTTTGCCTGCCGTCAGCAAGGAATTTCCGTCTCTCTCGCAACCGTATACCGCAATTTGGGACTGATGGCAGAGGCCGGCGAACTTCGTCGTGTGCCGGTGCGCGGAAAAGCCGATGTTTTTGACATCACGCCGCACGAACACTGCCATAAAGTCTGTACCGTTTGCGGCAACGTGTCCGATTTGGACGTAGGCGACATTAAAACGGAACTGAAAAAGCGGTCCGGAATAGCAATGGTCGGTTTTGACCTTTGTGTGCACTACGTCTGCTCTCACTGCCAGGCTGAAGCCCAACCATAAAGGCAACTCCCCAAACGGCAAAACCGTTTGCGGAGAAAATGACAGGAAGAATTGTCGGAGGACTTTGTCGGTCCGCTGTGGAAACACCCGGCATCTGATATAAAAAATAAAAAGGAGAAAAAACCATGAGCAACAAGTATGCAGGCACCAAAACCGAGAAAAACTTAGAGGCGGCCTTTGCCGGCGAATCCCAGGCGAGAAACAAGTATACCTACTTTGCCTCCAAAGCCAAAAAAGAAGGCTTCGAGCAGATTGCGGCGCTGTTCCTGAAAACCGCCGACAACGAGAAAGAGCACGCCAAAATGTGGTTCAAAGAACTGGGCGGCATCGGCTCTACCGCTGAGAATCTGGCGGCGGCGGCCGACGGCGAAAACTATGAGTGGACCGATATGTACGAGAGTTTTGCCAAAGACGCCGAAGAAGAAGGCTTTACCGCTCTTGCCGCGAAATTCCGCGCGGTTGCCGCGATTGAGAAACATCACGAAGAGCGCTATCGCGCCCTGTTACACAACGTGGAAGCACAGGAAGTCTTCAAAAAGAGCTCCGTCAAAGTGTGGGAATGCCGCAACTGCGGTCACATCGTGGTCGGCGAAGCCGCACCGCTGGTGTGCCCGGTGTGTGCCCATCCGCAAGCCTATTTTGAGGTCAATGCCGAGAACTATTAAGTCTTCCAAAAAAGCGTAGGGAACGTCTCCCTGCGCTTTTTTCTTGCTTTTTTCGCAAAGTGTGGTATTCTATTACATAGTAACTTGCGCTCCCAAAACCCATCGACTGCGCAAATGGAAAGGATGCGTTTTATGAAAAAAATCGGTTTCCTTGTGATAGGGTGTCTGACCGTCTGCTTGCTTCTTACAGGTTGCAGCAACAAAACCGACAGCAAAAAAGAGTCCTCTAAAAACGCCGAATCAGCAAACCAGTCGACAGAGGATATCTCGTCTTCCGAATTTGACGAAGACTCTACGGACGCTTCCGAAAAGCATCCTTCGGCCGGCCAGTCGAATGGGGGCGATTCTTCCGACATTGCGGACAACAACAACGGCAACGGCGCAGGCAACGACACGGACGACGAATTCGGTGACACTGCGGACGACGAAAACCGCACTGTTGCGCTGAAAGAGCCGAAACTCGATTGGTGGGAGATTTACAATCCCAACGGGTTTAACACGCTGACTGCCGCCATCACCAATCTAAACAAAGAGGCCATCGACGTGTCGTACGACGTGGTATACTACAAAGACAGCAAAGAAGTGGCACGCAGCGAACACATCACCAATATCGGTGTGATGCCGGGAAAACAAGACGTCACTTGGTCCGACTACAACATCCCCGAGTCCTCCGATGTGGAAGAAGTAAAACTGGAAAATATGAAAGTGTCAAAGACATCGCACACCCCCATCACCGGCAAATATGAACACGTCGGCAAGGAAGACGGCAAAGAACTGTTCGATTTCACCTTTGACAAAAAACCCACGCTTGCCACTATTACGTTTTTGTTGTATAATGATAAAAACAAAAATCAGCAATTCGACAAGGGCGAAATCGTCACCACCTGCGTTACGTCGCTGACAGAACAAACCGGCCGCGTATATTTTGAGCCTGCCGGTTATGACTATACCGACTACGAAGTATTCTTTAACGCAACCTAATACATACAACAGCGCAGGAAGATGCCGCGGTTTTCCACGGTTTCCCTGCGCTGTTTTTTATCAAAATCGTATACCCCTTTACCGGTATTTTTCGGCGGCGGCGAGGACATTGTTACGCACACGGTCGCGCAACGATTTCGGCGAGAGGTCTTTGGAATGTTTCGCCGAAATATGACGGGAGACCATCACGCTGTCGATAAGCAGGCGCAGTTCCGCATCCTCGAAATCGCACGGACGCACAAGGTAGCACCCCACCGACGAGCGCACCAGTTCGTAGTCCGCTTCTTCCAGCGCATCCAACCGCCGACTGCGTGGCTTTGCGCTTTTTCGAGATGCCGTTTATGGGATAAACGTATGTAAAAACGCCGTATAGGTCCAAGACCTATACGGCGTTTTCTTTTTCTTCAAACGTGTTGTCGCGTTTAATAAATGGCCATATCTTCTTCGATGGATCCGCTGTCCGGCGTAAACCCATTGTCGGGGATCTTAAATTTCATTTCATCCGGCTGTATGCCTTTTTCCTGTTGCTTTTGCACCTGGTCAAAAAGATCGCGCACCGGATCGAGTCTGTCGGTGAAATAGTCCTCGTAATAGCGATACAACGTATCGAGCATTTTGTCGTCAACGTTCATCACCAAGCTTTTGCCGATGTCATCTCGGTTATACAGCGAAATCAAGCCATATCGGAAATTCCGCAAATTTTCAGGAGCCTTCTCGCTCCACCGCTCTTTGTCCTTGCCATAGATGCGGTCGCCCAATTTTTCCACACGCATTTCAATGCGTTTCATATCGCGCTCGTCCACCGTGGGAGTCTCGTCAATGGGTTTCTCGCCTTCCTCGAGATTATAATCCCCCTTGTCAATGGCAAAATCCGCCAAATTCTCCAGTTCTTCGCCCTCGTGTTCCTCGGCAAGACCGAGTTTTTTCTGGATATCGGAAATGCCCTTTTCATAGTATTCTTTCGGCTTCGGCGTAAACTCGTGGTAATCGTTATACTCTTTCAGCGCCTTTTCGTAGTCTGCCTCACTCATCTTGTTGCGGTCGGGCATTTCCGGCACGTTGTCCATTTCCCAGTTCATTTTGCCGTTGTTTTTAGGCTGGATCTCGCGGGTGTGGAAATGGTGCATCTTCTCGTATTTGCGCATCGCTTTGTCGTATTCGCGGAACGTGTCGCTTTCGAGACCGTCGTTGAATTGCTTGTGGAACCAGTTATAGATACTGGCAAAAAGGCCCGGCGCTTTCGGTTTTTCGAAAACCTTCAAATCGTCCGGACGGTATTTCTCGTTGTAATATTCCTCCGTCATCGGTTTCTCGTCCAGCGACAGTTCGACCTTGCCAAGCGACCCCGCACCCGTGCTTCTGGCGTTCATCGCATACATCTCCGGCTCGTCTCCGTCGATACTCACAAAAATGAACGGGCTGTTGATATCCAGCGTTCGGGCGTATTCGTCCTGCATCCCGTCCACGTGCTTCACGAGGTCTTCTGCCGTCAGCTTGTTACCGTGGGCATCAAAAAAGTTCATCTCCGCCGATGTATCGTCAATTTTCTTTTTTAAGCCGGCAAGTTTCGCCTCCGGTTCACCTGCCGCTACCCGTCGGCTGTATTCGCGCTGGTTTTCGATATAGTTCGCAACCAGTTCGTTAAACTCTTTGGGTGTCATAAAACTCATCCTCTCTCGGTGTCTTACGTAAATAACACCGCAAAACGCATGAAAAAGTTACGCGGTTTTCTCTTAAATCCGCGCCACACCCGTTTTACGCGCGGCTTCGGCAACCGCTTTTGCGACCGCTTTGCCCACGCGCGGGTCAAAGGCTTTCGGAATAATGTACTCGGCGGACAGTTCGTCGTCCGCAATGAGCGAAGACAGCGCGTTTGCCGCCGCCATTTTCATTTCCTCGTTGATTTCGCTTGCGCGCACGTCAAACGTTCCGCGGAAAATGCCGGGAAACGCGAGCACGTTGTTGATTTGGTTCGGGTAATCGGAACGACCGGTGGAAATCACCTTCGCGCCGCCGGCTTTTGCCTCGTCGGGGAAAATCTCGGGATTCGGGTTGGCGCAGGCAAAAATAATCGCATCGCGGTTCATCGTTTTGACCATCTCGGCGGTCACGAGATTCGGCGCGGAAAACCCTAAAAACACATCCGCACCGACAAGCGCGTCTTTGAGCGTGCCGGTTTTCTTTTCACGGTTGGTAAGCGTCGCCAACTGCGCCATATGCGCGTGCGGAATGTCCGGCGAGCCTTCGCAAATCATACCGATTTTGTCGCACAGCGTAATGTTCTTAAATCCAGCCGCCAAAAGCAACCGGCAAACGGACGAGCCTGCAGCTCCGATACCGTTAATAACCACTTTCACGTCGGCTTTGTCCTTTTTCACCAGTTTCAGCGCGTTCGTAAGACCTGCAAGCACAATCACCGCTGTGCCGTGCTGGTCATCGTGGAACACCGGAATATCGCATTTTGCTTTTAACTTTTCCTCAATTTCAAAACACCGCGGCGCGGAGATATCCTCAAGATTGATGCCGCCGAAACTGCCGGAGATATTGTATACCGTCTCGACAAATTCATCTACGTCTTTGGTTTTGACACAAAGCGGAAACGCATCCACCGAGCCGAACGATTTAAACAACACGCACTTGCCTTCCATCACGGGCATACCTGCTTCCGGGCCGATGTCGCCAAGTCCCAACACCGCGCTGCCGTCGGTAATCACGGCGCAAAGGTTGTGGCGACGGGTAAGCTCGTAACTTTTGTCCAAATCGTCTTTAATCGCAAGGCACGGTTGTGCTACGCCCGGTGTATACGCGAGCGACAAATCGTCTTTCGTTTCCACCGGCACGGTGGCAACCACTTCCAGTTTCCCTTTCCACTCGCCGTGCAAGCGGAGAGATTCTTTTGCATAATCCATTGTTCTTTGCTCCTTATACCATTTTAGTGGGATCGACCGCTTCGTCAAATTCCCACTCGCTCAAAAGGCCTTGGCCCACCACCGCTTCTTTGAGCGTTAAGCCGTTTTCGTGAGCATATTTTGCGGCGGCGGCCGCTTGGTCATACCCGATTTTCGGGGTAAGACAGGTCACAAGCATTAACGAGCGACGAAGATATTCCTCCATTTTATCTTCGTTTACCGTGATTCCGCGCACACAGTTTTCGGTAAACGAACGCATGGCATCAGAAAGCAAGCGCACCGACTGCAAGAAATTGTAAGCGCACACCGGCATAAACACGTTGAGTTCAAAATTGCCCTGCGATGCGGCCAACCCGACCGCCACGTCGTTGCCCATCACCTGAACGGCGACCATCGTCACCGCCTCGCATTGCGTGGGATTGACTTTGCCCGGCATAATCGAACTGCCCGGCTCGTTTTCGGGGATATGTAATTCGGAAATTCCGCACCGCGGACCGGCGGCAAGCCAGCGAATATCGTTGGCGATTTTCATCAGATTCGCCGCAAGCGCTTTGAGCGCGCCGTGGGCAAACACAAACGCTTCTTTGCCGGTCAGCGCGCGGAATTTGTTGCTGTCCGGCTCAAAATGCGTACCGCACAAAACGGACAACTCCTCACACACGGCTTTGTCAAAGCCGTCCGGCGCGTTGAGGCCCGTTCCCACCGCTGTGCCGCCGATAGCCAATTTTCTCAGCGGCGACAACGCCACGAGTATCATTTCGCGCGCGTTTTCAAGCAATCCGCGCCAACCGGACACTTCCTGCGAAAACTTAATCGGTGTTGCATCTTGCAAATGGGTGCGCCCGATTTTTATCACGTCGGGATTACGCTCTTCGAGCACCGCAAACGCATCAATCAGCACGTCAAGCGCGGAAAGCAACTGTTCCTCGATAGCGCACACCGCGGCGATGTTCATCGCAGACGGGAAGGTATCATTAGAACTTTGCGAGGCATTCACGTCATCGTTCGGATGAAGTAATTTTGTGCAGACAGCCGCGTTGCCACGGTTGGCGATGACTTCGTTTAAGTTCATATTCGTCTGCGTTCCGGAGCCGGTCTGAAACACCGAAAGCGGAAACTCACCGTCAAGTTTTTCGGACAAAATTTCGTCCGCCACTTGCTCGATAAGCGCGGCTTTTTCGGCGGAAATCTTGCCGATTTTCCCGTTCACGCGCGCACACGCCTTTTTAAGCGATGCAAATGCCGCAATGATCTCGCGCGGCATAGTCGCATCACCGATTTTGAAATTTTCAAAACTCCGCTGAGTTTGCGCACCCCACCACTTGTCGGCAGGCACGTTCACCTCACCCATCGAATCGTGTTCGATACGGTAGTTCATACTATCAGCCCCTTTTTACATACACACCCATTATATCCCAAACCTTGCCGCAATGCAAGAAAAAATCCCCGGTCAAAATCGAGGATTTTTTAGGATTTTTTAAATAATTTTTTCAAAATATCCATCATTGCTGTGTTTTTCAGCAATACGCCGATACCAACGTAACCGATTACCGAGCAGACGAACGTCAGCAAGAGATACCACACGCTCGTGTCGGAGAAATAGCGCGAAAACACATTGGCAAAAAACAAAATGGGCAATGCCGCAACCACGCATTTGAAAAACATCACCGCGATATACTTAAAATCAATCAAGTGCGGCTGTTTTCGCGTTCCAATCAACAAAATAATAAAAACAGTAAATTCCGCCAACAGCGTAGTGATCGCCGCGCCGGTTGCCTGATACGCGGGAATAAACCACAAGTTGAGCACAATGTTTTCCACCGCCGCAACACAAGTGGCAACCAAATTGAGTTTTTCCTGCTTCAGCGGCAGGTGATAACAGTTCATCAGCCAGCTTGCCAAACAAGAAAATAACAATGTGCCGGATAGAATTTGAAGCGCCGGCACACCGCCAAAATACTTTTCTCCGGCAATAAGAAACACGACCGGCTTGGCAAGCACCACAAGGCCAACAGCGATAGGTACAACCGCCAGCACCAAATACCCGGTTATTTTTTTCGTCAGCGCACAAAACTCTGCCGTTTTTCCGGAGTGATAATACTCGGTCAATCGCGTAACAACTACCAAAAACACCGCTTCAACCGTTTTCTTAAACACATTATAGATTTTTACGGCGATTGCATATAATCCAACGTGTATTTCGCCGAGCATCCAACCAAGCATTACCGTATCAGCATTCAGATACACACTGACAGCCAGTGTATTGGAAAACAAAACCACTACCGGTTTCAAATGTTGACGAAGTCCCGAAAACACCAACCGGATTGTAACGTATTTTCGCAAATGCACCCAGTTGACCACCATAATCACTCCGTTGGTGGCCACGGTGATAATCGCATATATGTAATAATCGCCCGGGCTCTTGACCGCCAAAAACACCAAAATCAGCGACAGCAGTTGCGCCGCAAAGCTCCGCAGCGTAATGTACGCATAATCCTCGCAAATGACGTTGAGCCATTCGATGCTCAGCGTTGTCAGCAAAATCGAGGCGCTTTGGATCGCGATCAACACCGCCACGTCTTTTACTTTGCCGCAACACAGCAAAAACACCGCCAAGCACACGTAGGCGACAACGGTAGAAATCACGTTCAGCGAAAATACTTCGCTGGAAAAACGCGACAGTTTATCTTTGTCCTTGCGATAAATACCGCCCTCGCGTGCCGCATAAGTCGCCACACCTAACGCCGCGATCAGCGAAAAATATCCAACGATCGAAAGACCGTAGTTGATTTTTCCGAAATTGTCAACGCCCAATACGCGGGTAATATAGGGATAAACGATAAGGGGGAACACAATGGATACAAAAACTCGCAAAAAGTTGAGGAAAATATTTTTTTCAACATTTACGATGTTGTTTTTTTCGTTCATTGTCTCCCTCCCTTTGGAAATGTGACTGCATTATTTCGACACATCGCCTTGACGGTTGAGTGTCGGCATTTCCGTTCTGCCTTTGCGTTTGTTGTTCCATCTCACAATCCACCGACACGCAAACGGCGGAATCAAGAAAAACGGATACAACATTACCCACGCATACGGATACTGCCACATAAGGCGCGCCGCCAGTTTGAAATTTGAGCGACAAATCCTCGCCGCGCGCTCTTTAACAATCGTGCGGCGAAGCAAAAAGCAAAACCGCCATTGAAAAAACCGGTCTAACTGTGGCTTATCAAAACCATGTTGAATCGCAAAATCCAACATTTTTCTATATTCAACGCCATCCACTCGTGCCGCATCAAAATTATTAATCCCACCATAAATTCCGGCGCCTATACACGTCTCACCAATTATGCCCAACTGTTTTTCACCATAGTCCGCACAAAGAATGTGAATATAGCTTTGCAACCAGTTCGTGCCAAAATATTGTTCTGGCTCAACAATGCTTTGAAACGCTTTCGTCAAGCAAATAAAACAGGACAAAAAGCCCCACATTCGCTGAGCATGTCGCATAAACTCATTATTGTCATCGGTAAAAAAGCAGTTGCCATCATATATAGCACGATCATAAGGATGACACGTTCGCTCGTCCACGTAATATTCGTAAAATCCTTTGGCGTTAAGATACACAAGCGACAAATCAGGGCTTTTGTCCAAAAAATCGAGAATGACCGCTAATTTATTTTCCATCAACACATCGTCATCCGACAACAACAGCGTATATTTGCCGGTCGCCAAACGCATACATTGCAAAAAATTCGCATCCGGGCCAATGTTTTTTTCATTGCGCACAACGCAGATTTGCGGATATTGCTTTTTACACTCCGCAAGAATAACGGCCGTCGCATCGGTGGATGCATTATCGGAAACGAGTACTTCCACACGCCCGTCACATTGCGGTAACAAAATATCCAACATCTGCCGAATGGTTTTTTCACCGTTGTAGGTCGGCACGGCAATTGTTAAAAGCGGTGTGCTCATCCTTGTTTCCCCTCTCACTCGTTTTTCCACCACAAAAGCGGTCGAATACGGTTATACGCAATACCGGCAAAAAACGCCACGACCGCCTGCGGCAGTATATGCCATACACGTCGTTTCAGCCGTTGCATCTTCGTTTGACTACACGGCGATAGTTCCGGAAACGGAGTACGGTTTTTAATTTCTTGATATATTACCGAAAACGGATGCTCGCAACCGATTTCCCACGGGCGACTGCTCATATAAAAATTACGGGTAAAATGAATGATGGCCGGATGTTCTTTTGCCTTTTCTATTTCTTTTTCGTCATAAAACGACGTTGGTGCACGAAAACGAATCATATTCTTGTAGGAAAAAGAATACAGCAACGTGTAACAATTATATTGCGGCGGCAACTTTTTAATTTTTCCACGGCAAGCATAATTCATCAGCGTTTGTTCAAAGAAAAACACGTTCCCGTTTTTTTCTTTAATCTTGCGGCAAATCGTTTGCTCCATTCCTTGTTCGCGCCATTTTTTAAGGTCGACCAAAAACATTCCGGCATTACAATAAATCTGGTCATCGGAAAGTTCAAATTGACGGCGATAAGCTCGAAGATTTATGCAATCCGCCACACCTGCCATCACATTATCGTCCAATTCTGTATTCCAAAATGCCGACAAATCGTCCAACACCAGCGTGTCGCAATCTAAACACAACACCCGTTCCACGTCTGAGGGCAAAACCGTGCCGATAGCCATACGGATATACGAATGTCCCATTTGATAGCGACTTTCAAACGGGAAATCAAACAGTTCCGACGGATCCGGCATCGGCACAAAAATAAGTGTCCGAGAAAAGGAAGCTGCCTGTTTTTCTAATTTTCGGCGCGTTTCGGCGCAAATCCCATCATCTGCTACATAAACGCAAATAGAATCAACTTCACGGTTTGTTTCGAAAAGGCTTTGAATCGACACAGAAAGGACCGGTGCAAAAACATCACTGCAAAAATAAAAAACGTTCACCGATGTCCCTCCTTCTTGTCCATCGAATACTCTCTTCTCATTCCGCGCCGTCACGTTTGGTAATAGCCAAAATCGTGCGCAATACGCACAAAAAGTCCAAATATGCCGATATATTTTTGACGTAGTAATATTCCAATTCCAACCGTTCGCGATATTGGATATTCGAGCGTCCGTTACAACCCCACCAACCGGTAATGCCCGGCTTCACCTGCTGATACAACTTCAATCCGTTGTGCGCTTCCAGCTCTCCTTGCACTAACGGGCGTGGGCCGACAAGGGACATTTCACCTTTCATCACGTTCCACATTTGAGGCAACTCGTCAATAGAAGTTTTTCGCAAAAAACGACCGCATTTTGTAATACGCGGATCCTTTTCCAGCTTTTGATTGGCTTTCCACTCGGTGCGATATTTTTCTTCTTTCAACAATTCCTCTAACGCTTTTTCGGCGTGCGGCACCATCGTGCGCAACTTATAAATACGAATCGGCTTTCCGTTTTTGCCAACACGCATTTGACTGTAAACGATTTTTTCACGGTCGCCACTGCAAAGATACGCGATTTTTACAAACAACAACACCGGCACCAACAAAACACAACCGATTACACCGAACAATACGTCCAACAACCGCTTGACGATTAAATATATTTTCTGTGCCGCCGTAAACGTATGCAATCCCACGGACAACGTGCGATACACACCCACGGAATCTACACTGTAATCCTCCGCCTGAAATCCGAGCATGGATTGCAAATCAAAATGCACACCGATACCGTTGGCAATTAAGCCACGGCAAAACGAGGCATCCATTGCAAATCCGTCCGTTGCAATCAGCACCTCTTCGATCCCCTCAAAGCAAAGGTTTTCAAGTAGTTTTTCCCGATTGTTAAACACCGGCACACCATTGACATTTTCTGTTTCGTTCGTGTCCGTCAAATGAACACCTTTCACCGCATACGCGTTAAAATCACCCACGGTTGCGTTTTGCAACGTTTCTTCAATCGACGAAGTATTTCCAATAATAAACAATGCAATCGGTTTCGGGTTATATAGGCTGATTTTTTGGGATAAAATCAACTTTTTCCAAAGACAGTTAAAACAAACGGACAGGATAAAGAAGAAACCGTACATCGTCAAAATCATCTGACGAGAGAACAACGTGCCGACTTTGAACACATAAAAAATCACGCCGGCGGCAAGTAGATTGTAACAAGTCAACAGCAACGCCTGCACGATTTCCTCATAATACGGACGGCGAAAAATCTTACTGTACGGATCGGCAAGCAAACAAATAACAATGTTCAGCAAGGACACCAAAAACAACAGTGCCATCCAAGATTCATTTTTTAGAAAGCCGAAATTTCCGAATTTTAGAAGATAGGAAACGGTGAAAGAGACAAGAAGTGCCACAATATCGAGTAACAAAAAATCCAAGTGTTTTCCGGTATCTGTTTGATTTTGTTTCATTTCTTTCTCCCCTCCTTTTCATTATCCTGTCATTATATCACATTTTCGAGTATTTGTAAATATTGCTTTTGGCGGAACGGCAAAAGAAAAGCCGACGAGAAACTCGTCGGCTTTCGTGTGTTTTTATTTAATCGTCGGGGTGTTTTCTTTGCGAATAACGTCGTGAGCGCCGCCTTCCACAATGCTGGTGGCGGAAACAAGCGTTAATTTCGCTTTTTCCTGCAACTCCGGAATGGTGAGTGCGCCGCAGTTGCACATGGTCGATTTCACTTTGGACAGCGAGATGGCCACGTTGTCTTTGAGGCTGCCGGCATACGGCACGTAAGAATCCACGCCCTCTTCGAACGACAGTTTTTTGTCGCCGCCGAGATCGTAACGCTGCCAGTTACGCGCACGAGCCGAACCCTCGCCCCAATATTCTTTATAATAGGTGCCGTTGATGCTCACTTTGTTGGACGGGCTTTCATCAAAACGGGCGAAATAGCGGCCGAGCATAATGAAGTCCGCGCCCATTGCAAGCGCCAGCGTAATGTGGTGGTCATACACGATACCACCGTCGGAACAAACGGGGACGTAGACGCCGGTTTCTTTATAATACTCGTCGCGCGCGGCGCACACCTCGATAAGCGCGGTAGCTTGGCCGCGGCCGATACCTTTGGTCTCACGGGTGATGCAGATGGAGCCGCCGCCGATGCCGACTTTCACAAAATCCGCACCGCAATCGGCGAGGAAGCGGAAGCCTTCGGCATCCACCACGTTGCCGGCGCCCACTTTCACAGTGTCACCGTAATGCTCGCGAATCCAACCGATGGTCAGTTTTTGCCACTCGGAGAAGCCTTCGGACGAGTCGATGCACAAAACGTCCGCACCTGCCTCGACAAGCGCCGGAACGCGCTCGGCATAGTCACGGGTGTTGATACCTGCACCGACGATATAGCGTTTTTGGGCATCGAGCAGCTCGTTCGGGTTTTGTTTGTGGGAATCATAGTCCTTGCGGAACACCATATAGCAAAGACGGCCGTCCTCCGACAAAATCGGCAGAGAATTCAGTTTGTGGTCCCAGATAATATCGTTGGCGGCTTTCAGGCTTGTGCCTTCCGGCGCGGTATACAATTTTTCAAGGGGAGTCATAAATTCGCTGACTTTGAGGTCAAGCGGCATACGGGAGATACGATAGTCGCGACCGGTCACGATACCGACGAGCTTGCCGTCTTGCGTGCCGTCTTCGGTCACGGCAATGGTGGAGTGACCGGTTTTTTCGGTCAGCGCAATCACGTCGCCAAGTGTCGCATCCGGACGGATGTTGGAATCGCTTTTGACAAAGCCGGCTTTATAGTCTTTCGCGCGTTTGACCATGGCTGCTTCGTCTTCCACCGACTGCGAACCATAGATAAAGGACACGCCGCCTTCGGTAGCGAGCGCCACAGCAAGTCGGTCGCCGGACACCGCCTGCATAATGGCGGAAACAAGGGGAATATTCATGGAAATGGCAGGCTCTTCACCCTTTTTGAACTTCACGAGCGGAGTTTTAAGACTCACGTTCGCAGGAATGCATTGGTCAGAAGAATACCCCGGAATAAGCAGGTATTCGTTAAACGTATGCGCCGGTTCTTGGATAAAAGTCGCCATCACAATCTCTCCCTTTTTTTGTATTTTGACCATTGTACCATACCGAAAAAATCTTGTCAACGAAAATCCCCGTCAAAAAAGGTGGATTTGTTGCACAACCCGACAGGGGTTGACGAAACGCCGCCACCGTGCTACAATAATCCCGGATTTTATGAAAAAAGGAGGCGCTCGCGTTGTCGTGGTTCTTGCTTTCGCTACTTTGCGTAGCCGGATGGGGATGCGCGGATCTGTTTTATAAAAAAGGCACCGACGAAACCGACCGCTTTTCCCACTTAAAAATTGCCGTATGGGTGGGGCTTGTCATGGGCTTTTGCGCCTTTGCGTTATTGCCGTTTTCCGAAACCTTAAAAAACGGCGACCTCACCGGCTTCTTCCAAAACGCCGTGCGCTACGCCCCTGCTTCGCTGTGCTACATTCTGTCAATGGTCATCGGTTATGCAGGACTGCGGTATCTGGAATTATCGGTAGTATCGCCGGTACAAAACGCCTCCGGTGCGCTGTCCGCTGTGTGTATGCTCGTGTTCTTCGCCGCCACTGGGAAAATCGCCTCGGTAAGCGATGCTTTTACGCCACTTGACCTTACGGGGACAGGACTCATCGTTGTGGGTATGATCGCCCTCGCCGTTGCCGAGCAAAAGTTGTCCGCTTCTACCGCCGAAACCGACAAAAAATACCGTTTTGGGGCATTGGCGCTTCTCTTCCCCCTGCTCTACTGCGTGTTTGATACCGTCGGTACTGCCGCAGACGGCATTCTTTTGGACGAAGAAGCCGGCCTCGGTCTCGGGGAATTGGACGTGCTCGTTTTATATGGGCTCACCTTTTTTGCCGCCGGTTTGGTCGCGTGGGTGTTTTTGTTCATCAAGCAAAAACGCGCCTACAACCCCTTTTGGAAATCCGAACGGCCGAAAGCTGTTGCCGCTTTCTGTGAAGAGGGCGGCCAAGTGTTTTACGTTTACGCCATGGCAGCAAAACCCCTGCTTGCCGCGCCGATGGTCGCTTCCTACTGCATCGTATCCATTCTGCTCTCTCGCCTTGTCCTCAAGGAAAAACTGTCCCATGCCCAAACCGCCTGCATTGCAACAGTGGTGGCCGGCATCATCGCCCTCGGCATTGCCGAGGGGCTGGCGGAAGCGTAAACCCTTTTTCAAAACACAAAAACCGGATGTCCTCTCGGACATCCGGTTTTTCTTATTCATTCCACGGAACTTCAGTTACGTCGGTTTCGATATTCTCATAGATTTCGGGAAGTTCCGCAAGGTTTGCCAAATATTTGCGAAGCAGCAGAACGTCTTTCATGTTGATACTGCCGTCGCGGTTGCAGTCGGCGAGATTTTCGTTGATCTCTTTCACAATGCCCGCCACGTATTTGCGCAGCTGCAGCACGTCTTTCATATTGACAAGTCCGTCACCGGTGGTGTCACCGTTGACCGGTTTGACGTCTTCTACATTGCAGAACAACGAATTGGAATACGGGCTGTCTTTGCCCTCTTCCATATTGTTCTCCACTTTCACGCGGAATTCAATCATGTCGTTTTGACCCGCGCCGTCGGTGGAAAACTCTTTCCAACCACTGTCGAGCCACGTAGAGTTGCCCCAATAGGAGTAGCACCAATCGCCCCACGCACCGTCGCTTTTCACACGGTATTCAATCACGGCGTTAAGCGGCTCAAAACCATCCTCTTCAATAACGTAATATTTTTTGGCATCACCGTTTTGTTGCGGGAAATCCACCCACACTTTCCAAGAGCCGATTACGTGGTCGTCTTCATAAGATTCCGCGCTCAAAAAGGACAAGTCCTTAATGGTGGGTGCTTCGATGGATTCGGGCTTTTCAAGCGGCACTTGGGTTCCGTTTTTGCCGATGGTGATTTCCTCCGACCAGTCGGAGAGAACATAACTGTCATAAGAGCCGTCGTTGGCATCCCGGTCCTCATCACTCAAATCGTTGTTGCGAACGGTGAGAAAATACCGCGCACGCAAGGTGAGCGAATGATTCTCGAAATCGAGATAGTAATTGGTTTCCTCTTCCAATTCCTCTTTAAGAATGACCGGAGCCAAATAACCGGCATCTTCCTCGGTTTGTGCATACCACGGGTCGATGAGATAACCGCCCACATCATAGGTTTTCACGCTGTCGCTCACCGATACCGTTTGACGAAGCGCCAAATCGTAGGGCTGATTTTCCTGCGGGTATTCGCCCTTATCCCATTCCGGCATATAGTGCCAGTCGCCATCATCCACCTTGCAGTCGATTTGCAACCGATAGTTCTCCAAATATCCGCCGTAGGTTTCGATGACTTTATCGTTGTCGTTGATTTCGTTGAGTTCGGTGAACATCGCTTCCACGTCGTCCGCCTGCGTCAGCCACATCGACACACCGTAGACTTGACCTTCATCGGTTTTCAGAATTTTATAATATACGTTCGTGGGCGTACCCGCTTTCCCCTCCGGGAAAAAATGTTCGGTAAACTTCGGCGCCACGTCCAACGCTGAAACGGTGGTCGCAAAAACACCGAGAAGCATCGTGATCGCCACCAAAATCGAAAGCAATTTTTTCATCCAAAATCCCTCCTAAATGGGTTTTCTTTATTGTAGCTCACCGCCGCGGCAAAGTCAAGAAAAAAGACCGCCGTTGGCGGTCTTTTCCTATTCTGTCACACGTTCGCAGCGCACGGTCACACGCTGGGTGCGGCTGTACGTACAGGTATACAACGTCAATTCCCAGTCGCTTTCGAGCATCGTCTGCGTTTGGCCGGGATTGAGCGTTTCCATTTCGCCCACTTTGTAGCGATGCACTGTTCCGTCCATCTCGGTAAAGCGCACCTCGTCGCCGATCTTCAGTTCCGACAGCCGCCCGAAATGGTTCGGGTAGTTGTGGCCGGCGATCACAAAATCATCCGTCTGCGGTGCGCCGTAATAGCGGCAGGGCGAAAGTTTCAGCCGCACGTAATCCCAGTCGTCCATCACGGGCAACTCGATGCCGAGAGTCGGCAACGTCACATACCCGATGTAGGGATAGCCGTCCACCATTTCGACGGTCAGTTTGGTTTCCTCGTCTCGCGAAACCTCGTGTTTCTCGTCAATTACTTTTTTAACGCCGTCCAGCGCCTTGGCCGAGGCTTTTTGCGCCTGAGTATCTTCGGTGATGTTAAACACCAAAAATCCCACCGCCGCAAGCACCGCCGCAACGCCTAACACGATGAGTGCGATTGCAATTTTTTTACGCATCGTCTTTTTTCTTGCCCTTCGGTAACAACAGCCAACCCGCCGCCACAAGCACCACGCCGACACCGGCCAAAACCGGAATCGGCCATTTCAGTTGGCCGGTATAAATCAGCGAGTCGGTGTTGGTGATGATAAACGTGTCGCCCACACGGCGGCAAGTCGGATAATAACCTTTTTTCACATTCAGTTCTTCCGCGGTAATAATGTCGCTGTCCGCGACCGGCGGCATCATCACTTGCCAGTCGTTTTCCGCCGACAAAATCGCCGTTCCGATGATTTTGTCGCCCTCTTTCAACGCGATTTCCACGCTGTCCGGGCGGTTTTTCTCATCATCGTTCCACACTTTTTTCATAACGAACGACACCATCCGCTCCACCTGCGGTTTCGGGTTGGCGTTGACGTCATACACCCATTTTCCGTCCTTGTAATCCGGCGTACAGCAAAGCACCGGCACAGTCAGCGAATAGCCGTCGTCACCGGCGGTCTGCACCGCCAAATACGTGCCGAGTTCCAAGCCTGCAAACGTCAATTCGCCGTTTTTATCGGTAACGGCTTTTGCGACCGGATCGCCGTACAAATCGTTGTCCACGATATAATCCGCAAGCGCGTTCGAATCCACCTCATGTTTGAGTTCGCCGACCGGTTTGCCGTAATTTTCAAACTCCGGCAGATACTCAAACGTAAACGCGCCGCCGTTTTGCACCGCCGTAGCGATGAGATACAGCGAAAACGGCGCATTCGGCACCACTTCACTGCCGGATTTCAGCGTCAGCGAAATCGAGCCTTTGCGATTCATATCCAC
The DNA here is from genome assembly GCA_045598065.1 of Acutalibacteraceae bacterium. Lineage (GTDB taxonomy): Bacteria > Bacillota > Clostridia > Oscillospirales > Acutalibacteraceae > RGIG426. The sequence continues at coordinate 26,154 of JAZLLJ010000019.1, forward strand.
GTCTTCCGCGCACGCAGGCAGCGCCAACACCGCACACATCACAAGCGCCAAACCCAAACAAAGGATTTTTTTCATATTCAATTTCATAAAAAATCACCCTTTCGTTTGGATTTTTTACTCATCTTCGTCTTCATCGCGGAATTCTTCGAGCAAAAGGAATTCATCCGCCAATTCTTCTTTCAATTCCGCATAAATGCGCACACGGCTGCGGTCGCGGCCGGATTTCACAAACACCAAAATGACCAATACAAGCAAAATCGGCACCGCCGCGATCGGCGCGACCAACATCGTATCCACCTGCGTGGCATCCGATGTGATACGCACGTCGCTGACGTATTCGTTGGGCACCCATCTGCCGTGAATCAGCAACCGGTGGGTGTTGATGCCGTAAGGCGTGCAGGTCACGAGCGTACAGCGGTCTTCCCCCACGGTCAGGCTCAGTTCGTCCACTTCGTGCGGAAGCACAATGGAGATGCCGTCCACCATATACGTCACGTATTCGTCCAACACGCGGACTTTGAAGATGTCGCCCTCTTCCAACTTATCCAAATCGGTAAACAGCCGTGCCGAGGGAAGCCCGCGGTGGCCGGACAACACACAATGCGTGCCGGGATCATCGGGATCACACACCGGGAATGACGTGCCGGGAATGTGGCCGATGGCGATCGCCAACGCCGACTCGCGCGTATCGTGATAAATCGGGTATTCCACCTTGATTTTCGGGATCTCGATCGTGCCCATAATGCCCGTGCCGGTAACGTCCAGCACCTTTTCGTATTCCGCCATCTCCGACTCGGTCAGCTTGAACATCGTGCCTTTTATGCGGAGTGCGCGGTTATACTCTTTTGCCTCGTTGAGGATCCGGTCGTATTCCTCTTGACTCATCGTCTCGACCACGTGGTCGTAGTTCACGATGGCGCGGGACTGGGTAAAGGAGTTCCACCAGTTACTGAACGAGGGATAAAGGAGCAAGGACAGCCCTGCCAAGAAAAAGAAACAGAGTAAAATTGTGCTGAGATGCTTTTTCATACAGGGTTCTCCTTGTCGCCTTTTTCCCAAAAGACGAAAAATGGGTTTGTGGGGGTCGTCGTCCCAAAAAGGGTCGTCGGGGGCGCCGTCCCCTACGAAGCGCGCAGGGAGATGATTCTTCGTTGTAGGGGGCGGCGCCCTCGACGCCCCTTACCAATTATTTCCGCCACATAACCGCGGCGGCGATTTTACGTGTCAGGCCTCCCCTTGAGGGGAGGCTGTCGCCGAACGGCGACTGGTGAGGTGTCTGCGGAATTTTGCTTTCCACCTCATCCGTCACGGCTTCGCCGCGCCACCTTCTCCTCAAGGAGAAGGCTGACCTTGTTTGTCGCGGCCAAACAACGTTTTTCGAAATACCCCTGCGGGCCGAGTCGGAGCAACCCGACCCGCAGGGAGTATGTATTACCTAAAAGGTTTTTCGCATAGGCGCAAGCCTATGGAAGTCGGCTTTTCAAATCAACCGATCAGAAAAGGCCGTTCACGTATGGTGCAAACTTATTTCGCAGCCATGCGTTTTTTGGCGATCAGCAGAACGCCAGCAGCGATCATCAGGACAGCGCCGCCCACGATGAAGAGGGTGGTGCCCATGCCGCCGGTGGACGGGAGGACAGTACCTTGTTTGTTCTCGATGGCAGTACCGCCGTTGGCCGGATCATATTCATCACCAGTAGAAATGGTGTCGAATCCGGTGTTCTCAGTCTGGGCCAACTCGGCACGACCGTCAATGGAGGTGTAACCGTCCGGAGTGGTGATCTCTTCCGCATAATAGTCGAGGTCAGCATCCAAACCAACGATTTTCGCAGTGCCAACCGGGATGGCGGTCACAGGAGTCTCATCGCCGATGGCCGGACGATACGCACCGAGAGTAGCGTCATAGAACAAATCCAGGCCTTCATCGGTATCCGCGGTGAGGAAAATCAAGAATTCAGCGCCGGTGATAACGAGACCGTCTTCGTCAACTTTCGCAAAGTCAAGAGCGAAGGTGTTAACGGTCGCTTCGGAAGCGGTGCTGGTGTTGTTATTACCCCAGGAAACGGTCGCGCTGTTGTCGTTCTCGGTAGCAGCCGTAGCATTGACCAAAGCGGAATAGGTCACGACGATATCGCCTGCCGGCTCGCCGACAATAGCAAGCGTAAAGCCGGTGGTGGTTTCGGTAACAGTGTAGTCCGTGGTCGCAGTCAAAGCGTCCCCATCATCGGTAACAGCAAAGGAAGTATAGTCGATGGTCAAACCGGCATCGCAGGTATCGGTGATTTCCACATCTTTCAAACCTTCAACATCACCCAAGGTGATGGTGAAATACACGGTGTCGCCCATTTTGGCGTTCGCAGTAGCATCACCGGTGCCAGTCGCAGTATCAGCAACCACTTTTTCGATGGTGGGCGTGTTGTCGTTCTTATCATCAATCGTAACAGACGCCATGGTGTTGTCGATCATGCAAAGAGTACCAACGGTGGAGTCAACGAGATACCAGCCTTCTTCCAGACCGGAGAAGGTAACAGTACCACTGGAAGTAGTATCCGTAGCGGTCGGGGCAATATTATTCTCTTCAGCATACGCGAGAGCCGCTTGCGCAAAATCCGCATCGACAGAAGAAGTGCCCTCGGTCACATAGGTGACACCTTTGGACGTGTTCTCCGTGAGCTCAAAACCTTGAGCCTCGAGGAAGTCCGCCCAGTCTTCATCATTCAAGATGTAGGTGGCGGTGCCGTCACCGGCGCCCTCGGAAGTTTCGGGAGTGTAGGATTCGATTTTCAGAATCTCATAGATGTTGTAGGTTTCTTCGCCGGTAGAGGCGGTCGGGACATTAACAGTAATGGAACCGCTGCCATCAGGAGTAACGGCAAACGCGGTAACGGACATCATGGAAAGAACCATGACGAGGGCCAGCAACAAGCCGGCGAGTTTCAATGTTTTTTTCATAATCTTGTTTTCCTTTCTCAATATAGATTTATTAAAAATGAACGGAGAAAAGTGGTTGCTCCATTTTTAACAAGATTTGCGGTCAATAACCGCGGTCAATACATCCCCACACGCTCCAATATGGGGTTTTGTAAGCATCCGCTTACGGTGGTGAGTGTAAGCACCCGCTTACGGGGGATTTTGCAGGCATCCGCCTACGGGTGGTCTGTCGGAATTTGGCGGCATTCCGCCATTCCTATCCGGAGGCTCTTCGTCGTCGACGTGTCATCACCACCCCTCCGAACAGGCAGATCGCAATAAGTGTTGTGCCACCTATCACGAAAGGCAAATTGCCTCCGCCGCCGGTTTCCGGCAGAATAATTTGTTCCCGTTCCTCTTCGGAAACGGTATTGATGATAGTGATCTCGCCGGTGGCGATACCGTCATTGTTGTCATAGGCAACGCGGACGAAATCGGCCGAGGCGGGTGTCACTTCCTCAACATAGTAGACGTAGAAGACCTCTTGGCCCTCTATGATCTCGGTGGAAGGCAGGTTTTGAATGAGCAACTGCCAACTGTTCGAAGCGGTGATGGTAAAGGGACTGCCCTCGACCAACACGCCGCCGGACGTGTCACCGAGCATCGCGTGGTTTCCGGCCACGCTATCGAGAAGCGGTGCATCATCGACATTCGGCGATGCATCGGCAGAAGGTGAAGCAAGAACTTGGAGGTCGGTGATATGAGCCTCATATTGTTCCGGCTTGGTAATGGTCAATGTCGTTGTTGTACCAGTAGCCGTAAACTCAATGGAAAGCGATTCATGATCAGAGAGCCATTTTGCAATCGCCTGACTTCCCGTGCCGCCACCACTAAGGGTAAAGGTTAAAGTGCCGTTGGAACCATTGTTAACCGAGGCAGTCACCGTATAGGTATGTCCCGGAATGGTGGTAAACGACTGTGCCACCGTCACATTTGTGGAACTTGAAAGCGTCATCTTGTTTCCGCTGATGGTCGGCGAGCCGCTCCACGCGGAAGCGGTCATATCGAGCAGGTTTCCGGCAGGATCTTCGTCGTCGTCGTCGCCGCCACCGCCACCGCCACCACCACCGGCATCGTTGTCGATGAGGACAACGTTGTCGAGGGTGAATTGGGCATTGCTACCACCGAATTTTACCATATTCATACCGGATTCGGCAGTAAAAGTAGTCGAGTAATGACCCGTCACGTCTGTCTTGTATTTTGCATTCGTTGTTCCGTTGAGAATAAGACTCAAGGTGGCACCCGTGACATCGCAAGAAAGTGTGTAACTGTGCCCCGGAACGAACTCAAATGGCTGGTAAATACCTTTTCTTGACTCATTGCCGTTTGTGACAGAAGCCACGCCACCGGATACTTCAAACGATGTGGCATCACCTTTCGTCCACCCCGTCGTGCCATTTGAGAAGTCGCCGTTGACAATCAAGTTGTCAGCGTCATCTCCTCCTCCGCCGCCGGTTTCCTTAAAGGTAGCCGAAACGGTAACGTTATTTGCCGGCATCGGGAACGTGTATTCGTTCGTGTTGCCGGGCGCGGTCGGGGTGATGCCGCCGGTGATGTTCCACGCATCCAGTTCATAGCCGGTGTTCGGGGAAAGCGTCACCGTAACGGTGTCGCCCG
>JAZLLJ010000020.1:0-9530 GCA_045598065.1 Acutalibacteraceae bacterium
GTAGTTTGTCGTTTGGCGACCGTGCTCCCGATAGAGGGAACGGAGCGAGATGGGGTAGGTTTTCGGTTGCGGTCGGGAGAGGAAACTCCGCGTAACCATTTATCAAAAACGCCCATAGGCGAAGTTTTCTCCTTTCGCAAGATTTTGCGGAAACAGATTTCTTACTTACACTGTATATAGTATAACATACTGTTTTCCAAAAATCTACCCCCAAATGACAAAAAATTTGATTTTTTTGCAAATTTTTTTAATTTTTTCTGAAAAAGCGGCTTAGCAATTCGGACTGGACTTTTTTCATTATATATGGTATACTATTAAAAGATTTTACGGGCGGCGGAAGGCCGTCGGGACATTGGAATTGACGTGGGGCAGATTTTGGCTGAGCTCCACGGGAGGGATTGTATGGTTTCCGTTTCGATTGTAACCTATAACAGTGCGGACGTTATCGAACGTTTGGTTTCCGGCTTGTTTGAAAAGACAACGGGGACGGACGTGGCGGTATTTGTGGTGGACAACGGCTCCACCGACGGTACAGCGGCGCTTGTGAAAGAACGGTTTCCGCAGGTGACGGTTATTGAGCAAGATAACCGCGGCTTCGGCGGCGGTCACAACGCGGTGCTTTCGCACATTGCTTCGGATTATCACGCCATCGTCAATCCGGATATTACGTTTTCGGAGGACGTGCTGTCGGAACTTGCGGCGTATATGGACGAAAATCCCGACGTGGCCATTACTTGCCCACTCATAAAAAACGAAGACGAAACGGTGCAAGACGTGCCGCGGAAAAATCCGAATTATAGGTACGTGCTTTCCGGTAAATTGCAAAAGTACAGCCGTTATTTTAAGAAAAAACGCCGGGAATACACGATGAGCGATGCGGATTTGTCCGCTCCGTTTGAGGTGGAATTTTGTACCGGCTGCTTTATGTTTATCCGCACCGAGGTGTTTAAGAAGTTGGGTGGGTTTGACGAGCAGTTTTTCCTCTATTGTGAGGATGCGGATTTGACGCGCCGCGCTCGTAAACTGGGCAAAGCCACCTGTATGCCGCAGGCGGTGGCGATTCACGCGTGGGAGCGAGGGAGTTATCACAACCCGAAACTGTTTCGGATGCACCTTCATTCTCTGCGGCTGTATTTTCGCAAGTGGCGAAAGGAGAAAGACGTATGAAACTGTCGGTAGCTCTTGCCAGTTATAACGGCGAGGCATACATAGAAGAACAACTGACTTCGATTTTGCAAAATCTCGGCGAGGAGGACGAAATCGTCGTGTCGGATGACGGCTCCACCGACGGAACACGCGATATTGTGCAAAATCTTGCCAAAGAGGATGGCCGCGTGAAACTGATTGACGGGCCGTGCAAGGGACTGATTAAAAACTTTGAAAACGCCCTTTCCGCCTGTACCGGCGACGTGGTGTTTTTGTCCGACCAAGACGACGTGTGGCACGCGGACAAAGTGCAAACCGTGCTCTCTTGTTTTGAGGAAACGGGTGCGACGTTGGTGCTTCACGATGCCCAGATGACCGACAACGAAAAGCATGTGTTGTTTCCGTCGTTCTTTGCGTTTCGCGGATCACGGGCAGGGTATGCCAAAAACCTTTGGAAAAACTCGTATATCGGCTGCTGTATGGCGTTCAAAAAAGAGTTGCTCGACATAGCGATTCCGTTTGATGACCGCATTCCCATGCATGACCAATGGCTTGGACTGATTGCGGAAAAACGGGGAAAGGTGGCGTTTTTGCAAAAAGTGTTGCTCGATTACCGTCGGCACGAGGGAACGGCTACCAAAGATCACCACGGCAAAGTGTCCGCGATGGTGGGCAATCGGTGGAATATGTGGCGGGCCGTTTCCAAACGTCTGCGCGAGACCAAAGGATAAGGAGTGGAAAACCATGGCGGGATTTGATTTTTATTGGACGGAAATCGATGGCGTTTGCGTGATTGAACCGCATTTTTTAGGCGACGAGCGCGGCGGCTTTATGGAGAGTTATAACCACGAGGCGTTTGCCGAAGCAGGCATCCCCAACGTGTTTGTGCAGGACAATCAGGCGTTCTCCCATCGTGGCGTTTTGCGCGGATTACACTTCCAAAAAGCCCATCCGCAGGCGAAATTGCTTCGTGTTTTAAAAGGCGAGGTGTTCGATGCGGTGGTGGACTTGCGCCCACGCAGCAGTACGTATGGGATGTGGTTCGGCGTAACGCTGTCGGAGCATAACCGCAAACAGTTGTTTGTGCCGAAGGGGTTTGCACACGGATATTTGGTGCTTTCGGACACGGCGGAGATTCTGTATAAATGCGACGATTTTTATCATCCCGAAGACGAGGGCGGCCTTTTGTGGAACGATCCGGACGTGGGCATCGAATGGCCGAAAATCCCGGTGGAAGAAATGCTTTTGAACGCGAGGGATAAAGGGTTCCCGACGCTCAAAGAATTGGGAAAATAAAAAAAGACATAATAAAAAGGCGTTGGAGGAAGACCAACGCCTTTTTGTTGTAGTAATTTAGGAAAGAGTGCTGAAAATCTTGGCGCCGCGAGTGCGCAGCCATTGGGTGAGGATGAGGCAAAGCGCCGTCATCACGGCATCAAAAATCAGGAGCAAATCGACCGGACGGAGAGAATCTAAAAGGAATCGCGTTGCCAAAATCATTCCGCCGAGCAGTGCGATGCAGGCGAAAATGGCGAGCAGCACCGAGAAACTCTGCTTGATGGCATAGGCTTCGTTGTTCCACTTGAGGCTTGGCATTTTGAGGTTACATACCAGTCCAATCAAGCCGGAGAGAAGAATATACAAAATCGGAGTAAGAATCATCAAAGCAAGACCTTTGCCGCTGATGTCCAGTACGTAGACGAATGCGCCGACAAACAACAGTGCGGCAGGTGCGCTTACCCAAAAGTGGAGGCGAAGTTTCGCCCACAACACCTTTTCGGCAGATATGGGCAACGATTGAGCAATCCAAATCGAACGGCCTTCAAGCGAAATAGAGGGAGCGGTGATGGCGTTCAACGTGCAGGCAAAGCACACGATGATGGCCAGTATCAGTTCGATTAGGCCGTCATATTTCGGCTCGTTCGGAATAAGGAGGGGCAGAAGATTCGACAACGACTGACGTTTCCAAACAATCGCTACCGCGCCGAGAAGCATAGCCATAGAGCCCAGTGCTCCGTTCAGGAAATATACGGGACTTTTGAAAAAGTGGAGTGCTTCACGTCTCAAGAGGGCGGAATCTGCCGAGGAAGCGCGGACGGTTTTTTCTTTATAGACCGCTTTTTTCTCGTTGGGTTTGGTGGTGGCGAGTTTCACAAAGTTGACTTTGAGAAGCAGGAACACAAGCCCCGACACGACCGCGGTAATGAGCAGGAACATCAGCAGAGCGCCGATGTTTCCGGTGCCGGCGCGGCCGAGCTCATAGAACGGATAAACATAACTGTGGACGGCATCGCTGATGTCGGTACTGTTTTTCAGAATACTGTCGAGAAACTTGGGGAATTGGGTGTACACATAGATGTATCCGACAATGAAAGCGAGCGAGAATATGATGACCGACAGGTTGCGGTGGCGCATCCGCGAGGACAAGAGGGCCACAAGCCAACCGAGCACGCAGGTGATTGCCAGCGAAAAGAGAGGCATTAAGAAAAGCAATATCACGCTGCTGATGACGGCAGCGACCAAGTGGGCTTGCCCTGTTTGCACGTATACCACGATGGCAGGCGCAAACACCAGCGCTTCAAAGAAAAAGTTTTGGATATACAGCGCCAGCAGACGGGTAAACATGATATAGGACGTGGGGATAGGCATGGAAAGCAAAAGTTCGTTGTCTTTTGCTTCATACAGTTGGTACTGCACAAGGAAAATACTGCCGATGATGGCCAGGGCGGTGGCAAGCATTCCTGCCAAAGCGAAATACAACCATTGCAGACCGAAGGCGCAAAGGGCGGGACACAGCTCTTTCATCACGCCGTAGAAAATCCAAACGAATACGCCGACGACGTACAGCATCAGCAGAGCGAACAAGGCGAGTTTGCCTTTGTTGCCGTTGCCTTTTTCGTCAGGTTTTGCCACGCCGCGCTTCATATAACTGTAAAGCAGTTCGGAAAACTGCTTTTTAAGCAGGGCTTTCAGCATCATTCGTCCGCCTCCAATTCGAGGAACACGTCTTCGAGGGAGTCGTCGCCTTTGACCTCCTCCATCGTGCCGGAACGGACGAGTTTGCCGCCGCGGATAATGGCGACTTTGTCACACAACTTTTCGGCGACTTCCAATACGTGGGTAGAGAAGAAAATCGCGCCGCCTTTGTCGCACAGTTCGCGCATCAGCACTTTCAGTTCGTGGGAAGAGACGGGATCGAGCCCGACGAACGGCTCATCCATGATGAGCAATTTCGGCTCGTGCAAAAATGCCGAGATAATCGCCAGTTTTTGTTTCATACCGTGGGAATAGGCGGAAATGGGTTGCGCCAAATCTTTGGTTAAATCAAAGCGGTTGCCGAGGTCGCGAATACGTTTTTTTCGTTCATCCGAGGGGATGCCGAAAACGTCCGCGATAAAGTTCAGATAGCGGATACCGGTCATAAATTCATACAAATCCGGGTTGTCCGGCAAATAGGCGATTTTGGCTTTGCAGGCGAGCGGATTTTCTTTGACGGAAATACCGTCGATGAGGATGTCTCCTTCCTGAAAATCCAAAATACCGCAACATGCCTTAATGGTCGTCGTTTTACCGGCACCGTTGTGGCCGATGAAGCCGTACAGTTCGCCGGGCAAAATGCGTAAAGTCAGGTCGTCCACCGCTACGGTGTTGCCGTAACGTTTGGTCAAATTTTGGATGTTGAGCATACAAATGCCCTCCTTTCGTAGATATGATATCATTTTGATATCAGCTTGTCAAGGAAAACTTAAAAATCATTCAAAATCTGTTGTCGGCTCGGTAGGAGTGGTGGTAGGGACCGTGGTCGGCGCCGTTGTAGGAGCGGTGGTGGGAGCCGTGGTCGGCGCTGTTGTAGGAGCGGTGGTTGGTGTGGTGGTCGGTGCTGTGGTGGGAGCCGTCGTGGGCATTGCGGTTGTCTTCGTGGTGGCTTTCGTTGTCGGCTTTGCGGTGGCTTTCGTTGTCGGCACCGGCGGTACCGGCGGATTATCGGAAGGCGCCGTCGTCTCCTCGGTGGTGTGGTTACTTTTTCGGGAAATCCTGTCGGAGACAGACAAGGTGGTGGGAACCTCTTCCGTGTTGCTTTTGGAGGAGTGTGGTTCTTTTACCGATTCGTTAACTTTCACTTTGAACGCATTTTCCGGTGTTCCGGAATCCAGTTTTACAGCGGCAATCACCAGCCGTCTCTCGGGGAGGTCCTCGGTGGGATCGTCTACCGACAAGAACAGTAATTCGTCTTGATATTGTAATTTTTGGGGAAGTTTATAAAAGGAACGTGCCGCCAATTCGTTGGCGTAGGTTTTAAACGCTTTTTGATCTTCGGGGACGGCGGTGTAATCGAAATCCTCGTTGTCGTTGGCGCTGTCAGCGGCAAAGACGGCAAAGACACGATACCGATCTTCGGAGAAAAGTGTGTTAAGAGAAAGATATTCATGACCGGCGTAGAACGTGGCTTGATTGTAGGACAAAAGCGGTGAGAACATCTGGTCTTTGCCGGCGCGGTTGCCATAAATAGTCAGCGCACGGTTTTTCGCCTTTGCATCGGAAAAATCGGCGGAGGAATCAAAATACGGTACGCCGTATTCCGAGGATTGCAACTCAAAATCGTGGACGGCGTAATAGTCGCTGTGGCGGCTGTCCATAACCGGGTAACTGACGGAAGTACCGTCAACCATAAGCCATCCGCGAATGTCGGGGTTTTGGTCATACAACGCGTAAAAACGAGAGAGCATTCCCTCGGGATAGATGGAGGTGTCGACAACGGTCGGCGGATCGGCAAGAGCGGCATCATAGAGCAGCTCCAATCGGTCGTAAATCTGTTCGTTGTGGAGAGGACGGTAGACGAACCGATAGACACAATAGGCGGAGACGGCGAGAAAAATGAGGATAAACGCCCAAATGGCGAGGGCACGGAAAAGGGCGGCTCTGCCTTGAGAACGTCGCGGAAAAAGCGGCGAAAAGAAGTTGCGCTTTTTGACCTTGCCAACCGGAAACACCATCGTTTCGGACGAGGGCGGTGTAAGCAATTTTACGCCGGCCATAATGCCGGGGAGCGCTTCTAAATAGCGACGGGCGAGGTCCAGTGCGGTCATCACCGCAAACAGACGAACTTCTTCGCGGTCGGCGTTTTGGTGCTCGATTTTTTTCACCCAAACGCGTTTGTCATCGGCCAAAGAGATATAGACGGTGCCGACGGGCTTGCCCTCGCTTTCGGTAGGGCCGGCCACGCCGGTAATGCCGATGCCGAACGAGGCGTCACTTAAACGGCGGACGCCGGTTGCCATAGCGGCGGCGACTTCTTCCGAAACGGCGCCGTGTTCCTCCATCTGTTCGGTGGGAACTCCTAAGACCGAGTGTTTGATTTCATTGGAATACGAGGTGATGCCACAGTCGAAAACAGCGGAAGCGCCGCTCACTTCGGTGAGTTTTCCCGAAAGGATGCCGGCGGTGCAGGATTCGGCGGTAGCGATTTTTTTGCCTTTTTCCATTAGTAGAGACACCACACGGTGTTGCAAATCCGGAGTGCCCACGCCGTAAACAAAAATGCCGAGGCGGTCACGGACGTAGTTTGTAAGATCGTCCAATGCCGCCACGGTGGAAGCGGAGTTGTCATCGGCGGTGAGCAAAACGGATACTTCGTTTTTTTCGTTGATCAAAGAAACGTGGGGGTTTTCGTCCGACAATCGGTCGGAAAGGCGAGAGGCCACATCCTCGATAGGCAGACCGAAAACGCCGATGCGTCGGGTGATGCTCACGGTGACAACTCCTTCCTTAAAGAATTTGGATAATCGAGGCTTAATAAAGAATTTTGCGGCGATAGGAGGCGGCGAGCGCTTCTTCTACGAGCGCGTCCACGTCCAACTGTTTTTCTGCCTCTTCCAACATAGACAGTTTCGGGCGAGTGCGAGGATGACGCGGTGTGAAGACGGTACAGCAATCCTCGTACGGTTCGATGGAAATCTCGAACGTGCCGATTTTACGGGATATGGTGACGATTTCTTCTTTGTCTAACCCAATGCACGGACGAAATACCGGTAAATCGGTACACGCTTCGGTACACGCCATGGCCGGAATCGTCTGGCTCGCAACCTGGCCGACACTTTCGCCGGTGATGAGTGCCTCGCAGTGACGTTCTTTGGCAAGACGGGTGGCACAGCGCATCATAAAGCGGCGCATAATGAGTGTGAAGAGGTCTTCGGGGCAATGGTCGCGAATTTCCTCTTGAATATGGGTGAACGGCACCACGTGCAGCTCGGCATAACCGGTGTACGGGGTGAGTTTTTCCAAAAGGTCCACCACTTTTTGTTCGGCGCGTTCGCTGGTATACGGCGGAGAGGCAAAGTGGATCCCACACAGTTCGATGCCGCGTTTGGCCATCATGTAGGCCGCGACGGGAGAGTCGATTCCGCCGGAAAGAAGCAGACCGCATTTGCCGCCGGTGCCGATGGGCATACCGCCGGCGCCCGGTAATTGCAGGGCATGGATAAACGCGCCGAAATCCCGGATTTCCACCACAACGGTGAGGTCCGGGTTGTGTACGTCAACGCTTAAATGGGGGAACGCATTAAGCAAAGCTTCGCCTACCGTGGCGCAAATCTCGGGCGAAGGATGAGCAAAGCGCTTATCCGCTCGTTTTGCCTCGACTTTGAACGTGGATACGAGGTTGAGCGATTCTTTGAAATACTCCGCGCACGCACGACAAATGGTTGGCAAATCCTTTTCCACCATTTTCGCACGGGAATAGGCGGCGATACCGAACGTTTTGGCAACGCGGTCACACGCGGCATCTAAATCGGCATCGTCGGTTTTGGGGAATACGTAGATGGTTGATTGGGATTTTTGAATTTCAAAATCACCTACATGTTTGAGACTGCGACGGAGATTTTTGCACAGAATCGATTCAAAGGTGTTGCGATTGAGGCCTTTTAATGCCAGTTCGCCGTTTTTGATTAAAATCAGTTCTTGGTTCACATTCATAGAAATCCTCTTTTCGGGACGATGCGTCGCTTATTCGGCAGTATTGTTCGAGTAGTGATCCGCAGGCACTTCCAACTCATTGTTGCGGTACCATTGGAGAGGCATCTGTTTGTCCTCGTTCACCGAAATGGTGGAAGAATCCACCGTTTCGTCTTCGCCGGGGCGAATCTTACGGGCGAACAAAATGGTGCGTCCCTCTTTGCCCATGGTGGTTTGATAGGTGTTGCTGCACGTATACAGCACCAAAATCTTGTCACTGCGTTTGATGCTGTCCATGCCGGTATAGTCATACCAGGAACGGTTTTTAATTTGGCGGATATACTCTTGGAATTCTTCGTCGGTGTTAAATTGGGTTTGCAGGAAATTGTAGGCGTTTTCTTCGGAGGTGTCGTCACTGATGATGCCGAAGACTTTGTATTTCCCTTTGCCGTAGCAGGAGTCAAATTCTACGATAGGAGCGGATTTGGCAATATCTACGTGGTCCAAAATCTTGTTGACACTGGCGAACATTTGGCCGCTGTACATATTATGCCCGTAGAGAATGGTAATGGGACACTCCTCAGCGGCTTCTTTGGATTTGTAGTTGCAGCGGTAATCCATAAAGATAGTACCGTTGCGGTCGTCACCTTTTTTGAAATCCCGATGGAGATAATAATCGTTGTCCTCGGATTGTACCACAACGTAGCCTTCGCCGCCCAACTCCTCGCTCCAATATGCGTAGGTGGAGGGGAAACGAATCCATCCGATGGTGTCGTTGTTGGCATCGTAGAGGTTTTTGAATTCATCAAGTATATCTTTGGGATAGTGGGAGGAATCTCCGCTATCCTCGGGAGGCGGCGCGTTTTTGAGGGAAAGTGTGCTGGAATGGATTTGTTTGCCGCCGGCAGGGACCAGTACGAAATCGTTGAGCAAAACGCAGGAACTTCCTGCCAACACGAGTATGGCGACTATGCAGACGCCTTTGCGAATCAACTCTAAAGCGCCGTCGCCTTTTTTCGGCAGGATGCCGCCGAGGAAGCGCCAAATCCACTTATCTTTTTTCTTTTTCTTCTTTTTACGGGGTGCGGAGGAAGCTTTCGGCGAAGCGACGACGGGCTGAGCTGTCTCAGTGGCCGGAGTATCTTTCGATTTTGCAGACGGCGCGACGGCCGGCACGGGAGACGTTGCCGGAGCGGTGGGTTTGACCGGACGGGGATAGGCCGTCAGCGGTTTTTGCGCCGGTTTCACGGGCTGCGCCGGTTGCGCCGGTTTCACGGGCTGCGCCGGTTGCGCCGGTTTCACGGGCTGAGCCGGTTGCGCCGGTTTCACGGGCTGCGCCGGTTGCGCCGGTTTCACGGGCTGAGCCGGTTGTGCCGGTTTCACGGGTTGCGCCGGTTGCGCCGGTTTCACGGGCTGAGCTGGTTGTGCCGGTT
>JAZLLJ010000021.1:0-5113 GCA_045598065.1 Acutalibacteraceae bacterium
ATTGTCAAACCGCCTCGCTATACGCCAGTATAGTCGAGGCGGGTTTTCGCGTTCTTCATCCAAAATCTGTGTTTTAAGGCGCTTCGCGGTTTCGTAGCCGATAAAAATTTTCGTTCTGGGAAGTTGAAAAAGCCCGTAAGGATGACGCCTTACGGGCTTTTGAAACAATGCAGACGGGAATTTTTAGGCGAGAAACAACACATTCCTTAAGAACTCCCGGCCTTTGGGCACGCTCTTTTTTGCACAAACGGTCGAGAGTTTTGCAGATACCGCCAATAGTGGTCAGTTTCGACGAAAAAGTTCAAAAAAGCCCTTGAAAAGTTTTGGAAATCGGGATATAATAAAGCGAACTAAATTTTTAGGAGGTTTATTACTATGTCTGTTAAAGTTGCTATCAATGGTTTTGGCCGTATCGGCCGCCTGGCGTTCCGTCAGATGTTTGAAGCGGACGGCTACGAAGTCGTCGCCATCAACGACCTGACCAGCCCGGCGATGCTCGCTCACCTGCTCAAATACGATACCGCCCAAGGTTCCTTCCTCGGCTATTATGGCGAGGGCAAACACACCGTCGAAGCCGGCGAAGATAACATCGTCGTGGACGGCAAAAAAATCACCATCTATAAAGAGGCTGACGCCAATAACTGCCCGTGGGGCGAAATCGGCGTGGACGTCGTGCTCGAGTGCACCGGTTTCTACACCAGCAAAGAGAAAGCCCAGGCTCACATCAACGCCGGCGCCAAAAAAGTCGTTATCTCCGCTCCGGCCGGTAACGATCTGCCGACCATCGTTTACAACGTGAACCACACCACTTTGACCAAAGAGGACAACATCATCTCCGCGGCTTCCTGCACCACCAACTGCCTCGCGCCGATGGCGAAAGCCCTCAACGATAACTTCCCGATCGTTTCCGGTATTATGTGCACCGTGCACGCCTACACCGGCGATCAGATGTTTCTTGACGGTCCGCAGCGCAAAGGCGATCTTCGCCGCTCCCGCGCCGGTGCCTGCAACATCGTGCGGAACTCCACCGGTGCTGCCAAAGCCATCGGCTTGGTTATCCCGGCTCTGAACGGCAAACTGATCGGTGCTGCCCAGCGCATCCCGACTCCGACCGGTTCCACCACCCTTTTGACCGCTGTTGTCAAAGGCAAAGACATCACCGTTGACGCTGTCAACGCCGCGATGAAAGCTCAGGCGACCGAGTCCTTCGGCTACAACGAGGATCAGATCGTTTCCTCCGACATCATCGGCATGCGCTTCGGCTCCCTGTTCGATGCTACCCAGACTTTGGTCTCCAAAGTGGACGACGACACCTATCAGGTGCAGGTCGTTTCGTGGTACGACAACGAGAACAGCTACACCAGCCAGATGGTCCGCACCATCAAATACTTCGCCGAGCTGTAATTTCCAGTGAAGCGATAGCCGGAGAGCCGCCTGCAAAACGGGTTTTGATGCTTTCTGTTAGGCTACAAAAAGTTCTTCGGGGCGGGGTGAAATTCCCCACCGGCGGTAAAGCCCGCGAACCGCGCAAGCGGCCGATTTGGTGAAATTCCAAAGCCGACGGTACAGTCCGGATGATAGAAGAACAAGCGTCTTTGTACGTTTGCGCCCCTGCGAGGTTTCGCAGGGGCGTTTTTTATTGCATACAGTAGAAAAGGGGTGACAAAAATGCGAACGAAACAGTATAACAAAACGCTGCGGCTGTGTGTCGTTGCCATGATGACGGCGATGGCCTACGTCGCCATGGTGTTTTTAAAAATCCCGGTCGTGCTTTTTTTGAGTTACGAGCCGAAAGACGTGTTGCTCGCGCTCATCGCGTTGCTTGTGGATCCGGTTGCCGGAATTTTGGCAACCGTGGCGGTGGCGTTTGTGGAAATGATTACCGTAAGCAGCACCGGGCTTTGGGGTTTTCTCATGAACGTGTTGTCGAGCCTTGCGTTTTTGCTTCCCGTCGCACTCCTTTGTCGCAAGAAAAAAACAGTCGTTCGCGTGGCAGTAGGTTTGGTGGTCGGCGTTTTCGTGATGACCGTGACCATGCTCCTTTGGAACTACCTCGTCGTGCCATTGTATATGGCGACACCGCGAGCAGACGTGGTACCGCTTCTGTGGTCGGCGTTTTTGCCGTTTAACCTGATGAAGGGCGGCGTCAATGCTGTGCTGACGTTTTTGTTGTTTAAGCCGGCGCAATCGGCGTTCAAATCTGCGAAACTCACCCCTGCAGACGGCTGAATTTACACAAAAGGACAGCAAAAACCACCTAAAAGTATAAGCAACTCTCTCAAAACGGTTGTTTTTGAGAGAGTTGCTCTTTTTTTCTCCATAATTTCAGCGGTTTGCACAAAAATCGGAAACTATATTGACAAAAAATTGACTTTATTGTATAATTTTATCCGTGTCCTTATATATGTATATAGTAATATTTTATTTACAGTATGAGGGCCTTCTTTATCACATCTATTTCAAGGAGAAATCAACCATGAAAACGATCAAAAAGAGTCTCGCGTGGATTTGCGTGTTGGCGATGGTGGTCTCTTCGTTGAGTGTGTTGGAGCTTTCGGTTGCGGCTCGTCCGAAACTGCAAACTCTCGCACCGGCAGGAAAGAACCTTATCATCAACGGCGACTTTGAAAGCGAAGACGAGGTCCAGCGTAACCTGAATCCCGATCCGATTTTGGTTCCGCAAACGTGGAGTCCGCTGGCGAATGCCACCATCTGTTCAGAGGCGGCGTATACCGGCAACTACGGCTTAAAGATGACGTCGTCCCCGTCGGACAGCAGTCTTGCCGTGTTTGACTTTATCCACATCGCGCTTGCGCCGCACTCGACGTATAGCCTCACGGCGGACATCAAGGGCGATGCGTTGCCGCTGGATGCGAACTTTGTCAACTCCACCGGCGAAGTGACGATTGTTCCCGGTTCGACGAACTTCACGATTTCCCAATCGTGGAAAAACGTCAACCTGGTGACGTTCAAAACCGGTGCGGACTACGTATACGGCAGCGTGAAGCTGTCTATCTACAAAGGCGCTTCCGGTAGCGTGTGCCTCGACAACGTAAACATTACCGCCAACGGCAACGAGTGGTGCTCCACACCGGAAGGTGTTGTCACGCTTCCGTACGACGAGAACGGCGTGCTGTATTCCAAGACCAACCCGTTTACGGATGAATTTGACGACCCGACGCTCGACCTGCACAAATGGCTCGTTTCCGCCACCGCTTGGGGCGGCGACAACGGCGGTTTGGCCGCGGCAAACGTGTCGATGGTGACCGATGTAGAACCGGATGGTACGGAGCGCACCTGTGTCCTCCTCGAATCCCACGGCGAGCGCTATGAGGGCAACGTCAAAGGTTCCGGCGGCGTGATCAAACGTGTCGGCGCCGGTATCGTTACCCGCCCGTACTTCGCTTCCGGCGAATACGAGGTTGTGGCGAAGATTGAAAACACGCTCGGTGTCTGCCGCGCGTTCTGGTCGTTTAGTTACATCGGCTATATGCAGGGTGACGACGAGTTTTATGACGGCACTGCTGCGACGGAACATAACCTGCATGGTAACGTCCGCAACTCCGAGATTGACTGGGAGTTCCCGTCCGCCTACAACGACAACCGTCCGGACGATGCCATTACCTTGAATATCCTCCGCTCCAACTGCTGGGGCGGTAAACGCCCGGGCGAGGGCGGCGAATTCTCCCGCCGTTCCAACCCGGACAACGACCCGACGCTCTGCATTGCCGACGGCCAGTACCACACCTTCACCTATGTGTGGTGTTCGGTCAGCGATAAAGAAGACCCGTATAAATCCCACGCCTATATGTCCGAGGCGGATATGAAGGCGGGCAAATCGGTGGATAAAACCACCGGCCGTTCCTCTGTTACGTGGTATATCGACGGTGTCATGGTCAACACCTATGATATGAACGACAGCGAAAAATGGTGCGCCGGCCAAGCGGACGACTTGTTGTATGCCGCCGGTCAGACTCAACTCGGCAAATACTATGAGGACGGCGGTTACGGTATCAACACCCCGTATCGCGGTACCCGTTTCTGGATTGCCGACTGGTTCCCGGTGAACAGCGGCAAAGGCGACTTGTTCCCGGCAGGCGAAAACCGCTATACCGGTTGGGCAGGTACGCCGGACTACGACACTTGCCTTACCTACATCGACTCTTGTACGATCATTCCGTATTACCAGACGATCCCGAATCCCAAAGAAGAAACCCCCGAGGAATATGCCGCCCATTTGGAAAAGCTGGGCTTGACCGAAGCCCAAGCGGCGCGGATGCGCGAGCTGGGACTGCCGGGCGACGAGTATGAGTATCGTGAGGACGTGCCGAACAAAGACTTCGTCACTCCGCTCGAATACCCGAACTGGCAGAAAGCCCATGGCCTCCTCGAATACCCGATTCCGGTCACCGAAATCGACGGTGGCAACGTCACTGTGACGTGGAGTCCGGTTTCCGGTGCGACCGCCTATGATTTGAAATTTGACGGTCAGGTCTATTCCAACGTGACGAGTGGCTACCAGGTGACCGGTCTTCCGATCGGTCAGCACACCGTGCAGCTGCGCGCCAAAAACTCCGGCGAAACCAGCTGCTGGAGCTACGAGGGTATGTGCTGTGTCGGCGTGCCGGAGCTGCTTCCGGACGAAGACCACCTGTATATCAACCCCGACAACCAATCCCAGGTTGTTGTGTGGTGGCCGGAAGTGGAAGGCGCTGTCGACTACTATCTGGAAATCGACAACAATCCCCAACTGAACCAAAACACCGAGGCGTACTACTCCTTTGCGCCGGGCGAGCCGAATGCGCGCTTACAAGGTCTTGCCCCCGGCGAACACATCATCCGTGTGCGTTCGCAAGGTACGCAGGGCATGAGTAACTGGTCGCGTGCCTGCTCGATCATCGTGCCGAAATCGGCGCTTCCCATTCCGAGCCTTATCCCGAAACGCGTGGACGACACTAACGAGTTCCAGCTCATCGTCAACGAGGGCGAAGGCTACTATATCGGCGAAACCGCGGAGTATTACGAAATTGTGGACTCCAACTACAACCGCATTACCAACGCTTCCGGCCAAGATGTCGGTTGGATCAAATCCCGTCGTTACGGCGGCGGCGGT